>JAVCCF010000023.1 GCA_030765625.1 Candidatus Tenebribacter burtonii
ACTCGTGTCATGAGTATAAAGAAAAAAAACGATGTCCAAATTGCAGTAGTTTTAACACAAAAAAGAACGGTTTTATATATAGTAGAATATTAACTGTTCGCGGAAAAGTAAAACGTAAAACACAAAGGTTTTTTTGTAAAGAATGTGGAACAAGTTTTACACATTTTGGTAAAAGAATCCGCAAGCGAACGAGTGATAATTTGAAAAGATGAGCCGTGCTTGATTTTGTTTTAACTAAAAATTTTCTTCAAGAGGTAGGAAGTCGATACGGATTATCAAAGACATCAGTGCTGAACTGGTTGTCCATAATATCTGGTTTAAAGGTTACCATGAAAAATTTATTAATTAGCCACAGTTATCTTTACGCTACCCTAATTTTAATCCTTTTATTATTTACAACTCTTACTGCACAAGAATGGAGTAAAAACGGTCCATATTCTGCGCATGTTATTTCCCTGGCAATAGCTCCTTCAGATACAAGTGTTATTTATGTTGGAACTTATTGTGATGGTATCTATAAAAGTATAAATTCAGCTGAAAATTGGATTCATTGTTCGATTGAAAATTTACCAACCTGGGAAGATTCTCTTGATAATGTGCCAATCACACCTTGCTGGTGGTATGGTGATCATTATCCTATTCAATCAATTGCAATTGATCCCATAAACGCTGAACATCTCTGGATTGGAACAGGCGGGAGAGGACTATTTGAGAGCAATAATGGTGGAATAAGTTGGCAGCAAACCGATGAAACCTTACACGATTCTCTCGATGTCGATTATATTCATATAAACGAGGATAATCCTGATGAGCTTTTTATTGGTGCTGGAAACCATAATTATGGGTATTTGCCATTGGAAAATGGTGGATTGTATCATGCTATCGATGGTGGAAATAACTGGGAATTAATTGAAAGTGTACCTAATGGAGACACTTATCATATAACTTTCATTACTAATGAACCAGGTAATGAAGAACATCTATATGTTGGGATTGGCAGTGCTGGTGAGCCATATTTTTCGTGGGGAATTATGGAAAGTACAGATGGTGGTAATGAATGGCAAATATTATCCGACGAATATACATTTTATGACCTATCAATAAATCCTGAAAATAATCTAAATATGTGGTGCATAATAGTTACAGGATACATGGATATTCTTTTAGCTTCTTCAATTGACGGAGGTTATACTTGGATACCTAATTATGAATTATGGCAAACTAGTTTGTATGCTGACATAGAATATAATTTATATGTAGCAGAAGGATTTGAGAATACAATAGCAGGGAATGTAAAGAAAAGTAGTAATAATGGTAATACTTGGATATATATAGATTCATTATGCGCCGGAAGAGGAGTTAGTCTGCATAATCGTTGTGAAGCCAATAGAGAAAGTATAAATAATATTTATTTTGGAACATCTTGTGGCATATATAAATCTAACGATGGTGGACTTAACTGCAGGTTAAAAAACTCAAACATATTTAATTCTTATATAAAGGAAATAGAATCACATCCGGGAAATCCCAATATTGTTTATGCCGGTGGATACCAGGGTTTATGGAAAAGTACAGATGGATGTATTTCCTGGCAGCAGGAAAATGAAGAATCTATAAGTTCTGTTAAATATGATCCGCAACATCCGGATACCCTGTATTATGGCGGCCAAAACTTAATGCGCAGTTTTGATGGTGGCAATACATTTGAAGATATCCGTCATAATGTTATAGGAATCATTCTTGATATAGCAATTAATTTACATAATACTAATATTATTTATGTGACTTCTACTGATGCCTGGGGATATTATGTTTTTAAAACAGAAAATCAAGGCGAATCTTGGAATTTAATACTTGGGACCGATGGTCCAAATTATCCGATGATTACAATTGATCCAAACTATCCCGGCACCCTATATTATGCTAATTATCGCAGTGTCGATGGTGGAGATACATGGGAACATTTAATTTTTTCTGATGAAATTATTGGTATTCATCCTCAAAACTCAAATACAATTTATTATTCAAATAGAAACACATTAAAAGTCTCTTATGATTGGGGTGAAACCTTCCAGGTTTTGGATACATATACAAATTGGGCTGTTCCTGTTCCGGCAATAGTTAATTTAATCTTTGATAAAGATAATCCTGATAATATGTTTTATTGTACTCCAAACGATGGCATTCATTATAGTACTGATGCAGGGGTAAACTGGTTTGTATTAGAAGGAAATTATGAAAAACGCACCTTGGATTTTATTCCTGTTTTAGAGGAGAATAAAGTTTATGTTGCTACCCATGGGGATGGTGTTTGGTTTGGTGAAAATATTACATTAAATACTGGAAATGTTATTTTACCGGAAATTAGACAATTATCTTTGCAGAATTACCCAAATCCTTTTAATCCTCAAACAACAATTAAGTTTTCAATTATTGAATCAGGATTTGTTGAATTAAATATTTATGATATCAAAGGAAGGTTAGTAAAAAAATTAACCAACCAAAAAATGAAAGGAGGTGAACACTATGTTACTTGGAATGGAAACAATGAATCAAGTGAATCCGTTAGTTCAGGTGTTTATTTCTATAAATTGAACGTAAATGGTAAAACAGAAACAACAAAGAAAATGCTGTTACTTAAATAGTAGAATATACCCAGCTTGATTAATCATCAGGCTGGGTGTTATTTTATTTATATCGTCTTAATTTTAATCTTTTACAATTTCCTACTTAATAAAAGATTTAAGGTAAAACAACAAAATCTTTACCACACAATTTCCAGTCTCCAAATTCATAATAAAAATAAGAAATGTCTCCATTTTCATTTGATGGCTCATCAGTAATTGTTTCATCCAGATGCATTAAAAAATAAGCTCGTGCAGAATTACCATTTAATGTGATTTCAATATCTTCAAAAACCAATTCATCATAATCATTTAACCTGATCTCCCATCTGATCCTCTCAAAATCATAGTCGTCTCCATTATGAGAGAATAACGGATGGTAATA
Organism: Candidatus Tenebribacter burtonii; assembly: GCA_030765625.1. Lineage (GTDB taxonomy): Bacteria > Cloacimonadota > Cloacimonadia > Cloacimonadales > TCS61 > Tenebribacter > Tenebribacter burtonii. The sequence goes on from JAVCCF010000023.1 coordinate 3,010, forward strand.
TTGCATAATTCCGTCCAGATCATCAAAATTGAAGTTAGATTGAATCGAATCTAGGATATCAATGATCTCATTTTTATCCAGTTCTTCCGGTGATGTTGTATCACATGAAATTAAGATAATAAGCATAACTGATAATAATAGTAATAGATATTTCATAGTTTTAATTAACATTTAGGTTTATCTTATTAACCCAAAGTGCTTTCTTATCAAGGTTTTCTTTGAAGTTCTGTATCATAAATTCACGGTCGATCTCAACTATTTTATTGAATACTTTTTTTCCATTTAGTGTAATCACAACAGGGATATTAAGATTTAACATTTCAGGATGGATATATACTGCTACCTGAGAAATTCTTGAAGTTTCTATATTGAAATGATTACCGTAATAAACGGCTTTAACTGCCCCCGAACGTTTTGTATAATTCAAAGCATCATAGTGGGTAACTTGGGGGAATTGACCTGATAACTCTATTTCTTTATCTGCTCGTAAAATTGTTAATGAAAATTTATCACCTCGTTTTTTCTCACTTCGTAATTCAAGCAATTTTCCAATATTTTCAGTTTTAATACTATCCATCTTAATGATAATATCATTTTCTTTTAAACCCATTGAATCAGCTGCAGATTCTGTAACAATCTTAGATATTTTAGTTCCATAATCTTTGTATTCACGATCGTTATAAAATCCAAATGAAACTCTTTCGTCGGCAATTTCCACATTATATTCTTTCTGCCATTCTTTTGGAGTAAGCATGGTATCAATTGCGGTTATCTGAAGCCAGTCACACTTTCCATATTCCAACATAGATGTTTCCCAGTATATTTCAGGTCTGAAAATATTTCTGATTTTAGTTTTCATATTTTCAAATAATATCGGAAGCTCTTCGTTAGCATATTCAAATGTATGACCGAACCCCCAATATTCTTTATAAAATAAATTAGCTTTTGCTTCCAATGAAAGTTTAATAAAATTACGCATATTTTTGGCGGGATAAAGTCCATCTTTGTCAGTATTAACAGAATAAACAAAACGATTTTGAAAATTTGGAAGATAGACAGGAATTTGTGTGACAGCACTTCCTACTGAAATCATTCCATTCAGAGGATAAAATGCTACAAAATCATTCGGTGCATTTAAGGCAAGATGATATGAACCGGAACCGCCATCAGAAAAACCAGAAATGTAAATTCTATTATCATTGATATTGTATTGTGATTTTAACTTTCTTATTTGAGATCTGAGATTATTTATTCCGACTAAATTCCACCAGGCAGTCTCCTTGTTTGCCATAGGATAGACAATTATCCAATTATTCATTTTGGCAAATTCTGTGAAATAATTCTGCTTTGCATATTCTACAGGTGTTTCATGAAAATCTTTTGTGCTTACACCACCATGAAGATAAATGATGAGAGGAGTTTTATTACTACAATCATAATCCTTTGGAATATAAACCACGTAAGGTGCGTTTAATGAATCATTGATTTGATTGTATTTCAATAAAAAAACATCAGTACTTTCCGGTTGTGAATAATTCTGCCAATTGGATAGGACTGTAAAAAGCGAATCATTTGATAATTTCTGATCATTTGCTAAATTATTGATGGTTGTAGTGTTAAGTTCTTCAGCAAAAAGCAGATTAATTGTTAATAATAAAAAAATTAGAAATATATATTTTCTCATTAAGAATTCCTATTTATAAATATATACTTTAAAATCGCCAATATCATCTGGATTGTTAAGCGGCATATTGAATTTCTGTAAAACCTTAATATATCTCTTCCTGGTTTTTGGCGGAATAGTAAGACGTGTAAGCTTATTCGCAAGCAATTCACCCGAAGTGGTGTATATCTCTATCATAAAGGATTTCTCAAGTTCTACACTGGCACGACTGGCAATTGTAAAAGATATATCTAAACTTACATGAGTTATGTTTGAAAGCTGAATATCAGATATTTGCAGGTTATCACCTTGAGTTTTCTTCCAACAAGTATGCAATAATAAACCAATGATAACAGCTATCATTAATATAAGTTTTGTTGCTGGTGGAATGGCTCTTTTCTTATTTATGTCAATTCTATCAACTGATTTCATTGTTTATTATTCCTATAAATTATATAAGGCTTTTACCCGTCATTTCAACTGGTTTGGGAATTCCCATGATCTTCAAGATCGTAGGTGCAATATCGGCTAATTTCCCATCAGCTACTTTTGTATTATTGTTTAACAAAGAAATTACAATTGGAACTTTATTCAGGCTGTGAGCTGTGAATTTGTTTCCATTTTGATCCAGCATTTTATCGGCGTTTCCATGATCTGCTGTAAGCAGGATATTATAATTGTTTTCTTTAGCAACTGGGATGACTTCGCCAATACATTTATCAACTGCTTCTACAGCTTTTACTGCAGCATCAAAAATACCTGTATGTCCAACCATGTCGCAATTTGCAAAATTTGTTACTATTAGGGAATATTTATCTTCTTTCATTGCTGAGATAAGTTTGTTCTTAACTTCAAATGCATTCATCTCAGGTTGCAGATCGTAGGTGGCAACTCGGGGTGAATTAACCAAAATTCTATCTTCATTGTCAAATGGCTTTTCTACACCACCGTTAAAGAAAAAAGTTACGTGAGCATATTTCTCTGTTTCGGCTAATCTTAATTGTTTTAAACCATTTACCGAAACGACTTCACCTAATATTTTTGGTAATTTTGGCAGTTTATAAGCAACACTAACATATTCATTGAAATTTATATCATATTCATTGAAACACACGAATTTAAGTTTATCAAAATTTATTGTTTGGAATTCATCAAAACCAGGTATCTTGAAAGCACGAGTGATCTGTCTCATACGGTCTGCTCTAAAATTAAAGGTAATAACTGCATCGTAATTATTGATTATTGCAATTGGCTCTGAGTTTTCAGTAATAACCTTAGGAATTATAAATTCATCGGTTATATCATTTTCATAACTGTCTTGCATTGCCTTAATTGGATTTGAGAAAAATTCACCTTCTCCATGAGCAATTGCTTTATAAGCTTTTTCGATTCTATCCCAGCGGTTGTCACGATCCATTGCGTAATATCTTCCTGAAATGGTTGCGATCTTTCCAATACCAATTTCTTCTGCTTTCTTTTGGAATTCTTTAATAAAGCCAATTCCCGAATTTGGTAAAGTATCACGTCCATCCATAAATGCATGAAAATAAACCTGTTTAAGACCTTCTTTTTTAGCAAATTTTAATAATGCCCAAATGTGATTAATATTGCTGTGAACATTACCATTAGACAAGAGACCTAGTAGATGAAGTTTGCTATTATTGGTTTTAGTATATGTTATTGCATCCAAAAGTTCTTTATTACTGAAAAAAGATCTATCCTCGATCTTCTTCATGATAAGCGAATTCATCTGATATACAATACGACCGGCTCCAATATTGAGATGTCCTACCTCCGAATTGCCCATGTCACCATCTAATAATCCCACATCAAGTCCACTTGCCGTAAGTTTTCCTTCCGGATTCTGCGAGCGGAATTTATCAAGGTTTGATGTATTCGCAGCAGCAATAGCATTACCATATTCCTGCTCATTGATACCGTATCCATCAAGTATTAATAAAAGTGCTTTATTCATTTTATCTCCAGACATTTATAAATTTTAAACAATCATTTTAGTAAAGAATGCAGTGTCAAGAAAGAGTTATTGCGCATGAAAAATAATGTATATTCATTTCAATTTAAGTAAATGAATTGAACACATCTACTTTTATGGTTGATATTTCTTTGCTTGACACGAGGTAAATCCTAAAAAATTTGAATTTAACTTTATTCGTTATTTCTAAGGAGTTTAGATGTTAAAGGTTGGAATTGTTGGAGTTGGTCAATTTGGACAGAATCATGCCAGGATTCTAAATAAGAGCACAAAATGTAATTTCAAAGGTCTTTATGATAAAGACAAAAAACGTGCTGAGGAAATTTCTTCTAAGTTGAATGTAAAATCTTTTAAAGATTTTGATTCTTTATTATACGAAATAGATGTTCTGTTCATTGTTGTTACAACAATATCTCACTTTGAATTAGCTGAGAGAGCACTTAAGAAAGGAATTCATGTATTCATTGAGAAACCAATTACCGAGACTTTACAACAAGCTGAAGATCTCATTAAATTAGCTGAAGAAAAGAACCTGAAAATACAAGTTGGTCATATTGAAAGATTCAATCCTGTTATCATAGAGGTTGAGGATAAAATAAAAAATCCGATCTTTATGGAATGTCACCGCATTGCTCCGTTCACGCCACGCGGAACTGATATCCCTGTTGTTTTGGAACTCATGATCCACGATATTGACTTGATTCTCTCGTTTATGGAAAGCAAAGTAAAACACATTAGTGCCAGCGGTGCAGGTGTGATGACTAAAAGTATAGATATCGCAAATGCCAGAATGGAGTTTGAAGATGGTGCAGTTGCTAATATTACAGCCAGCCGAATTTCCATGAAACGTTCCCGGCAGTTAAGGATATTCCAAAAAGATGGATATTTTTCAATCGATTTTCAAAATAAAAGTGTTAAGCATATTAAAAAATCTCAAAACTTATATAAAGTTTTACCTAAAATAATGATGGGTAAATATGAGAATATTGATACAAAAGATGTCGTTGACATAGTGGAGGTGAAGGCTTCCGATCGCGGGAAAGATGCTCTAACAATTGAACTTGAGTCTTTCATATATGCGATTGAAGCAGATTTAAATCCGGTTGTTGATGGAAGAGCCGGTACCCGAGCTTTAAAAGTTGCCTTAAAGATTGTAGATGAAATTAATAAAAAAAGATAATTTTGGGAGAAATAGATGAAATTAATAACCTTAAAAGATATAAAAGAACATATTGGTGAGGAAGTGAAACTACGCGGTTGGGTTAGAAACTACCGTAAAAGCAGCAGTAAATTACGCTTTATTATTTTCCGTGATGCTTTTTCAGATATTCAAGCTGTGGCATTTAAACCGGAAATGGGTGAAGAAAATTTTGAAAAAGTGAAACAGATCACTCTGGAATCATCAGTTGAGATAATTGGTGTTCCGCAAGAGCATCCAAAACGCAAAGGAGTTTATGAATTCCAATTAAAGGATTTAAATATAATTGGTATATCTGAAAATTATCCAATAGGGAAGAAGGAACATGGTGCTGATTTTCTGCTTTCTCACAGGCATTTATGGCTTAGATCAAAAAAGCAGAATGCAGCTTTAAAGATTCGGCATACTATTTATTACGCAATTTGCGAGTATTTGAACAAGAACGATTTCTACAGGTTCGATTCACCGATACTCACACCAAACGCAAGTGAAGGAACAACAACACTTTTTGAAGTTCCCTATTTCGATCTGGGTTCAGCTTTCCTCTCTCAATCCGGACAGCTTTATCTCGAAGCAGGAATTATGAGTCTTGGTAAAGTATATGATTTTGGTCCTGTATTTAGAGCCGAAAAATCTAAAACACGTAAACACCTAACGGAATTCTGGATGATGGATGCCGAAGCTGCTTTTGTTGAGCATGATGAAAATATGGATATTCAAGAAGAACTCATTCGTTATGTGATCCGAACAATAATTGAGAGAAACTCAAAAGAACTTGAAATACTTGAACGTGATGTAGAGAAACTCAAAAAAGCTGATGCTCCATTTAAGAAAATGACTCATAGAGAAGTTATTGATATGCTTAAAAATAAAGGTGTAGAGATCGACTATCTAGATGACTTTGGAGCTCCTGAAGAAGAAATGATCACGGCTGGAAGTGATGTGCCTGTCTTTGTAGAGAGATGGCCAAAAGAGATCAAATCATTCTATATGAAACGAGATAAAGATAATCCAGATCTGGTTTTGGGAGCTGACCTTATAGCCCCGGAAGGCTTTGGAGAGATCATTGGCGGGTCACAGCGTGAGGATGATCACGATATCCTTTTAAGTAGGATCAAGAAAGAAGGATATGATGTTAAAGATTACCAGTGGTTCCTCGATCTAAGAAAATACGGTTCCGTTCCACATAGTGGTTTTGGTATCGGACTGGAAAGATTGATACAATGGATGAGTGGTATCCGTTATATCCGTGAAGTTATTCCCTTCCCAAGAATGATAAACAGAATTAATCCGTAATAGTTATAAATTATATAATATAACCTCCCATAAATTGGGAGGTTTTTTATTTTTGTTGAATTTAAGTGACTAATTGCCTAATCAATTCCGCAGAAAAATGTATTTAACACCATCCATCAACTATTTGAAAATAAAAAAGTTATACTAAACAGATACTGTTAATACAGGATTTGATTCACAAATTAATGCAAGTTTTAATGAATATACTTAAGTTGGAATAACAATTGCAATTTTATATTTTGTATTGAAAATAGGATAAAACACAAAATTCTTGACTTAATTAGTTTGCATTGAATAAATTCAGCTTGAAAATTCAATGATTATTCTTGAAGATTTAAATCTAACATTGATTCTATTTTTTTTCTTTTTATAGTACGCAATAATTGAATTAATTCATTTTATTTGGGAGGAGAAAATGAAAATTATAACAATTCTATTATTTACAATTTTTACAGTTTTTATAGTAGCAAATGATTTTATGCAGCCCAGCCAAATTGCAATTGATGATCAACATAATGTTATAAATGCTGGATTAAGAAACGGACACAGAGAGCAGGACCCACCACCTGAGCATTCATTCATTCTCAATGGAAATGGTGATCCAACCACTTTTCTAAATTTCTCATACCAGGATTATATGCCTTTTAGCTACAATGGTCATAATGTAAGACTCCAACCGGAGATTTCTATGCCTAACGGATATGATGCAGGTGGAATATATATTACTTATATGTGTTCTGAAACACCGAATGTTGGAATAGATCGCAGAGCTTACTTCAGCTATATTAATTCCGATGGAACACTTGGAGAAAGTAATTTCATTAATCCATATGTTAATCGAGAAGGATTCACTTCTTGTGCTGTTGATCCCTATACGGGTGATCCATTCGTCGTATGGCATGCATTTACAGAACCGGATGGAAGTTATGATAGCCATTTGTCATATTATCTATATCATGCAACAGGGGGTCCAAACTGGAGAGAACCATTTATAGTCATAGATAATCCGGAAATTAGTGAATCATTTACCGGACATAATGATGATGAATTCATCTGGCCGCAAATACATATTGGACCTTCTCCAATTCTAGATCGTCGAAGAGTTCATGTCTATGCTAACAATTACTCAAGCAATTCTGCAGGTCGTGGTAATTATAATAGCTTGTATTTATATGCAGATTTTTCAGCAGATTCACTATTGTCAGGGACAGATCTTGATTGGACGATAAAATCTTTTCCGTATTTTGATAATCTGCATTATAATGATATTGCCAGAATTAACAAAGATATGATCGTAAGTGAAGTTGATGGAAAAGTTGTTTTCTTTGGTAATGTAGCAGATTCTCTATTTGCTTTGTATAGTGATGACTATGGTGAAACATTTACAAAACATACTCAGCAATTGCTTCAGGAACTTCCTAATTTAATTTATCCTCCTACGGGACTTCCAATATTCGGTGACGAGGTATGGTTTGCACTTCCTTCGAACGACCTTACACATTATAACGGTATATTTACAGATAATAATTCAAAGGTGCAGTGGATGAGTGGAGTGAATTATAATTCACAAGATAATATTAATAATGGTCTTCACTATTCTTATTTCATTTATCCAAAGATATTTACTTTTGATGCAAATATAGGTGAATTTAATTTTTATGATCTGGATATTCAAGATACCGATCCCGGAGATGATCATTTAGCTGTTTCTTATGATCTGAATGATGATGGTATATTTGATGATGTGGAATACATCCCTGCAAGCTGTCCAAGCTGGTTTTATAACTCAGAAGGTGGTTGGGCTACAGCTTATTACTCAGAAAGTAATTGTAAAATGACATCCAACGAGAATTGGGCAGTTTGTGTCTGGCACGATGGCGCAAAGTTGCAGAATGCACATTTTGAAGAACCAGGTTATGAAGGTTGGGTAGAGCAACCTGAAATTTGTATTGTAATATCCGATGATAATGGTGAAACCTGGTCAGATATCAGGTATATCAATGCTAACTCTAACGATGCAATTATAGACACAACTTATCATTATGATGGAAATTTTACGCCTGAATTTGAAGGTATGCTTCCGGTAAATGTTACTCTTGGAGATAAACTTGAGATTCTCAGTAATGAACCTGGTAATTATCATGCTAAATTGCATTTCATATTTATGGATGATGGTGATTATGGTTCAGCTGCGCTTACACCTTTCGGTGGTGGTGAATTTACAAATAGTGCCCTTCATTATGCTGCAATTGATCTTGAGTTTCAGGAGGAATGGATCGATCCAGTTTCAATTCATGAAGAGACAATTCCTCAAGTTGATGTTCAACTGAGTAACTATCCCAATCCGTTCAATCCAGAAACTACTATTTCTTTTAATCTCTCAGAAGTTGAGAAAGTTAAACTTGAAATCTTTAATATTAAAGGACAGAAAGTGAAAACTCTATTTAATGAACAATTATCAATCGGGGAGCATAATGTTGGTTGGAATGGGAAAGATGCCAATAATAAGCAAGTCAGTTCGGGAATATATTTTTATAAACTAAAATCAGGTGAGTACCAACAAATTAAGAAAATGATGTTATTGAAATAGGAGAGGAAATGAAGAGAATTGTTATTGTTGTTGTCGTTTTGATGGTTACAGTTTTTATAGTAGCAAATGATTTTATGCAGCCCAGCCAAATTGCAATTGATGATCAACATAATGTTATAAATGCTGGATCAAGAAACGGACATAGAGAGCAGGATCCACCACCTGAGTATTCATTCATTCTCAATGGAAATGGTGATCCAACCACTTTTCTAACAAACTCTTATTATGATTATATGCCTTTTAGCTACAATGGTTATAATGTAAGACTCCAACCGGAAATTTCTATGCCATATGGCTACACTGCCGGTGGTATTTATATTACTTATATGCGTTCTGAAACACCGAATGTTGGAATTGACCGCAGAGCTTATTTTAGTTATATTAATCCTAATGGCACTCTTGGAGAGAGTAATAGTATAAACAATGTTATTAATCGAGAAGGTTTCACCTCTTGTGCAGTAGATCCCTATACTGCAGATCCATTTGCAGTTTGGCATGCAGTAACAGAACCGGATGGAAGTTATGATAGCCATTTGTCATATTATTTATATCATGCAGCAGGAGGTCCAGGCTGGAGACAGCCAATTATTGTAATTGATAATCCAGAAATGAGTATACCATTTACCGGATTTACAGATGACGAATTTATTTAGCCTCAAGTACATATTGGACCATCTCCGGAAGCAGGCCATAGAAGAGTTCATGTTTATGGAAATAACATTAACAGCTCTGGTGGTGGTGGACCCAATAGTCTTTATCTATATGCAGATTTTGATGATTTAGATTTATTGGTTGCATCAGATCTTGATTGGACAGTACAATCATTTCCATATTTTGATTATTTGACATATAATGGTATTGCTCGAATAAACAAGGATATGATAGTTAGTGAAGATGATGGAGGAGTTGTTTTCTTTGGAAATGTTGCTGACTCTCTATTTGCTATGTACAGTGATGATTACGGTGAGACATTTACAAAATATACACACCAAATATTACAACCAATGGACAATCCTACTAATTGCTATACTGGTGAATATTGGTGGTATAATCTTGATGGTGTAACTCCATCAGAAATGTTCATCTTGCTTTCAAATGATCTTACACATTATAATGGCATATTCACTAACAACAATACAAAAGTACAGTGGATGAGCGGTGTAAATTACAATTCCGCAGAAAATATAGCAAATGAGAACTATTATCCTGCTTATATTTATCCTAAAATTTTCACTTTTGATACTGTTTTAGGAGAATTCAGTTTCTATGATCTGGATGTTCAAGATACTGATCCTGGTGATGGCCACTTAGTTGTTTCTTTTGATCTTGATGATGATGGGTATGTAGACGAATATGATGAAAATGGATGGCCACATGTTATTAGGAGTTGTCCTAGCTGGTTTTTTAACTCAGATGGTGGTTGGCAGGATGCATATTTCCATGAAAACAATTGTAAAATGGTTTCAAATGGAAACTGGGTTGTTTGTGTCTGGCATGATGGAGCAAAATTACAAAATGCATTTTATGAAGTTCCCGGTTATGAAGGTTGGGTTAAACAACCTGAGATTGCAATTGTTATTTCTGATGATAATGGTGAAACTTGGTCAGACATTAGATACATAAATGCTAATCCAAATGATAATGTGATCGATCCTACTAACCACTATGATGGTAATTATGCCCCTGAATTTGAGGATATGCTTCCTGTAAATGTCACTTTAGGTGATAAGTTAGAGATAATCAGTACTGAGTCTGGCAACTACCACGCTAAATTGCATTTCGCTTTCTTTGATGATATACTATACGGTTCAGAAGCTGGAGCTCAAGGTCCAATTCTCTATGGAGGATATCTCCGCTATGCAGCTATTAATCTTGAGTTTCAGGAGGAATGGATCGAGCCGGTTTCAATAAATGAAGAAACTGTTCCACATTCTGTTGTTCAACTTTTCAATTATCCTAACCCATTTAATCCAACCACTACAATTTCTTTTTCAGTAGCACAAACGTTCTCGTTTGTGACTCTCTTGGTTTATAATGTAAAAGGACAAAAAATAAAAACACTTATCAGCGATCAGGTATCAGCCGGTCAGCATTCAATAGTCTGGGATGGAAAAGATGCAAACAACAAACAAGTTAGCTCAGGGATATATTTGTATAAATTAAATGTTAATGGTAAAACTAAAGCTGTAAGGAAATGTTTATTACTAAAGTGAGTTAAATTTAAGATAATTCCAAAATATCAACAGCCCTGAATAATCGGGGCTGTTGATATTTTTTTTAAAAACTTGACGATCTATATAAAATAATCCATGATTACATTTTTCTAAGAAGTATCTTTGTCGGTTAGTTCAATGTTCCTGCTGCGGAAGCCGTAACCCATTACATCGTTAACATCTGTTAATAAAACGAAAGCTTTAGGATCAATATCTTTCACAATATCGCGCATCATGGCAACTTGCCTACGGTTCATTGCACAGAATAGAATATTAAATTCATTACCTGTATATCCACCTTGTGCTTTAAATAATGTAACACCACGCCGTATTTTATCGTAAATCTTTTCTTTAATCTCATTATCTTTTTCAGAAATAATATATACTCCCTTTACATATGGTAATCCTTCACTAGCAAGGTCTGTTAATTTAGTTGTGATAAACAGATTAACATAGCCCCAGATTATCAGTTTCAAATCTTGAAATACTATTCCAATCGTCATAATTATTATTGTTTCTACAACCCAGTATCCCATACCAATAGAAATTCCTGTTTTTTGTTTTAGGAAAGCTACAGGAATGTCTGTTCCTCCAGTTGAACCACGGAATCGAAAGATAATTCCTAACCCTAAACCTAATAAAACAGAACCTGTAACAGCAGATAAGTAAATATCTTGAGGTGATAGCATTGCATAAATTTCTTTACCATGATTAATAAATGTGTATGGAGAAAGATCTTTAATAATACCCATATTATGGAGATTCTTGAAACTGAGAAAGTCGGCAAGTATCGATGTTGAGAACATTCCAAAAAGAGATCTGAGTCCAAAACGTTTTCCTAAGAACACAAAACTCAAAATAAATAATGGGACATTGAATATTATCATTGATACACCAATTGGTATATTAAAAAAATGAAATAATATCTGTCCTAAACCGCCAACACCACCAGGTGCAATTTTGTAAGGAACTAGAAACCATGAATAGGCTATTGCAAATAATATAGATCCTGCAATTATTCCTAAATGTTGAATAATATTTCTTTTTAATTTTTTATCCATTATCACCTCCTAAGAGGCGCAATTTATTTTTATATATTATAAGTCAATATTAATATCGCTGTAAATATATATTAAGCTTAGCATGTTTTATAACTTATTTATAATAAGGCAGATAACGCTCAAGAGAAGAATATTATCTTGACGTAGAAACTTGAAATATAAAAAGTATTTTTTTGTAACAAAGGAGGAAATTTGTTTACGGTAAATATAAAAATAGATGGAGCACATTATAAAAAGATCGCTTTTGCAAAACCATTAGATATTCAGAAAATTTTGGAAGAAAACATAGATAGCAAAGATCAAATAATAGCATGTAAAATTGATAACAAATTTGTAAGCAACAAAACTATTATAAATTCAGAAACGATACTGGAAGGAATTTCCAGAAGCACTACCGCCGGTGATGCCATATACAAAAATACATCTAAATTCATTTTGTGCAAAGCATTCGGCTCAATTTTTGCTACAGAAAAAAAATTAGTTGTAGAGCATTCAATAGGAGATGGAATTTATGCAGAAATTATTGACTATACATTTTCAGAAAAGGAAATTAACCAAATTTCGAAAGAAATGCAGAATATAATAGATAGTAAAATGCCAATTGAAAAAGTAGAGGTAACATCATATGAAGCTGAAGAAATATTTGCTAAACAAAATCGTGATGATATTCTTAAGCATAATACTCATAGCACAATTAAATTACATAAATGTGGTGATTTCTATGATTATCTAATAGGTCAGACGGCAGATAATACAAAATTCATACAAAGTTTTGAAATAGTTTATCATGCACCGGGCTTAATATTAAGGTTTCCGAATAGGCACACGAATAAAATAAATGGAGAATTCAAACTTTTAAGAAAACTTTTTGCTGCTCATCAGGAACATGATAAATGGCTGAGTATTTTGGGTGTTCATTTTGTAAATGCTATTAACTTCGCAGTGAAAAACTATAAAATAACAGAGCTTATTCAGATTGAAGAAGCACTTCATGAGAAGAAAATAGTTGATATTGCAAAACATATTACTCGCAAAGATGATACTAAACTTATACTCATAGCAGGACCTTCTTCATCTGGGAAAACATCTTTTGCTAAACGACTTTCTATACACTTAAGAGTGAATGGTATAAGACCGTATATACTTAATATGGACGACTATTTTCTTCCCAGAAATCTCACCCCCAGAAAGGAAAATGGTGATTTCGATTTTGAAAACATAAATTCTTTGGATCTCGAACTTCTAAATAGTGATCTTCAGAAATTACTTAAAGGAGAAGAAATAGAATTACCTAAGTATAATTTTAGACAGGGGATAAGAGAAACAAGCCATAGAAAATTGAGATTAAAAGAAAATGAGATACTTATAATGGAAGGAATTCACGGACTTAATGATATTTTATCTTCATCAGTTCCTTTCAATCAGAAATTAAGAATATATGTGAGTGCTTTAAATAATCTCAATATTGATGCTCATAACCGAATACCGACAACCGACTCAAGAAAGATTAGAAGATTAGTTCGTGATTACAATTACAGAGGGCATTCAGGAGAGCAAACATTAGAAATGTGGGATTCTGTGAGAGAAGGAGAAGATCATAATATTTTTCCATTTCAGGAAAATGCCGATTTTATGTTTAATAGTATATTAACTTACGAACTTGGAGTTCTAAAAAAATATATTTTACCTATCCTGCACTCGATAACAGAATATTCTCCTCATTATTCAGAAGCTTTAAGATTATGGAAAATTGTGGAACATATTTATAATATTCCGGATGATATTGTTCCAACCAATTCAATTTTAAGAGAATTTATTGGTGGCAGTGTTTTTAATTATTAATTAGTATTATTCAGGAAAACAATTAAAGGAAACTTGTGAATGTTTTCCTAATTCATAAAAATCCAGTGTACATTAAAATTAAAATGTGTTCCTGGATGATTAGAGTTTGTGAACATGATTTTATTATTGGTAAGATTAACAGCATCAATACTTATCTCAAAATTATTAGTTAATTGAATTTTTAGATAAGCATTAAAGTTCTGAGTATCATTCTGAAATATTGTATCCATATCATCGAGAGTATAAGAATAACTGGAATGATAAATATGTTTCAATCCAAGTTTTATTGCATTATTATATTTTAACGAATAAGTAAGTTCTAAGAAATTAGACATTTGCCATTCTGGATATTTCCATATATCAGTATTGCTCTCAACTCTATAATTGATTTGTTCATTTCTTAACCATTGATCAAATTTAAATCCAATATTTTTTGTTAACCCTAAATTAATTGAATTCTGCAAATAATAATAATTTCCGTTGAAATCTTCAATATGATGCTGCCCCATTACTGCTCTCGTTCTTATTAATGGAAAAACAATAACAATTCCGCCACCTACATCCGATCTTGATTGTCTTTGTGGGAAGATATCAGTAAGGTTTGTGAAGTATTCACCAGATCTTGTGGTAAATTCACCCAATAAATTTAAACCATAGAATACTTCTTTTGTAAGTTCAGAATCAAGTTGGAAATTATTTTCATCTTGATAATAACCGGTATCTCCTAGTTTGAATCCAAAAATATTTGACTCATGATCACCAGAAATAATATAAAATGAATCATCTCTTTTGATAATAATTGTTGAATCAGGATTTGAATAACTACTAATTATAATATCTTCAGCTACATATTCATAGGAAAAGTCAAGCTGATGATTAAGTATTTGAAATTTTTTTTGTGCCAAAACCTGCATTAGATCGCGTTCTTTATGGAATCTGTCTTCCATTGTGTAATCATTATTTTTGTAAATAAAACCAATATCAATAATGTTATTCTCAATTTTAACTGAATATTCATTTTCTTTGTTAGAAGCTGATTCAAATGGATATGCATAATTGTAAATATCTTTCTCGCCAGGGAGTGTTTGATCAATTAAACTATTATCAAAATGAACTTTAGCAAAATCAAGGTCATAAGATAGATACAAATGAGAATTTTGGATCACTTCATTCTCAACTCCTTGCCATATCCCCTTTTCTCCTAAATAATCAAACTGCAAATCAAGGTTGGAAATTCCAAAAATGTCACCTTTTATCAAGGACACAGAAACATTGTTCATATCAATATCACCGAGTCCCATATATGTTTCTGTTATTGCTACAGGTAAAGAATATTCTAAAGAATTGTAATATATGTTCCCTCTTTTATAAATCCTTTTATATATGTTCTGATTGTTTTGAACGGTTTGCAGATTACCGGTGGTAAACGGGATTTCTGAAAACCCATTTTTCGTAATTCGCAAATTTAGATTAAAAGGAGAACTTATATGAAAATTTTCTTTATATATCAAATGAGGAAGAAAAAATTCTCTATCCATTTGTTTTTTATCATTAAGAAATTTAATAATTTCAACTAAAAGTTGTTTTGGATCGATTCCCTCCTCTAATGTATCAATAACAACTGTTTCAATTTTTATCGAGTCTTGTGTTGTATCTTCTTCAATTTCTGTTTGAGCCCAGATGCAAATTGTTAATATAATTATTATAATCAATATTAAGAATCTTTTCATAACCATCCTTTAATTTTGTACCAGTCATATGTTTCTTTAAAATTTATTAGATATTTATTTTCAAATTTAATATTCAATTTATTTTTTGCTTTGATTGTGTCAACGAGCCAATAATCTTCTTTGAATTCTCTTACTTTATCTCTATTCAGGATAGGAAATTTTTTTCTAAATATCAAACTAAAAAATTCCAAAAAAAATGCAATGGGGAAGAGTATAAATTCTGGGATTCTTATTGTAATAGTTTTAGATTTTATAGCTTTACCAATTAATTTATGTAGTTCATTATTTTTTATTACTTGTGGGTTCGCAGCAAATAATATTTCATTATAGGTTTTTTTATTATAAATTGTTCGTACTATAAATTCAATGAGTTCATCAATATGAATGAGATTATAATATTTTTCTCTAAAACTATTCAAAAACACAAAATGATTTTTAACCATTTTAAAAAGTTCAAGAAAATCTTTATCTCCAGCACCATAAACAGAAACAGGTCGGATAATAGTCCAGTGCATTTTTGCATTCTCAAGAATAATTTCTTCAGCGAGCAACTTGCTCTTTCCATACATTGTTACAGGATTTGGAAAGTCTTGTTCCTTCTTACCAGAATGTTCATCCAATGAAGGTCCAGCCACTGCCTGACTACTTAAAAAAATAAACTGTTTTATTGAAGAATTATTACATATTTTTAAAAGAGTTTTTGTAAGATTAACATTAATTTTATTAAAAGATTCCCATTTCCGAGCACGAGTTAGAGCAGCAACATGTATCAAAATATCTTTGTCTTGTAAAGCAAGCTTAATTTCTTCTAAATTACTATAATTAATATAACGGATATTTCTTTTATCTTCAATAAGATCAATATTAGAACCTGTTCTAACAAGGCATGTGACTTCATAACCACTATTCAGCAGTTTTTTTGTCAGGGCACTACCAACAAATCCATTGGCTCCAGTAATTACAATTTTTTTCATTGATGTTATTCAAGAAATGAGAATGAATCGGTCAATTGTTTTGTGTAATTCTCAAATAGTGAGGCTCAATCCAAACTATTTATATTAAACGTTAAACTTGACGTTAAATTACATTTTAAATTAATTATTCTTAATATTATGAATAAGTAAAGAAACAGGAGACAAAATGAACATATTATTAATAGGTATTCAAGGATGTGGGAAGGGAACACAGGCAAAGATATTAGAAGAGAATTTTGGTTGGAAACACATCACGACAGGTAATCTTCTTCGCGAAAACATAGAAAGACAAACTGAGTTAGGACTTACTGCAAAAAAATTTATGGATGACGGGGAGCTTGTTCCCGATAAATATGTTTTTAGGATTGTTGAAGATGCTCTTGCTAATGCAAAAGATGGTACTATTCTGGATGGATTCCCTAGAAATATGGAACAATTGAAGTACTTAGAAAAGAATTTTACTATCGATAAAGTTATTCTTCTAGAATTATCTGATGAAAAAGCGATCGAACGTGTTTCTTCCAGAAGAAATTGTGTTGATTGCAAAAAAGACTATAATTTACTTTATAATAAACCAAAAATTGATGGAATCTGTGATGTTTGTGGTGGAAAGATAGTTCAGAGAGATGATGATCATAAATCAGCAATACTCAAGAGAATAGAAAAATTCTACAATGATACATCTGATGTGATCTCATATTTCTCAAATGAGGGGAAGTTAATTCACATTAAGGCAAATGCCCCAATCGACATTATCCAAAAGAATATTGTAAAAGCATTGAATGTATAGCTTTAACCTAAAATAAAAAAGGAATATGATAGAATCTAAGCCAGATAAAGTTCAAAAATTTGCAATTGTAATTCTTACACTGTTTGCAATTGTTAATATTGAATTATTATTTTTAAAATTAATAAAAATAGATAGTTCAGTAATCAGTCTGTACACTAACATTTCAATAATATTTTTAACTTTTTATATTAGTTATAGATTATTAATAAACGGAGTTACCGTACAAAGATTATTGAATCTTCTACCTGATATTATCTTCATTTTTATAGGTTTATTAATTAAAGATTCGGAAAGAGTTTTTCAGTTCTATCTTATTGGACGGCAAGCATTTTCTCTATTAAATTTAAGAATTTTGTCAGATACTAAGGGTACATTTATAGATAATCTCTCTGATAATCCTCCTGTGCTTGTAATGCTTACTTTCTTTCTTGCAATTTTCATAGGTGCACTTTTGCTTATGCTACCAGTTGCTACATCTCCGGGAGAAGAAACTTCTTTGCTGGGAGCGTTATTCACTTCCACTTCTGCAACTTGTGTTACTGGGTTGATCGTATATGATACAGGAATGCATTTTACTCTTTTTGGACAGATAATTATTCTAACTCTAATTCAAATTGGTGGTTTGGGAATAATGACGATTTCAAGTGCATTTGCGATTATTTTAGGACAGAAATTGAGTTTGAGGCGAGAGTCGGTCATGCAAAATGTTATTGGTGAATCCAATAAACTGGATATGATAAATCTGGTTAGAAATGTTATTATAGTCACAATTACACTTGAATTACTGGGTGCTGTGATTTTGTATTTCACATTTATCTCAAAATCATACTCTGTTAATCAAGCTATATATCATTCCATATTCCATTCCATTTCTGCTTTCTGTAATGCAGGATTCTGTTTATATTCAGATAGTCTTATAAAATATTTAGATAATTTCAATATTAATTTTGTAATCACATCACTAATTATCTTAGGTGGAATTGGTTTCCCTGTGATGAAGGATATTCAAAGAACTATTAAGAACAAATTTCGTTTTAAGAGATTATCTCTTCACTCAAAAATTGTTTTATCTGCAACGTTTTTCTTACTATTAGCAGGAACTTTGGCTTTCTTTATTTCTGAATATAACAACGAAATGAAGGGCTTTAGTTTTTTTGATAGATTATTTGCCTCATACTTTCAATCTGTAACAACCAGAACTGCTGGATTCAATACAATTGATACGGCAAATTTAAGTAAAGGCTCTTCTTTTGTATCAGGGATTTTAATGTTCATAGGAGCATCTCCAGGTTCAACAGGAGGTGGAGTTAAAACTACTGCTCTTGTTGTTGTGTTTATCTCTTTTGTTACAATGTTTCGCGGACATAAAGATGTAAATATTTTTAAACGAAAAGTATCAGAAAATATAATTAAAAAAGTGATGGCACTTGTAGCTGCATCAATTGCTTTTCTGGCTTTTATGATATTTTTACTACTTTTGTTCGAACCTTTCACTTTAGAAAAAACTATCTTTGAAGCAGTTTCTGCTTTTGGTACGGTAGGGCTTTCAATGGGAATAACAGCAAAACTTTCTGAAGCGGGACAGATAATAATTGTGCTATTAATGTATTTAGGAAGAGTAGGTCCATTAACTTTAATGTTCGCAATTTCACAAACAAAAGATAGATCTTCCTTTACATATACAGAAGAAAAAATAAGTATTGGTTAAGTAAATCGTTCAATCTTGAACGAAATTTGTAAATAAAATGTTTTGCAGACACTTGTGTCTGGGTACTAAAGGAGTAATTATGGCAAAATTTGCAATAATAGGGCTTGGAAAATTTGGTATGAATGTAGCAACTACACTTTTTGAAAGAGGTGCAGAAGTGATCGCAATTGATAACGACAAAGCCTTAATAGATGAAATTACTGGACGTGTTAGTGTTGCAATCCATTTAAACAGCACCGACGAAAAAGCACTAAAAATGAATCGTATCCAAGATGTTGATGCCGTAATTTTGGCTATTGGAAACAATATTGAAGTAAGTGTACTAACTACTGTTCTGCTAAAAAAAATTGGTGTTAGTAACATTTATGCAAAAGTTGATAGTAAAGTTCATGCAAGAATTCTGGAACTTCTGGGAATTCACAATATTATCTTTCCGGAAGAACAAATTGGAAGACAGCTTGCTAATTCTCTTATCTCAAGTAGTGTTATGGAATATGTAGAGCTTTCCAGTGGACATAGCGCCGTTGAATTGCTTGTACCAGATGATTGGGTCGGGAAAACGTTGCAACAACTTTCAATTCCTGCAGAGAAAGGTGTAAATATAATTGCGATAAAATTTACGACATTGAGTATTACTGAAGAAGGTGAGAATGTTATTCGTAATGAGATAAATGATATGCCCGGAGCAAATGATATTATTAATGAAGGAGATGTCATGGTGCTTATCGGACCAAAAATTAAGATAGATGAACTTATAGAAGAAATAAGTAAGAAAGGATAGAATTATGAAATTATCATTCACGGGAAAATTAAGGTTGTTAATAATTTTAATGTTCATAGTTGTAATTATTCAGGCTGGAATAATTCTGCATTTGATAAATAATTCAATTGGCATCTCCCAAATGAAATTAGATGTACAGAACACGATTTTTATAGGATTGTTCATTCAATTTATTTTAACTCTTTCCATTATTTTTTATGTGCCGATTTTTCTTCATAAAGCATTTTCTGAAATTCATACTATTATAAAAGATATCACACAAGGTGTTTACACAATAGATATCGATCTGGATAGTTATGAAACTACAATTGATAAGGAATTCTATGTAATAATTTCACTTCTTAAAGATATGCTAAAATCCATCCTTACATTCGATAAATTGAAAAAAGAGAAAATTGTAGAACACCATAATCGAATCGTTTCAATACTGAATCTTACTGACAATGGCTTTATAATAGTTGATATAAAAGGAAATTTTGTTTATATGAACGAAAAAGTTACAGATACTTTCCCGGCTTTAAGTGATAAAACCAACATTATCGAGACGAACTTCCCACCCGAAATTGAAAATAATATAAAAAAATACACTTTGAAGATATTGAATTCTCGAACTAAACAGGAACAGCAACAGTTCTTCGTACCTTCATTAAAAAGACATATTATACTTAATAGTGCTATGATCCGTGATGTTGCCGGACAGCCAATAGGTGCAATAATTGCTCTTACAAATCTGGAAAAAAGAAAGCAAAATAAAGAAGATGAGCTTAATCAAACCTGATGAAAATTGAATATCTTAAAAATGAAAAACAAAGAATAGATAAATATATTGTAAGTTTGGGATTAGAAGAATTATACTCTCGATCGTTTATTGATAAACTTTTATGCGAAGAAGCAATACTGGTTAATAGTAAGCCTGTAAAAAAAAATTACAGACTTTCTCACTCAGACATAATAACAATTGAAATTCCTCAGAAGAAAGAACTGGAAATAAAACCGCAGAACATTCCAATAGATATAATATGGGAAGATGATGATATTGCGATTGTAAATAAGTCAATTGGATTAATTGTTCACCCAGGAGCCGGCGTAATAGATGGAACACTGGTAAATGCATTGATGTATCATTTTAATAATAAACTTTCTGTTCAGCATGATCCACTGAGACCCGGTATTGTTCATAGATTAGATAAAGATACTAGCGGACTTCTAATTGTTGCCAAGAATGATAAAGTTCATTCTTTGCTTTCACGAATGTTTCAAGATAGAACAATTAAGAAAACATATTTAGCGATAACTGTTGGAGTTCCCGCAAAAGCTGAAGACACGATTAAAACCTTTATTGGAAGAAGCAAGAAAGATAGAATAAAAATGACCGTTACAACAGATGGGCGAGAATCTGTTACTCATTATAAAATTGTAAAATATTTTGATTTTTTCTCTCTGGTTGAAGTTGAATTGGAAACTGGTAGAACCCATCAGATCCGTGTTCATTTCTCTTATATAAATTGTCCGATATTGGGAGATAATACATATTCGACTTTGAAAAGAACTCTCAGTATTGTACCATTCCATTACCAGAAAAAAGTAAAATATCTACTGGCAAATCACCTTAAGAGACAAGCTCTGCACGCTTACAGATTGGAGTTCAAACATCCGTTCACAAAAGAAATTGTAAAAGCAGAAGCACCCATCCCCGAAGACATTAAATACACAATAGACTGGCTTGAGAAATACTTTATTACTTAGTGAATTTAATTTTACTAATAATGCTTATATTGTAAAATTAGAATACTTAAAAGTAAAATTGAAACGTAGTTTCTACCAGGAGAATCAATGACTATAAGAGAAGAATTTAAGAGTGATCCAAGATGGAATGATAAAAATTTTAAAGCATGTTTGTTTCTTGTAGAGTCAAAAATAGTACCAAGATATCTCTACAAATTCTGCAAAGTAGATGATGATTTAATTGATAATCTCCGAAATAATCAATTGTGGTTTTCTTCTTCTAAAGATTTTAATGATCCATTTGATTGTAAGATTAAGTTAGCTAATAATATGAATCCAGAAGAAATTGAAGAATTGGCTAACAAATTGGTTGAATTGAGAATTGTTAATAAGAATGATAGATTCAAAATTGTCTATGTTCTGAAGAATGATCATGAAAAATCTCTAGCTTTAGTAGACATAAATATTAGGGAACAATTTGAGAAATATGGTATTTGCTGTTTTTCAAAAGAAAGAAACTATATTCCAATGTGGTCACATTATGCTGATAAACATCAGGGCATATGCTTAAAATTTGATGTTTTAGAAGATACAGATATATTTTTTGCAAATGGATCAAAACCAATTGATCTTATTAGTAGTGTAGAATATTGCAATGATTATCCAAAATTTAATGCTTATAATATTATTGTAGAAGATGGTGTTGCTAAGCAATTATTCCTTATCAAATCAAATGATTGGATTTATGAAAAAGAGTTTAGGATTATGTCTACAAGAAAAGGTGGGATGCCCTTTAATAAAAAATCCTTAAAAGAAGTAATTTTTGGATGTAGAATCGATGAAATAAAAAAAATCAAGTCTAAGTTAATTAAAACAATAAAAAAAGCAAACTATCCTAATATTAAGTTTTATAATGCGAAAACATCTAAAGAAAAATTCGAATTAACTTTTGAGGAAATACATATATGAGAAGGTTTCATTTAAAACCTTAATTATTGACAAAAAAAGTTGTAAAAATTGATTAAACATTGAAAATATTTGGAGAGGATAAATGGATTGTAATAATCATAGCATAAATATGGAAAATTGCAAT
The DNA here is from genome assembly GCA_030765625.1 of Candidatus Tenebribacter burtonii. GTDB lineage: Bacteria > Cloacimonadota > Cloacimonadia > Cloacimonadales > TCS61 > Tenebribacter > Tenebribacter burtonii. The sequence continues at coordinate 25,667 of JAVCCF010000023.1, forward strand.
TGTACATGTTTTTGCAGTAAGAAAGGTTTCTGTTGCGAATGCCTTAGTTATCACCGTTCTATGAATGAACTTTCTGCCTGTTACTTCCCTGTAGATGCTGAGAAAACCTATAATCGCTCGATTGAATATTTTGTTGAATTACATCAGCAAGGCAGGATCTAATGTTCATCATCAAACCACTGATCTTTATTGTCGTAAATATGCTGTTTGGCTTTCTCTACGTTTATGCGATCAAGATTTTTTTGTTCATTCCATCTAAAAAGAAAAAGATTTTTGAAAAGCACATTCCCTTTACACCTGCCTTTGTTTATCGCAAAAAGAGTTGGCTGATTAAAAAGATCAAGACAATGGTTAATGATTACATCAACGATACAAAAAATGATGCTGATGATTCACGTATTGCAAAGTGGGAGCAGAAGGTTTTCCAAAAAACATGGGATAAAATCACATTTATGGATGATCTCAAATTCATTCCGAGAACAATAAGGGACAATATAAAATATTTTATTTCAACTATCGTTTTTGAAGTCGTTAAGCAGTTCTTACGTACATTTGTTCCATACTTAATGGGAAAATATGAATTGAATAAATACATTGAATTGCTCGATAAAAAACTTGAAGTTGATATCATAAAAGAATATTTCAATAAATATATTTATAAATACGTTTTAATGTTTGTATTAGCTGTTCATTTCTTAATAGGTTTAGGAAATATGTTAATTTATCTTTGTATAAAATAGGAATAAATTATGAATAGAAATCATGTAATTCTAATCTTAATATTAACTGTGATCGTTCTGATATTTTATCCTGTAATTTTCCAAAACAGGGAAGTGATGAAGAATTTAAATACTGAAATTGCTTTAGAAGATACTTTAAATGGAAAATTAACTGTAAAGGATTTAATAACTGAGGAAGTATATTCATCTAGAAGAAATGCAATAACCAATGCTGCTGGAATTGTGGAACCCGCAGTAGTCAGTGTTAATGTAATCAAAACACAAATGGTAAAACGACGTAGAAGTTTCTTCTTTGGTTTCTACGATGAAGTTCCGTATAGTATACAAGGAATTGGTTCCGGTGTAATTTTTTCTGATGATGGATTTATTCTTACAAATGCTCATGTTGTGGAAGGTGCAACCGAAATAAAAATTATACTCACCGATACAAGACAGTTTGATGCAATGGTCATAGGAATAGATACAAGCCATGATGTTGCTGTGATCAAAATTGAAGGTGATGATCTTCCTTTTGCTAAATTCGGAGATTCAGATAATATTATCATTGGAGAATGGGCAATAGCACTTGGAAATCCCTACGGCTTTTTGATCAAAGACAGTAAACCCAGTGTATCGGTTGGTGTTGTTTCTGCGATAAATCGGGATTTCGCTGAGAACAAAGATGGCAAGATTTATCGACACATGGTACAAACCGATGCTGCAATTAATCCGGGGAACAGTGGAGGACCACTCGTGAATATTTTGGGAGAAATAATTGGAATTAACACTTTTATTTTCTCTGAATCGGGCGGTAATATCGGAATAGGATTTGCAATTCCAGTAAATACTGTTAAAAAATCTGCTCGTGAATTAATTGAATTTGGTAAAATTCGTCAAATCTGGTTTGGCTTCAAGGTTCAAGAACTTAATCAACTCATTGCTTCCCACCTTGAACTTAAAAGCCTTGACGGAGTTTTGATAAATTATATTCAAAGGAAGAGTCCTGCAGAGGAAGCCGGATTGAAAGAAGGAGACATAATTAGAGAGATCAATGGTAATGTTATCAAAGGTACTCGTGATGCAGAACTTGTAGTTTCTGATATTTCGGTTGGTGATAAAATTGAGATCGAGATTATGCGTAATGGAAAAGCATTAAAACTAAATTTAAAAGCAGTAGAATATAAAAAATAAAATTAATATAAACACAGGAGAAGTAATGAAAAAGGTTTTTAGTGGCATAATTATTGTTTTAATGGTTCTTCTAATAAGTGGTTGCAACGTTTCTAAAGGTAAAAAAGATAGATCTAAATTTGGTGTGAATACTAAACATCATAAAGTTGAACTTGGAACAATAGTAATAAAACTGGAAGAAACAGGTGAGATCCAGCCGATTAGAGAGATAGAACAAAAATCACAGGTTAGTGGTGAACTTGTTAAATTCTATGTTGAGGAAGGAGATTATGTAAATAAGGGTGATTTGCTTGCAGAGATAGTACCAGATTTTAATCAAGCTGAATCAATCTTGCGCGTAAACAGTAATTTAAAACTGGCAGAAATCGAACTGGAAAATACAAGAGAAAAATATAATAAAAGAAAAGATCTTTTTGCAAATGATTACATCTCAGAAACTGAACTTGATACTTATAAAGATTCATATACAAAAGCTCAAATAAATTATGATTCTGCTCTACAACAATACGAACTGGTAAAGGAAATTGAATCGGATAACAATCTATCAAAATTGTATTCAACTGCTTCAGGAACTATAATTCAAAAACCTGTGGAAGAGGGGGAGATGGTTGTTTCCAGCTCAGGTTCATATTCTGCCGGTACTGTTATTCTTAAACTTGCTGACCTTAGCAGAATGATCGTTAATGCTAAAATAAATGAAGTTGATATCTCAAAAATCGAAGTTGGGATGAAGGTAAATATTCAAGTTGATGCATATCCCTATGAAAATTTTGATGGAAGAATTACAAAAACAGCTGCAATGGCCATAAGTTATAACAATGTTAAAGTATTTCCTATTGAAATTGAGTTGATAGAAGTTGATGAAAAATTAAAGCCTGGCATGACAGCTAATATTACAATTATCGGTGAAGAGAGAAAAGATATTGTTGTAATTCCAATTCGTTGTATTTTTTCTGATGATGAAGGGAATGATATAGTTTATCAAGTGATTAATGATTCAATTGGAACTAGTAGTGTTGTGAAAACCGGAATAAATAATTTCCAGCAGGTTGAAATAATTGAAGGAATTGCTGTTGATGATACCATCTCAACAAAAGAACCTGAATCAAATAAAGATAGTGAGATAAAAATAAAGTTCAATAAATAAATTCATCATTTATTATTCACTGTTCCATTTTGGTAACTGAGCATTTATAATTATGATTCTATTTGGTTTTTATACCTCTCAGATTTGCCTTGAACAGAGATCAAATAATTTATATTATTTTAGTTGATGTAATTCAGCAACATCTATTTTTTAAAATATCCTGTTTTATAATAATCTTTTTAAAGTTCCTGTATCTCTATCTACAATATACATTTCCACTTCAGCTTCTGCTAATAACTCTTGGGCAAGTTTGTCTTCATACGCCTCAACTATATATATAGTTTTAATCTCAGCATTAATAAGGATTTTTGAGCAGATTACACACGGTTGATTTGTACAGTAAAGAGATGCTCCACGAATAGAAGTGCCATTAATTGCTGCTTGAATCACGGCATTCTGCTCAGCATGAACTCCACGGCATAATTCATGTCTTTCACCGGAAGGAACATTTAGTTGTTCGCGAAGACATCCAGTTACTGCACAGTGTCTTATGTGTTTTGGCGCTCCATTATAACCGGTAGATATGATCTGATTATCCTTCACGATAACAGTTCCAACTTGTCTGCGTAAGCAAGTAGAACGTGTACTTGCAAGATATGCCATTTCCATAAAATATTGATGCCATCCTGGTCGTTTCTTCATTAATTGCCTCTATTAATTTTTTTTTGTTTCTTTAATTTTTCATCACGTACAAGTTCTGCTTGAGATTTCCTGAGATAATATGGTTCTAACTCCGAAATACTTTCAAAATCATATTCGGGAATATTGTTTTTGAGTGCTATACTTATCAATGTGGAAGCAAGAGGAATATTTTGATGTTCCAAACAAAATGTATGATCGATCCCACTTACTAATATTTCATTTCTATATTCTTTTGCACCATCACCTACCACGATTACGGGTTTTTTTATCTTTTTAAATAAAATTTCTGGTTTTGTGTTAGTTTCCGGTAGGATAATTTCCAGTTCAGGAGAATACAAAGCAGCGTAAACTTCTGACATCCTTGCATCAATAAGTGCAAGGATATTCCTATTTGAATGAGCAATATTATTTGCTAAAAGCTCAAGTGTATTAATTGGTAATAAGGGGATATTATGAGCCATACAAATTCCTTTAGCTGTGGCAAGTCCAATTCTTGTACCGGTAAATGATCCGGGTCCATTGGCAATAACAACCAGATCAATATCGGAAATATTGATCTTAGAGTTCTTAAGTCCTGCATCAATTTGTGGTAATAATCGCTCAGAATGTGTTACTTTAATATCGAGATGATTTATAAATGAGATGTGATCTTTTTTATAAATTGCAATGCTGCCGGAGCTTGAGGTAGTGCTAAGCGCGAGTATGTTCAAATTATTCTCCTAATTTTATTTTCTGTTACAGCTTTTTTCTAAAATTACTCAAGTCAAGTAAAAGTAATTTAAAATAGTATTCATATTAATCAATCTTTCGAGGATTCAGGATTCCATGATAGATCTTACAAAAATTTACTTTACTTACAAACCCCGTTTTAGCAAATTTGCTTTAAAATATAAGCTGGGGAATGGATGAGAAATTCAACAAAAAGTAAAATCGAATATTTCTTTTTTAAATTGTTCATAAACATATTTAAGGTATTCCCATATAGATTTACCAGATCATTTCTCGCAAAGCTTTTTGTTTTTGGGGCAAGTTTATTTGATATCAGAAATTCACTTGCTAGTAAACAATTAAAAATGGTTTTCCCCGATAAAACAAATAAAGAAATAAATGATATAATTAGAAAAATGTATTATCATATGGGATTAACTACGGCTGAATCATATTTTGGTAAAAAGGAAAATCTATTCGATACTTGTAAGATTCAAGGTTGGGATAATTTGAAGAATGCTGTTGAAGAGGGGAAGGGAGTGATATTGGCTACTGGTCATTTTGGGAATTGGGAACTGGCAGGTAAATATATTGCAGCCAATTTTAAAATGGCTGTTGTAGGTAAAAGGCAGCGGAATAGATACTTTGATAATTATACAAATGCTTTGCGTTTAAAAGATAATGTTATTGTAATTAATAAAAAAAATGCACTCCGACCAATTCTCAAAATGCTGGGAGAGAGCTATATCGTAAGTTTATTAATGGATCAAAATGCAGGACGGAATGGTGTGCTTACAGATTTTTTAGGGCATGAAGCTTCCACATTTGTCGGTGCAGCAAAGATTGCCATAAAAACTGGGTGCCCTATTGTTCCTGCTTATGCAATTAGAAAAAATGATGGGAGCCATCTATTTATCTGTGAAGAGGTTATTTCTCCTGAAGGATTTAAAAACAATTTAGAAGATATCACAAAATTTACAGAAATAATTTCTAAAAGGATAGAAAAATATATTTATCAATATCCTCATTTATGGTTCTGGGTACATAAACGTTGGAAGGGTAGTAAAAAAGCCAGAAAGATATAATGCTTTACAATAAATTCTAAGTACAAACATTTGTTGGCAAGGAGTTGCTTTTGAAAAGATATATTATTGTATTAATTGTACTTGCTTCTTCAATACTTAGTGCAGTTGATTATTACATAGCTACGGGTGAGAATGTAAGACCTTTAGTGCGGGATACACTTGCTTACTATCATACAAATACAGATGACCAGCACTGGTTCGGCAGCGATAGCTGGGCAGTAAAATTTGAATTTAATGAATTTTATGCAGGAATTGATTCCCTACTTTTTGAAGCTGAAGGTGCAGATATATACATACCGGGAATAAGCGGAATAGATCCATTAGTCATAAAACTCTGTAAAGATTCATTTGGTCAACCCCTTATTGAACCTGATAGTTTATTATTTTCGCACACTCTGCAAGCTTCTGAAATTCAATATCAAGATTGGAATTATATTCCCTTTACAAATGTTATTACAGATACAACTCTCTGGCTTGTAGTGGATTATCCAACAAATACTACAACCCAGTTCATATCAGCTTCTGCAGTTGGTGGTTTGCAAAGTTATTTTTTTAATGATGGTTACTATCACAGTATGTTCAGTATCAGTTATGATTCGGAATTTCTATTTAGTCTTCAAGGTAGATTTTTAACAACGGGAACTGATCTTGATCTGGTATCAATCAATTGGGTAGGTGAATTCCAGCCGGATAATTTTATATACCCAATACTTACAATAAAGAATAACTCTGATATCCCGGTTTCTGGAAGTTATGTCATTCCTTTATTAGAAGATCCAAATGGTACAATTGAGCTTATTTACATAGCAGATAGTACATCTTGCCAGCAAATTGATTTACCAGTACTTAATGCAAATGAAATTTATGTGTTCGATGTCAGTGATAGTCTTGGGTACCTACTCCCTGACAGGGCTTCTCAATATAAATTTGCAGCTGAGCTGTTTTGTATAACTGATAGTTTATCACAGAATAATTCAATTGAAGATGAATTTCAAATTTATGTTGAGGAAACAGAAATTCTTTTAATTGAGGATGCGGTACAGTTAAATGATTCAAATTCTAATGATATCTGGTTGACTCAAGCATCAATCCTGGATACTTCAAATTGTATAACAATTAATTATTTTGCAGATCTCATTGATGAACCGTTTTTTAATTATGATTCTTATCAAAGGTTTCATTATTATGATCTAATGGGATTCCCTGCAACAATCGTAGGGGGTAGTGAAAAACTGCTGGGTTATTATAATGGGTATTCTAATCAGCTAACTGAACTCTATAACACTACACTTTTAAACAATTCATTCATAAGCAATGATACTTGTTACGCTTTCTATAACGATTTAGGAAATGTTAGTTTTTCTTATGAATTAGAAAATAATGAAACGTTACTTTTTGATGATTTCATTAATGATCTTACATTGCGGATTGGAGTGATAGAAAATGTTAAAAATGAGACTGGTATACCAGCTGATATAAATATTCCTGTTTTTACATATTTGATTGCCGAAATTGATGCAACTCAGTTTTTGGATAGCTCAACAATTTCTGACACAGTTCATTTCAACATGAGTGAAGATTTTGAAACAATAAGTGATACTACTGCAACAAAGGATAACTGCGAAGTTGTTTTTTGGCTGCAAAATGATGTAACAAAAGAGATTTTTCATGTGAATAAACTTCCATTCACGGAATTCCAACCCGGGCTTGTTAGTTTAGATGATAATGAAATTTCTAATACAGAACACAGTCTGCTGATCTTTCCAAATCCGTGTAAAACTACAGAAACAATGAATATTTCTTTCTCTCTTCCAAATACGATCCAATCTGCTGAATTAAAGATCTACAACATAAAAGGGCAGTTAGTGAAAACAATAACACAAGAACCGGTAACACAAAATGTTTCATTTATTTGGAATGGGAAAAATAACGTAAATAAGCAAGTTTCCAGTGGGATATATCTCATGCAGATCAAGGCTGAAGCTAACGGAAGAAAATATAAATTCTACAAAAAAAGTTTATTGATCAGGTAAAAATGAAAAATAAAAATATCTTCAACAAGAAATACTTTGAGCTTACAGGATGCGTTCACAATCATTCTGAGTATTCATTTGATTCTCAGGTTAAACTGAGTAAAATAATTATAGCAGCAAAGAAGAATGAACTGGATTACCTGACAATAAACGATCATCACACGATGGTTGCACGAGAAGATGATGCAGTTAAAAAGGAAAACGATCTTTTCATTATCATTGGTGCTGAAATTAACGATCCCCAGAAGAATAATCATTTTCTAGTATTTAACACTAATGAAATTATCCAAGGCAAAGAAGCAAGAGAATATATTCAGCGTTATGCCGAATCAGACGCAATTTGTTTTGCCGCACATCCTTTTGAAAAAAGAGCTTCCAAACGCTTCAGAAAATATATTTGGACGGATAAGAAAAACGATGATTTTGATGGAATCGAAATTTGGAATTACCTTTCTGAATGGCTCGGAAAATTAAATCCAATATTAAATGGAATATTCTTTATTCTTTTCCCTTCTTTGTTCGTGAAGAAACCACTTCGCGAAGCTCTGGATTACTGGGATGAATTGAATAATGCGGGGAAGAGAAGATCAGCTATAGGCAGTGTAGATGCTCATTCGGAAAAAATAGTAAAATTTGGCATCAAATTAGAATTTCTCACTCACAAAATATTGTTTCGTTCAATTCGTACAAATGTTCTTATTCCTGAAGAAGCCCAAATTGATCAGCAAAATATTTTGAAAGCTTTAAAGAATGGTAATAGTTATATAGTAAATTACAAAGTTGGAAATCCATACGATTTTTATGCAGGTATTGCATCATCAAAAGATGATAGTGCTATCTTTGGTGAAGAGTTATCATTTACTGAGAATATGTATTTTTATTTCAGACTTCCCAAAATTGCCAGAGTAAAACTTTATAGAAATGGGAAGAAGATCGCTTCTAAACTTGATGAAAAGGGAAGATTTGAAATTAAACAAAAAGGGAATTACAGGTTAGAAATTTATAGATTCGGTTATGGCTGGATCTTCACAAATAATATTTATATAATATAGGAAGGGAAATATAAACAATATTTCAGAAGATATTTTAGTAACAATAGTAGGAGTAAATTTTGAATATTAAATCTACCCACAAAGTAATAAATAATTATTATTCAGAAATAAAAAAATTAAAGAAATTAGATCAGGATAACGAAGGAGCAGTTGCTCCATATTTTGCTTCAATTTTAAGATTTTATTCTAATCAATTTAAATGGACTTTAATAGAACAATATCAGATGAATAATAAAGGCTTCTCAATTCGACCTGATGGAGCAATAGTTGATAAGTACAAACTTATTCACGGAATCTGGGAAGCCAAAGATTCAAAAGATGATCTAGAAAAAGAAATAAAAAAGAAATTCCAAATTGGTTATCCTGCAGAAAACACAATTTTTCAATCACCAAACAGAATTATCATATATCAAAACGGTATATTAGCTCTCGATATTGATATCGATAATCCTGATAACCTAATCGTAGCATTAAAATTATTTTTTGAATATCAACCACCAGAATATATAGAATGGCAAAAAGCAGTCGAAGAATTTAAAAATAAAATACCTGAAATTGCAAATGGTCTTTTGAAAATAATCGAACAAGAATACAAAAGCAATAAAGTGTTTAAAAATGTTTTTACTGATTTTGAAGAATTGTGCAGGGAATCGATCAATAACAATTTATCAAAAGATGCAATTATTGAAATGCTTATTCAACATTTATTGACTGAAAGAATTTTCAGAAAAGTCTTTCATAATCCCGATTTTATAAATAATAATACAATTGCTGTGGAAATCGAAAAAGTTATTAAAGCTCTAACTTCCAAATATTTCAGCAGACCGGAATTCCTGAAAAAACTGGATAGATTTTATTTTGCAATCGAGCGTACAGCAGAAACGATTGAAGATTATTCACAGAAGCAAGATTTCATGAATACCGTTTATGAAAATTTCTTCCAGGGATTTTCCGTTAAAGTTGCCGATACTCACGGTATTGTTTATACACCACAACCAATAGTAGATTTTATGGTGCGTTCTGTAGAAGATATTCTACAAAAAGAATTCAATAAATCTCTTTCAGATGAAAATGTTCATATTCTTGATCCTTTTGTTGGTACAGGGAATTTCATTTTAAGGATAATGAAAGAGATTAAAAAGACAAACCTCGAAAAAAAATATGAAGAAGAATTACACTGCAATGAAGTTATGCTTCTTCCTTATTATATTTCATCGATGAACATCGAACACTTATTTTATGAATTAACCGGAACGTATAAACCTTTTAAAGGAATCTGTCTAGTTGATACATTTGAGATTGCAGAAGAAGATCAACATAAATTTGATTTTATGAATAAGGAAAATACTGAAAGAATTGAAAAACAAAAGAAATCTCCAATAACTGTAATAATTGGGAATCCACCCTACAATGCAAGTCAGGTAAATGAAAACGATAATAATAAAAATAGAAAATACGAAACAATAGATAAAAAAATTCACGATACTTATGCAAATGATTCAAAAGCAACTCTTAAAAGTAAATTGAGTGATCCGTATGTTAAAGCAATTCGTTTTGCTTCTGATAGAATTGAAAAAAATGGAATTATTACATATGTTAGCAATAGTAGTTTTGTAACAGAAAATACTTTTGATGGAATGAGGAAACATTTATTGAAAGATTTTAACACAATTTACATTCTTGATCTTGGGGGTAATATTCGTAATAATCCAAAATTATCGGGAACTACTCACAATGTTTTTGGAATTCAAGTTGGTGTAAGTATAAATGTTTTCATCAAAAATCAAACTAAAAAAGAAAAAAGAATTTATTATGCTTCTTTAGATGAGTACTGGAAAAAAGAGCAAAAATATGAGTTTTTAAATGAAAAAAAATTACATAGTAATATTATTTGGACGAAAATAAAACCTGACACTAATAATAACTGGCTGAACGAAGGAATCAAAGAAGATTTTAATAAATTTATTCCTCTTGGTACAAAAGAAACCAGAAGCAGTGATAAACTAAACGTAGAAACGATTTTTAAATATTATTCTCTTGGAGTTTCTACAAACAGAGATTATGTGGTTTATGATTTTGATAAAGAGAAATTGGAAGAACGAATAGAAAAATTTTGTGATGATTATAATAATGAAAGACGCCGCTACCAGGAAGAAGGAAAAGCAAAGAAAATAAGTATTGATGACTTTGTGAAATATGACAAAGTGAAATGGAGTAGAGATTTAAAGAAAAAATTAAAAAGAAATCAATCTGCTGATTTCAACTCGTTAAAAATACGGAAATCACTTTATAGACCTTTTTGTAATAAACTATTATATTTTGATAATTTATTAATTGATAGTCCAGGTCATATTTCTGAATACATTCCCAATACAGGAATTGAAAATGAGAACAGAATAATTTTTGTTAGTGGTATCGCACATAAAAAACCGTTTCAAACATTAATGGTAAATAAAATTACTTCATTAGATTTTTTAGAAAAATCACAATGTTTCCCTTTCTATGTTTATGATAAAAAGGGGGGAAAGCGAACTGAAAATATTACTGATTGGACATTAAATAAATTCAGAGAATATTACAAAGATAATAATTTAACGAAATGGGATATATTTTATTATGTTTATGCAGTTCTACATCATACCGAATACAGGGAGAAATATTCTGCAAACTTGAAAAGAGAATTACCGAGAATTCCATTTTTAAATGAATTCAGCAAATTATCAGATTTAGGAAAACAACTTGCAGATATTCATTTGAATTATGAATCATCGTCTGAATATCCACTTGAAATGAATGAAACACCGGATGAAAAACTTGATTGGAATGTTGTTAAAATGCGTTTATCAAAAGACAAAACAGAAATAAAATACAATGACTTCCTGACATTAAGCGGAATTCCTGAAGAAGTGTTTCAATACAAATTAGGTAATCGTTCAGCATTACACTGGATAATCGATCAATACAGAATTAAAACTGATAAAGCAACAGGAATTACGCATAATCCAAATAATCCTGATGATCCTCAATATATCATAAGGTTGATAAAGAAGGTTGTTACGGTGAGTTTGGAGAGTGTTAAGTTGATAGAAAAAATTGAGGAAATTGATTCGCAATATTTTATTCATAAATAGGGAAGAAGATAAAAGATGAATATTAAAAGGTTATTGGATTTAATTTCAAAGGGAGAGAACATAGAAATTGAATTCAAACAATCTCAAAAAAAATTGAATAAAAATGTTTATGAATCTGTTTGTGCTTTTCTCAATCGCAATGGTGGTCACCTAATTTTGGGTATTAAGGATAATGGAACAATTTGTGGAGTAGATACAGATGAAATTGATAATATCTCCTGATTCTGTAAATACGGAAAACAGCAATAAGACACATGGTACCGGTTTGATCGACCCAGCAAACTTTTCTCCATTTCCTAAAAACCCGACCATTGGAAAATTCTTTAAAGAAATAGGTAGAGCCGATGAACTTGATTCCTGTGTAAGAAATCTTTTCAAATATTGCAACGAATACACAGGTAAATTTCCTCAACTTATCGAAGGTGATATTTTCAAAATAATTATAACGATTCCTACGGAAGTTGAGGGATTAAGTGAGGGATTAAAATCTCTTCTGAATATGATTGAAAAAAAATCCGGTGTTCAAACCAATAATTTATCTAAGCTTCTTGAAAAACGACCAATAAAAACTATAGAACACCAGATTAAAATACTAATAAATAAAGATTTTATTGAAAGACGAGGAAGTAAGAAAACTGGTGGATATTATCTTATCACAAAAATGAAGAAAATTATAAAAAATAAAGGAAGGGAAAAATGAGTAAAATTTTTGTAAAAGAGCTAAAAGATCATCTTAATAAGGAGATCATTAGCAACTTTTTGGTAACAGAAAAGATCCTACGGGAAGGAGCTAAAGATTTTTACATTAGGCTTAAACTGGCTGATAGTTCAGGTTCAATTGCTGCCAATGTTTGGAATAATGCAAAAGCAGTTGCTGAGATATTCAAAGAAGGTGATGTGATTCAGGTAAAAGGTTTTATAATAACTTACAAAGCGCAACTTCAAGTTACAGTAAATAAAATAAAAAAAGTACCTCAGGAAGAATATGATCTTAATGATTTTTTAGAGACAACTTCCAAAGATATTAGTAAACTCTCGGATAAATTATTTGATTATATAAATAGCATTAAAAATCAGTATCTAAAAGAATTATTATTGAACATTTTCGAAGACAAAGAATTCTTTACCAAATTCGGGCAGGCACCGGCAGCTAAAGGCTGGCATCATAATTATATTGGTGGACTTCTGGAACATACTATCTCTGTTACGGGATTATGCGATTATGCTTCTCATAATTATAAAGTCGATAGAGATCTATTGCTAACTGGTGCGATATTGCACGATATTGGAAAAGTCTTTGAATATCAAATTATTCCTAATATAGATTTTACTCCTGTTGGAAGATTAGTCGGACATATTCCATTGGGAGATAATTTTGTGGCAGACAAATCTAAAGAAATAAATAATTTTCCAACAGATCTTCTAATGAAATTACGTCATTTGATACTATCTCACCATGGTGAATATGAAATGGCTTCTGCCAGATTACCCCAAACCTTAGAAGCCACAATACTTCATCAAGCCGATAACTTTGATGCCCAAACAATTGGCGTACAACAGCTTAAAGATGCAGTTACCGATGATGATGCCAAATGGACAGAATTTGATAGATTAAACAGCAGATATTACTATGTAAAGTAATATGTTTCAAGCATCTGTATTGGCGAGCGGCAGCAAAGGAAATTCAATCCTGGTAAGAACCGAGAGTACGAAAATACTTCTCGATGCTGGACTCAGCGGTAAGAAAATAACAAATTTTATACATAGCATCGAATTGGATGAGAATAAAATAGATGCAGTTGTCATCAGTCACGAGCACAGTGATCATATTCGTGGTGCCGGAATTATCTGCCGTAAATTACAAATCCCACTTTATATATCTGAAAGTACTTATAATGCTTGCAATTTGCGTTTGGGAAAATTGCCAGTTGGTCCAATCTACTTCGAAAATGGATCTTCGACATTTGTTATTGGTGACATTGAGATCAGAGCATTCCAATCCTCACACGATGTCGTGGATGGTAGTAATTTTACTTTGAGAAAAATTGGAGATGATTCCCGTAAACTGGCAGTGGCAACTGATCTTGGATTTAGTTCCAATTTGATGATAACACAATTAAAGAACTCAACTTCAATAATTTTAGAAAGTAATCATGATTTGAATATGCTAATAAAAGGATCGTATCCGCCACACCTTAAACAACGGATAAAAAGTAAGCAGGGACATCTTTCTAATGAACAGGCTGTTAAAGTGATTAAAGAAGTTTATCATCCTGGATTAAAAAATATAATTCTTGCACATCTAAGTGAGGAAAATAATTTACCCGAGATAGCTGAAAAGCTTATGAGAGATTATCTCAATAAGAAAGATAAAAATCTCAATTTAATTGTTGCTTCACAGTATGAATCAACAAAAATAATAGACGTATAATTAGAAAATCCGGTTTCGTTCTGAATTTAGGATTACACCGTGACCAAAAGGAAAAAATGTTATTTGCAGTATTATTTCTATTAATCGGTTTTGTAATTTTGATAAAAGGTGCAGATCTTTTAATTGATGGTGCATCGTCGCTTGCTAAAAAGCTTTCTATCTCGGAAATTGCAATTGGACTCACAATAGTTGCTTTTGGTACTTCAGCACCGGAACTTATTGTAAATGTATTTGCAAGTCTCGGTGGACATCATGAGATCACATTCGGTAATATTTTGGGAAGTAATATCTTTAATATTCTTATGGTGTTGGGAATAACGGGTATCATTTCAACTATAGTTGTCCAGAGAAATACTATATTAAAGGAGATACCATTTTTACTTGTTGCAACTTTACTAGTATTTGGTCTGTCCTTGTGGAATTCTGATCTTTCGTTTTTTGATGGTATTATTCTTCTTGCATTTCTAATTATATTCTTCATTTATGTCATTGGATTTCTAAAAGCTAAACCTTTGTTAGGATCAGACATAAAAGAACGCTCTTATTTAGTTACATTTATTATGATGATTTTAGGAATTACTGGTTTATTTTTTGGTGGAAAATTTGTGGTTGATAATGCCGTGATAATTGCTAGACATTTTGTAGTGAGTGAAAAGTTTATAGGACTTACAATAGTTGCCTTAGGAACATCTCTACCTGAACTTGTAACATCTGTAATAGCTATTACAAAAGGTAGAAACGATCTTGCAATTGGAAATGTAATAGGTTCAAATTTATTTAATATTCTACTAGTATTAGGAGTTAGCTCGCTCATTGCCCCTATACATTATAACATGGCTTTAAATATTGATTTTATATTCCTCAGTGTAATCACGATCATGCTATTTACTTCTATGTTCGTTGGCAAGAAACATAGACTAACAAAGGTAGAAGCTATTCTTTTTGTATTTTTATACCTTCTATATTTAGTTTTCTTATTTATTCGGAAATAACAAAGATCCAATGAGAGATTTCTAATCTGATGTATTAGATTATCCTGAATAAATTTAGCAGATTTTTTAGAAACTTAAGAATTTCAAATTCTTAGTGAAAATAAATAAAAGGAGATACGATATGAAAAGAATGTACTTATTTTTACTAACCATAATCTTAATAGCTATTAATGGTTGCGATATTTTCAATACTAATTTTGAAGATTTGGAAGATGCCAGAATGTATGTTGCGCGCAATTTGACACATGCTCCAGATAATCCTGCGTCTTTGAAAATTATGACCTGGAACATCAAATTTGGAGGAGCACGTATAAATTTCTTCTTTGATGGTTGGGGAGATGAAGTTCTTATGAGTGAAGATATTGTTGAGGTGAACACACAAAATATTGCTGATTACATTAATGAAGTCAATCCAGATATTATCTTGCTTCAGGAATTGGACATTGATAGTAAACGCAGTGCTTATGTAGATCAAATGCAATACATATTGGATGCAACTGACCTAAACTATGGAGTTTATGCATCTCAATGGAGGGCAGATTTTGTGCTAAGTGACGGTCTGGGAAGAATGAATTCCGGTAATGCAATAATGAGCAAATGGAGAATTACTGATGCTGTCAGGATCGCGCTTCCGCTGATTGATCAAGATGGATTAACACAATATTTTTATCTTCGCAGAAATATCTTGAAAACAAGGATCGTTGTACAAGAAGCGTCTGCAGATAGCACAAATATTCGAAGTAGTAACTTTGTACAAAGGACTCATTATTTCATAGAGCAGCCAACTGAATTATATGAATTATATGGTGATAACGATGGTGTTGAAGGAGTTGATTATCCAATGGGCTGGAAAAATAATGCCATAAAATTGAATGATTATAATGGTAAATGGTTGCTTTCGCAAAATGGTTGTAATTTACTTCCTGATCCGGATGAAGAACTCACCATCTATCTAGATGATGGATTAGCAAGTAATAACATAATGACAATTGAGGGTGTAAATTATATTGATCCGACTGAAGAGTATCATTTTGACATTCTTTCTGAGGGAGTGGATTACGAAGTAGATTATAATACCGGTATTATAATTATGACATTACCTCAAGGTGTAAATAGAATATATTCAATCGGAATCACTTATACTCGAAATGATGGGATAGTAGTTGGGAATAGCTCCAGTCCTCCTGTTGAGACAAAGATGCTGCGTATCCGCAATCAGGATGTAACTGATGAAGATTATTGGGATTTACAAGTTCGGAATATCTACAATATTGGAATACAAAATATTCCAAATTCTAGTTTTGATATGAATGTTTATACTATGCCGGCTGGTGGTTCAACTCCAAATTATAATGTACCATCAGATGTCATCACACCTAATTTCCCAGATATTACTCTTAATGATTATTTGAGATTAGATAGTAATAATGACCTGCAAATTAATGGTGAAGATGCTACTGTCGATTTAGCTACAGGCAATATATATCTTCCTTTTATAAAACCATTTCATGCTCTACATGACTCAATTATCTATATTAGTGAAAGTGTACCTTACTCTGAAATTGAAAATTTTATTGCAATTACAATCAATGAACCTGCAAAAGAACTTGATGTTCTCAATATTCATGCTTCGGCATATTCCAAAGATGGAACAAAAAAAGAACAGATAGATATTTTTAAAGGTGAGTTGGATGATCTTAATTCTGAAGGATTACTCTTCGTAGCAGGTGGAGATTTTAATGCAATTCCACTCAACTCTTTAAATTGGTTAGAAGAGGGTTTCCCTGATCGTCCAGATGATTTAGGTGAAGATTACGAAGTTGAAGATTATGACCTTACAGATATGATAGAATTCTATGCAGATTATTATCCTGATTTATCGTCGGGAGATTATTTTGCTGAAGAAGAAGAAGGTGAGTATGTAAGCCCATATTATACCCATTCGATCTACATAAATCTTCCGCAGGAAGTTAATTATGACCCTGAAATAATAAATATAGATTGGAATCGAAAACTTGATTATTTATTCACAAATAATCCAACAGGTTGGATTGCAGGTTCAACTGAAACTCATCAAGATACAAGACAACTTTCTGATCATTGCCCGGTAACTGTGGAACTGGAGTGGTAAAATGAAGAAGATAATAATAATATTAATAATTAGTTTTGTAATGTTATCTTTGTCGGCAGAAACCGTTATTTGGTCTAAAGGAACAACAGATGTTCTTCCACAGGGAAGATGGGAGATAGGAATTTTCCAATCGCTTAGTTACGGTCTGAATGAAACCACAGAACTTTCTACATACGCACTGGCAGATTTTATTATGCCGAACATAACAGTGAAAAAATTCTGGAAAGATATGGAAGGCTGGAAATTTGCTTCCAAACATAGTTTACTTTATCCATCCATACTTTTAAATGTAATTGCCAAAGAAGGAGCTCTTGGTATTCTCCCAGATAATTCAGTTATCCCTCATATATTTGTTTTAAATAATCAATTCATGCTTTCTTATCGTTATAATGAATACTTTAAAATAATTCCTAAAATAGGTTTTTCTGTAGCGTTAGTAAGTGGTGATAGCGATTTTCCAACAATTGATATGCCGATTGTTTATAACAGAACATCCATTTATCATGAAACCGCAATGTTCAATGTTGGATTGGATGTGAGAGGGAATATTTCACCTAAGTTTGAATATTTGGTTGATGTTGATAAATTCATTATGGACAAAGAATATTGTGAATATTCATATGAACATAAAGCGCTCATTATTTGGAAGATAAACCGCAGGTTTGCTCTCTCGGGTGGATATAAGCTTTGTTATTCAGATTATCCTTCAAAAATGCAGAGAAGCACTAATATTATTCCTTTGATCGATTTACAGGTTGGATTTAAGTAAAAGAGATAATTATATACGGTTAAGTTATTTAGTATAACGGGTTGTTAAATTAGTACAAATTTATTGAATAACCTTAATAAATAAATTGTTTGACAAAAATAGACTGAGATCCAAGCATATATATATGTAAATCTATTATTAAATTAAATTTAACGTGTAAAAGGAGGTGCTTAATGAAAGTCTTACAATCAGTTTGTACATTCACTTTTATTTTAGCCTTTTTAATTTTCGGTTGTTCAAAAAATAATCCTACATCTTGTGATGGAGATATAGAGAGTTTAATTGAAATCTCTTTTACTGACGATAAAGTCATGAATGAAAACAACTCATTGGAATATACTTATACCCAAGGGATTACATGGGAAGCACTTATTGAAGATGAACCACTTTATGCTTATCGGATTACTACATCGAATGGTGAATTACCTGCAAGTATTCTCACAGATACAGATGGTTGGGTCTATCAAAATGATCCACAGGATGAAAACACAATTTGGACAAATATTAGAGAGCTACAAATGAGTTTTAATTCTGTAAATGGAATGCTGGAACATATTATTACAATATTCGAAGTTAAACTTCTGATAGATGATAAGGAAAGCGATGTTGTAACTGCTAGCTTCTTTGATTTTAGGGAGATTGGTACAATACTATCAACCACCGCTGGAGATTGCAATGGACAAACAACTGGAACAGGATTAACTTTTTTAATTCGAGAAAAAATACAGGATATATTTGTTGATGGACTCTACGCAGATCATTTTATGTATAGAGTGAATATAATTAGTGAAATAGACAGCACAATAATCAGCGAAGGAGAATGGTTTAATTCTATTAATTGCGAAGATATTCGAAAAGTAGAATTGACTGGTATTACAATTCCTTCACTTATTCCAAATGAAAATAGTGAACTCACACAATTTGAAACATACATAGTAACCAGAAGTGGTTACGCAGATATTGATAATCCTGCTATAGCTAACTTCAAAGTTCAGGAAGGTTTTTATCCTGGTACAATAATATATTACGGTGAAGATAATGCAAATGCAAATGGAATTTATGCACTTGGAACTCATCATTTTGCGACCTATTTGGATGATGGCATCTCAGATGTATTACCCTCAGTGCAAATTTTTGATGGAACACATTTCGCAACTGCTTTTTGGTATGATAGTGAAGAAAAATATACAGCTATTGGAAGTGATGACTTTGAAATCTTTATGAGATGGGGTTATAATGGAGAATTTGAAAATAATAATCCACATAAACAAAGAGAGGATATAACTCTAGATGAATTAACAGGTGAGACCTATTTTTCTGAAATTGTTGGGTATGATTTAAGATTAGATGGCGAACCATATTATTATCCATCAATTCCTGCAATTGGAGAAAATCTTCAAGTTGATATTGACGGTACAGAATGGCTTAGAGTAAGTGTTAATGATGAAATTGGTCAAGAAACAATATTATCACTTACGAGTTTTAATGGTCTACTTGAATATATGTATGGTGAACATACATTTGAAGTTAGGGCTATTGATCTACAAGGTGCAGTAGATCTTACTCCTCATGAATTTACATTTACTATAGTACCACCTGTGCCTAAAGAAGAAAAATCTGGTGTTCTGATCTTAGATGATGAACCTGATTATCCAAACATTTCTCCAGGGGAATTAATTGATACTTTTTATGAATATATTGTTTCAGACTACACAACAGAACCTGGTTATATTAACAGAGATGAGATTCAGCAATTTTGGATGGATGGACTGCATTATGGAAAATCAATTATTGCACCTTCTGATATACAACAGTATAAAACGATAATTTATCATGCTGATAATCCAACTGCAGAATTTAATTTTTGGAAAGAGTTTGAGTCATTAAAGATTTATCTTTTACAAGGTGGTAATTTAATTCTAAGTTCTGGTTCTGAGCTTAAAATTACTCACAATAAATGTTCACAGAATAATTTCAATATCTTTGAACAATACTTCGGGATTCCAATGAATAATGAGGATGCTATTGATTATGTATCAACATCATTTACTGATAATCCATTCTTCATACAAGCAATTACAGAAGGAAGCTACAATGATATTGATCTGTTGTTACCAAGTTTTAATGTTACAATTACTAATCCATATGCACCGATTTTAAGCGTAAATGGTCTCGGTCCAGTAGCTTATTTTAATGATCATGAAGCAGAAGTCATCTATAGTTATGGATGTAAAGATGTTGGTGAAGATCCTCCTGGATGTCCTTATCACATCATTCCAACTCAAGAGGAGTATGACCAATTTAATGGATTACCAGTTGCCCTCAGATATGTAACTCCAAATAATGCATGCTTTCTATTTGGTTTTCCTCTTGCTTATATGGAGCCTGATCAAGTTAAATCTATGATGACGCAAATTTTAAATGAACTCGAATAAGGGGTGAAAGAATGAAAAAAAATACAATTTTAGTAATTATTCTAATTTCTTTTACGTTTCTTTTTGGATTATCAAATGAAGAGTCTTTTTCTTCGAGAATGCTTGATACTTCTACAACCCATGATGCAAGTAATATATGGTTTCGAGTTAGCAACTATGGATTTATTGGCTCAGGTGAAACAGATCCTAAATGGCCTTCACTTGAGTTTCCTGCAGGTTCATCTATTGACTATTTATACCTCGGTGGTTTGTGGTTTGGAGCGAAGAAATTAAGAAGAGATGATAATGGTGAACAAATATACTGGCAGAATTATCCTCCACTAAATGATGACGATACAACAAATAATATTACACAATGGAGAGTTGTAGATACCTTAACAACGGTAGGTTGTGATGGCTGGCATCGGATAAATGAATTTTTACCAGCATATAATCCTCTGGAAGCTTCTTATCTTGGGGGACAATATTTTTTTTATAACATATTTGATTCAGTTATCAAGAATGTTGGTGATCGCCTGGATTTTGATGACGATGGTGATGGATTGATAGATGAAGATCCATTAGGAAACCCTTTTGATGTTAATGATCCTACAGGTTTATATTGTTTTACAAATCCTGTTGATGAAGACGTAGATGGTTTAATTGATGAAGATTGTAATTATCCTGGTTTTGAATCTTCGATTGCATATTCCTATGATTTTAGTCCTTTCGAAAACGGTAATCCTGATCCTGATAGAGACTATGGTTCTAGTGCCGGCTCAAATAATCATGTGTCATTAGACATTACCTTAGTACAGGAAATTTATTCCTGGCCCGTTCAATATTATGGAAATATGATATTAATAAAAAACATTATATACAATCATTCAACCATCGATACACTTTTTGACTTAAGTTATGCATATTATGCAGATGCGGATATTGGACCTCAAGCTTTTGGGGGTTCTGCTATTGCACCAGATGATATTAGTAGTTATAATGGAGATGAATATAATTTTGCCTATGCCTATGATGCAGATGCTGATGGTGGTCTTTCTACAGGATATTTGGGTTTAAAAATTTTACATCCGGATAATTTGGATGAACAGTGTTGGACGTGGGATGTGAGTTGGGGTCCAGATGATTGGCAGCCATTGCAATATACATCAACTACTAATGAAACAGCCAATGAGAAATACTGGTTATTAACTGGAAGAAATCCTTATGATAATTATGCTGTTAGTATTAAAGATTATCCAGAATATCAGATTAACAATTTCCCTAATGGAACTGACACAAGATTTTTATATACGATTTATGGAGATATGCAAGGCTATTCTAATCCTACTCCTAATTCACTTAATCTTGCCCCTGGAGATAGTTATGAATTTTATACATTGATTTTTATGGGAGATTCAATCCAAGAGCTGGAAAATAATCTGACTTTGATGGAAAATTTTATTGCCTCTGGATTCGATTATTCCTTATTTAATGGTTTACCAAGTATACCTTATTTGAGTGATGTTCAAGATGCTAATTTTGTAGCGGATGCAAGAGTTAGATGGAATGTTCTTTCAGCACCTGATGAATTCAGAGTATATTATAAAGTAGCTGAAGCACCTGCATATACATGGGAATATATTGTTGTAGATCATGCTTTATCGGAATATACTATCACAGATTTGCAACCTGAAACAGAGTATAAATTTAAAGTAGCTTGTCTTTATGATGAAGTATATTTGGAAAGCAGAACATTAACTGTTCTTATAACTGAGGAAAATCAGTATATCTGGTCCGGTGATACGGATAATAATGGATATGTTGATGAAGATGATATTATTCCTATCGGAGTGTATTGGAGAGAAGAAGGAAATGCCCGAGATCAGGTTTCATTCAGCTGGGTAGAAAATAATTATCCAACTAATTGGGATGAGCAATATGCTCCTTTTGCAGACTGTAATGGTGATGGTGTTGTAAACATTACAGATATTCTTGGAATATGTTTGAATTGGAACTTAACACATTCGAATGCAATGAATATACCACCAATAGAATGTGATGATTTGGAGCAATATCGTGAGAATTTTATTGAAATTTATCATGAACTTGGTACAAGTGAGATTGAAATTCTATTAAAAAATAGCATAGCACAGAAATTTGATCTTCCAATAATTGAAATTGTTGAAACTAACAAACTTGCCCAGAATTTCCCTAATCCTTTTAATCCATCTACAAGCATCTCATATAGTTTAATAGATGAAGGGAAAGTAGAACTTAACATATATAATATCAGAGGTCAGCTTGTTAAAAAGCTTTTAAATGAAAATCAACTTATTGGAAATCACGCGGCTATCTGGGATGGGACAGATTTCAATGAACAAAAAGTAAGTAGTGGATTATACTTTTATAGATTGAGAGTTAATGATAAAATGATTGATACAAAAAAAATGATAATGTTGAAATAAGAGGAATTGTATATGAAACCATTAATTATGTGGATAATGTTTTTTTCAGTATTTTTTTTCTCATGTTCAGAAAGTAGTACTGAACCTGAAACAGATTTAACTTCTTCAATTACACCTTCAGAACAAACAGTTGGTTTAGATATAGAGGCTACTTTTTCAGTCGAAATTGAAAATATTGCAGATCTTTTTGCTTTTTCATGTGAAATAGTTTTCGATAGTACATTAGTGACTTTACCGGAAAATCCTTTAACTATTGGTTCTTTCTGGTCTGCAGATTACATATCCACAAGCATCAGTGACAATGATAGATTAAATATTGCAATTGGCTTAGAACAATCTTCTGGAATTGATGGTCTAAGTGGTAATGGTGTTTTGTTCGACTTCAGAGTAAAAGGAATTCAATTTGGTTCAAGTAGTCTAACTTTTGAGAATATAACTCTAATCAATGATGAAGGTGAACCCGTTGATGGTTTTGATAATATTACTTTATCAGATGGATTGATAATTATTCAATAGAAAATTAGAAAAGAAGATCTAATATAAGTAATAATAAATACAAATCGTCTACTAACTAAAAGACTATCTTTTTGGCTCAAAATTTGCATAATAATTATAAAAAAAATAAGAAAAGGATTTTATTATGAAAAAAACATTTATTGTTCTATTTATTATTTCAGCAATTTGTTTAAATGCCAGCATAATTGAAAAAACATATCATTTTGGTAATTATAAAATTTCTGAAATGGAAGGTTTTCAAACAATTGAATTTAAAGATGCACAACAGCAAGCAAAAACAGGTGAGCCGGTTCTTCCATACATTTCTGTTTCACTTTTACTTTCCCCAGGAGAAATTGCAGAATCAATTGAGATGATTGGAAGTAATAAAAAACTAATCTCTGGAACTTATCAATTATATCCCAAACAACAAGTGAAACCTGTTTCAATGCCAGGCTCAAGTGAAATAATAAAAAATAATATAATTTACAATTCATCTGATGTATATCCAAAAAAACAAAACGGTGAGTTGGTAACACAGTTTTTACATGGTTACTCAATTGCACTAACTACATTCACACCCGTAATGTATATTCCCGTAACAGGAACACTTTCTTATTTTGAAGATGTAAAAATTATCATTCACACAAAACCGGATATTAAAGCACAAAATGCAATGAATAATTTACTTTCAAATGAAGCAGTTAATAGTAGAATAAACAGAATTTCACAAAATCCAGAAATGATAAGTTACTATCCTATTGTTAATTCACGTGAAGGAGAATATCAATTACTGATTATTACACCTTCCCAGTTTGAAGATGATTTTGATGAAATACGCGAAGTTTATCTTCAACAGGGAATGATCTCTGAAGTTAAAACAACAGAAGATATTTATTCCTCTATAACTGGTCAGGATCAGCCGGAGAAAATAAGGAATTATATTATTCAGGAATACCAAAATCATGAGATAGAGTATGTTTTACTTGCCGGTGATGTTGAGCATATTCCGTACCGTGGATTTTATTGTACCGTAAACTCGGGAGGTGGTTATGAAGATAACAACATCCCTTCTGATCTTTATTATTCTGCTCTGGATGGAAACTGGAATGATGACGGTGATAATAATTGGGGTGAGATTGGTGAAGATGATCTTTTACCAGAAGTCGCAGTTGCCAGGTTTTCTTTTAGCAGTACAATAGATCTTAATAATATGCTAAATAAAACGATTTCTTATCAAACACAACCTGTACTTGGTGAACTTCGTGATCCCCTTATGCTCGGGGAATATCTTTCTGGTAATCCTTTAACCTGGGGAGCAGATTATCTGGATATGTTAATAGGTTTTCACGATGATAACGGCTATGAAACTACCGGTATTCCCGAAGACCACGACATAACAACTTTGTATGATCGAGATGTAGGAACATGGTCTTCATCCCAATTGATAACTGAGATAAATGAAGGACATTCATTTATTCATCACGTGGGACATGCAAATGCAGAATATACAATGAGATTAAATAATCCAGATATTACAAATTCTAATTTTAATTTGGTGAATGGTGTTGATCACAACTATACATTTGTTTACACTCATGGTTGTATTTGTGGTTCTTATGATCACAACGATTGCATTGGTGAAAGAATGATAAATATCGAGAATTTCCTGGTCGCATTTGTAGGAAACTCCCGTTACGGCTGGTTTAACGAAGGTCAAACTGAAGGTCCTTCTGCTCATATTCATCGGGAATTTGCTGATGCACTTTATACAGATAAATACCATCGTATAGGTCGAGCTCATATGGAATCTAAAACGGCAACAGCTCCATGGGTAACAGCTCCGGGACAATGGGAAGAAGGAGCATTACGTTGGTGTTTCTATGACTGTAATGTTCTTGGTGGTTCCGCACTTCCTATATGGACAGATGAACCAATCGAGCTTGTTACAAATTTTCCACCTATAATTATACAAGGTCAAATTTCATTGCCAGTTGAAATACAAAATAATGGAAATCCAGTAGAAAATATCCAGTGTACACTTCTTCAAAATGGAGAATTTATTGGAACCGCTACCACAAATTTTTCTGGAGATGCGATAATTACTTTTGATCCGAATTCAATAATAATTGGTGATATAGAATTATATATAAGTGGATATAATCGCCCAACAGAAATGCATCAATTACAAGTTATTCCAAATGGTTATTTTGTTGATGTCTCTGATTATTCAGTTCTCTCAGGGAACGATAATGTAATTGAATTTGGTGAAAATGCTTTGTTAAGTTTAACATTAGAAGAAGTTGGAAACGTTGGAGATATTCATAATGTAGTTGTGGAAATATCCTCTACAGATGAATATATAATAATAAATGATTATGAGGAAAATGTAGGAATTATTCCAAGTGGAGGAATAATTGATCTGGTTAATGCTTTCGATTTTGATATTGATAATAATATTCCTGATGAACATTTAATTGAGATCAATATTGTAATCACAGCAGATGAAGGTGAATGGTATACAAATATTGGTCTTATTGGTTACAATGCAGTATTGGAAATGAACAGTGTGGAAGTTATCGATGGAGATAATAATGTTCTTGATCCCGGTGATACTGCCGAAATAATAATTGAAATTCATAATTCTGGCGGGGCAGATATGTATAATTTAATTACTTCCATTTCTTCTTCTAATCCTGATATTATAATTACAAATTTGCCTGTTCTTCTAGATTCTCTAAATGCAGACGGTTTAGAAACTATTGTGGTTTGTTCTATAGAAGTTAGTGAGGATGCACAGATCGGAGATGTAATTGATTTCAGTTTAGAGATTACTGCAGATAGTGAATTTAGTTTCTTTGAAAATTTTGAATTAATTGTAGGAATTTTAATTGAGGATTTTGAAAGTGGCGATTTCACTGAGTTTTGTTGGCAGCATGGTGGAGATGCAGAGTGGACGATTGATGATGAGGTTTATGAAGGAAATTTTTCAGCAAAAACAGGCAATATTGGCAATAATAGTTATACAAGCCTTTCAGAGGATCTTACTGTTTACGAAAATGGAGAAATAAGTTTTTGGAAGAAAGTATCATCTGAAGTAAATTATGATTATTTAAAATTCTTTATTGATGGGATTTTACAGGAACAATGGTCTGGTGAGGTTGATTGGAGTGAATCAAGTTATGCTGTAAATCCAGGTCTTCATTCATTCAAATGGGAATATGTTAAAGACGGTGGAGTTACAGGCAGAGATGATTGTGCATGGATAGATTATATTATTTTCCCGATAGTTGCAGAAGAAGTAGCAATTGATGAAGAGTTCTTACTAAATGCTACTAAGCTATATGGCAACTATCCCAATCCGTTTAATCCTGAAACAACAATCAGTTTTTCATTAAACACCGTAAACACCGAGGACACCGAAATAAGTATCTTTAACATCAAAGGTCAGAAAGTAAAAACCATAGATTGTCATACTGAGCCTGTCGAAGTAGACAATGGCTCAAATATTTATTCTGTCACCTGGAATGGGAAAAACCAAAATAATCAACCTGTTGCATCAGGAATATATTTCTATCAATTGAATATAAATAATAAATTTATTGCATCGAAGAAGTGTTTGTTGTTGAAGTAACTCAAACATCCTGTTTGAAAAATCTTATGAAAATTCCCAAGCAGAAGCTTAGGAAGTAGTATGCGTTCATTCTTGAATTTGTTTGTTGTTAAATTAGTGATAGCTCATTGAGTTGTCCTAAGTTATATGTTTTGAAGCAGGAGCTTCAAGTATCTTTTCCTTCCCAAGTAGAAACTTAGGAAGGAGAGTAAATTTAACAAAAACGGAGCTAATTATGAAAAAGATCCTATTAATTACATTTCTAATTTTGATTTACAGTCTTTCTTTTGCACAAGTTCAATGGCAGGAGAATGGTATTCCCGTAAGGCAGGGAGAAAATATTGAATGGAATAAAATTTCTGTAACTTGTGACGATGAAACTTTTGTGTCGATTTGGACGGATACACGAAATGGAATTCGGGGAGTATATGCTCAAAAAATTGATGAAAACGGGAATTTGTTATGGGGAGACAATGGAATAGAAATTTATAATCCAGATCGGATCCAATCTTATCCTCAAGCAATTTCATCTAACAATAATTCTGTAATTATTTGTTGGCAAGACCATGATGCTATAGAAATCTATTCTTCACAAATCCGTGTTCAGAAAATTGATGCAAACGGTAATCTGCTTTGGGGAGAAGAAGGTATTTTACTGGATGAAAGTGGAATAAATGGTTGGGAAGCACAGATGGTAAACCACAATGATGGTGGAATTTATATTCTTTGGAAAACGCAAGCAAACGTCAAGGGCGTAAGGTTATTAGATGATGGTTCTATTGCAGATGGTTGGGAGCAAGGAATAGATTTACCTGCCTATTCTCTTGATGTTCATTCTGATGGTTTAAATGGAATTATTGTAGCATCTTCTTTATATGATGATATTTACTTGCAGAGAATTGACGAAAACGGAAATAAACTTTGGGGATATTATGGAACTTTGCTTTATAACGGAGATGAATATATTCGAGAGATTAAAGTTTGTTCAAGTATAACAGATGAATATTACATTTCTTGGAGAAGTGAAGCACAAGGTGGTTGGGAACAAATTTGTATGCAAAAAGCAGATTCTACTGGAAATTCCATTTGGGATTCACCGATCATTATTTCAGAAACAAATTATATAAATAGATTTATGACAGTTTGTCCATCAGATTCACAGCCGATAATATCATGGATAATTGGTAATGCAATATTTTCTCAAAAGATAGACTCAGACGGTAATTTTCTATGGGGAGAAGATGGAATTACTGTATTTGAATCCAATTATGACTTAAATAGTAATTCTGTAATTTTAAAAGAAGATTTTGCTAATGGTTGTTTAATAAGTTGGGTGGATTATGATAATAGCTATGATGAAAGTAGAATAATTGTCCAAAAAATTAACGAAGATGGTGATCTTATTTTTGAAGAAGATGGATTAATTATATTTGAATCTTTTGAATTTAATTACTACGATTTATATTCATCCTTAGCAACATCTACTCAAAAGTATTACTTATGCTGGTCAGATAAAGTAAATGATAATACATCATTATTTCATCAAATAATAGATGCAGAGGGAAATATCTATCTAGAAGGAAATGGAGAGGAATTGCTCACAGGTCTCTCAGGTTCTGTTGGTGATCTCAAAATTCTTGCAAATGCTGATAATCCCATAATGATTTGGACTGAGGGACATAACAATAATAATTACCAAATTTTTCTTCAGATCTTAAATGGTGATGGCTCTAATGTTTTTGCAGAAAATGGAATTCCAATTACTACCGATGCTAATTATTATCTATATGATTTTGAAACAGTTTATTGTGAGAATTCAGCAACTATAGCTCTCGTTTGGTCTGAGAATAGAATAGGATATAAGCAGATTTTTGCTCAAGGAATAGACACCGAGGGTAATTTATTATGGGCGGATAGTACAGGAATTTGTCTAACTTCAGCAGATCATCAATCAAAAGTGCCGAAGATATCTGTAATAGATAATTCCGGAACTGACGAATATTATTTTGGTTGGGAAAATTGGTTTGATTTTATGAATTCTGAAATATATGGTCAGAAAATAATTGATGGTGAAAAACAATGGGGAGAAAATGGTATTTTAATTTCTGGTGAATCTGAAAACAATGATATCTTTGATGTAATTGATAAATTCTATATTTGGAGATCAAATAATTACCCTAATTCAGGGTTAAAAGTAAAATTAATAGATGAAGATGGGAATGGTGCTTTAGGCTGGGCGGAAGATGGTTTACTGATTTCTACTAGTGCATACAACCAAAATAATTTTAAATTTAAGCTTATTCCTTCCGGATTATTTATTCTCTGGTTTGATAATGATGAAGATATCATTTATGGACAGATAGTTGATTATGAAGGGGATTTGCTCTGGCAGGAAGGTGGAATTCCTTTGATCGAAGGAGAATATCTTGATTATTTCAATGTTCATTATAATGATGCAATATATATAGTATGGAATGAATACGTTGATGGAAATTATTTCAATTATTATATTCAAAAGTTTAATGAAAATGGTGATACTCTTTGGCAAGAAGATGGAATTAGGCTTTCCTATTGGACTCAATTTGGTGTAAGCGATCCTGTACTTGCATCCGTAGAACAGGATGTTTTAATAATATGGGAGCATTATTTTATAAATGAAACTATAAACATAATAGCTCAACTTGTAAGCCCTGATGGAGAACTTCAATATGGTTTATCTGGGATAACAATTTGTGATCAAATAATGGAGCAGAACTATCCGCAGGTTTATGTTAATGACTCAAGTGCCTATATTGCTTGGCAAGATGGAAGGTCAACTGCAATGGGTGAAGAAGGCTTATACTCAATCCCCGGAATTTATGCTCAAAAATTGTATTTAGAACCAACTTTCGCTGACAATGGATTGTTGGAATCAACTGAGATATTCTCTAACTATCCCAATCCATTCAATCCAAGTACAACTATTTCTTTTCAATTAAACACCGATAACACCGAGGACACCGAAATAAGTATCTTTAACATCAAAGGTCAGAAAGTAAAAACCATAGATTGTCATACTGAGCCTGTCGAAGTAGGCAATGGCTTAAATATTTATTCTGTCACTTGGAACGGTACCGACAATAATGAACAACCAGTTGCATCAGGAATATATTTCTATCAATTGAATATTGATAATAAAGTTATTGCTTCTAAGAAGTGTTTGTTGTTGAAGTAAAAGCGTTACATTTATCTTGCGAAGGTTTTGTGATTGGCTTTCGCAAGGCTTTTAAATTATCGTTGCTTTTATTCTATTCAATAATCGCTTGTATAGATCATCTTCTGATTCCCAATCAATTATATTTCTATGGTTAACATCAAAGTGGACACTTTGTAGTTCATCTTGCTTGCACATATGTATAACTGGAATGTTCAACCCATTGGCAAAACCAGCTTCATAATACACACCACCACGATTTCCTGTAAAATCAGCAACAACAAATCTACTGCTTCTAATTTCCGCGATAATTTCATCATTAATATCATTGTTGTGTTCTTTATTATCAATTCTTATAGGTTCATATCCAGCCTTTACGATTGCTGGAAAAATAAAGTCATCACAAATTTTTTTCATACCATCTTCAAACCACATTGCCACAAATACTTTCTTGCTGTTTGGATTTGTATATTTTAATGTTTCAATATGTGCCCAACCCTTAGGTGTAATTATTAGTGGATTAACTGATAAATATTTCTTCTCTTGGATTAGATAATTATTTAATATATAATTAAATTCATTTCGAGTGAGTATTCTTCCAATTGAGAGGAGTGGAAGTACTTTCTTTGCAGTATTTTCAAATACGTTGAATGCATGTTTGTCCTCAACACTAGGGAAAGTTTGATTTCTTATTTGGTTTAATAATTCATTGACTTTATTGAAATTGTAGTCAATTGGATCTCCAGCAATTGGAAATTTAACTGATAAATATTTCAAAAGCAAGTCTACTTTTGTTAGCATTGGAACAGAAGGTTGATTTTGTATATTATTGATGATATCAGTTGTAATCTTTGGGTTGTCGTTGTCTCTTATCCATCCAGAAATATTTGCAATTTCAATGGGACTTAAATCATTTAACTGTATTCCTGTTATATCTGGAAAAACGAATTCTCCACACCTTAGACAATTATAATAGGAAGTACTGGATCTTGCTTCGCGTTCTTGTTCTGCTGGTGATCCACATATTGGACAAACTTCGTATTTCATTCTTTCCTCCTATCCCAAATCTTTAACCGTAATCACTTTCTTCTTTTCATTCAACCAGGCATGTTTCACTTCACCCACAAAAATTGTGTGATCTCCGCTTTTTACCTGCGTAACCACTTGACATTCGAAAGTTGCTTTTGCATCTTGAATTATGGGATATTTAGCCAGTCTGCCGGCAAACCATTCATGTCCTGCTACTTCCAGTTTATCCAAATCCCTACCGGATTTTGAACCCCAGAGTTTAACTGCTTCTATCATTTCTTTCGATGGAAAACAAAGATTAAAAAAACGGTTCTGCTGGAGGCATTCATAAGAATAACGGGTGTGTCCGATAGAAATAGCAAACATGGGTGGTTTGATGGATGTCTTCATATACCATTCCAAAGTTATCGGATTGAATTTACCATTTTTATCTTTAACGATTGCCACCACAACTTTGGCAGGATGTTTGGTTTCTGCATATGCTTCAGAAAATTCGACTCTTTTCATAAAATCTCCAATTGCATCTTAATAAAACTATTTCTTAAAACAGAATAGATAATGTAAATAAAAAAATATCACTAAATGTAACTATAAAATTATATTGACTTAGGGAAAGGGCAATTTAATTTGCCAAAAATTGTTTAAGGAGTTATAAATGAAGAAAATAGCAATACTTTTAATTGTTTTAAGTATGATGATAATAGCATGTGGAAAAAAGGAAATTGCAAATAGTGAAGTCACCGAGATCCTGTTCTGGCAGGCGATGGGAGGACCTTTGGGTGATGCATTGGAAGAACTTGTCCAAAAGTTTAACGATACTCATCTTGATATTCATGTGAATTCAGTAAATATGGGGAACTACACCGCTCTCTCACAAAAACTGATGGCTTCTTTCCAAACAGGAAATCAACCAGATGTTGCTCAAGCTTATGAAGCTTGGATCGCTAATATGCTGGAAGGAGATGTAATTGTTCCAATTGAGGAATTCATAGATAATGATCCTGATTTTGGAGATGAGGATATGGCTGACATCTATCCGGTTTTCATTAACAGCAATACTATGAAAGGCAAAATAGTTTCATTCCCTTTTAATAAAAGTGTGAGAGTTCAATATTATAATAAAGATATTTTATTTAAAAACGATATGGATGAAAATAAACCACCAAAAACATGGGAAGAATTCAGAACTTATTGCCAGAAGCTTACACAGGATACAGATGGTGATGGCAAGATAGATCAATATGGGACAACTATTAAAATCAGTGCTTGGCAATTCGAGAATTTGCTTTTACAAGCTGGCGGGAAAATCATGAATGAGGATAATACAAAACCAATGTTCAACAGTAAAGAAGGTGTACAGGCTTTGGAATTCTTTACCAATATTTTAAATAAAGATGAAACCGGTTATCTATCACCGGGTTATGATGGGCAAAAAGACTTTACAGCACAAAAGGTAGCTTTTTATGAAGACTCAAGTGTTTCAATGGCTTTTATGCTGAGAACAGGAATTAACTTTAATATGGGAATTTCTGCTATTCCAATAAAGAAAACTAAAAAGAATATCATCAGCGGAACAAATGTAGTTATTTTTAAAAATAATGAAGATAAGAAAAAAGAACAGGCCGCCTGGGAATTTGTAAAATGGTTCACGGATACAGAACAGACAGCAAGATGGAGTGAATTGACATATTATATGCCGGTTCGTAAAAGTGCAATGAAAGTTGAAGCTTTGAAAAATAGAATTTCAAATAATCCTGAAATTGCTTCCGTTTACGACCAATTAAATTATGCAACGTTCGAACCTCAAATAAGTGAGTGGTTTGAAACTCGTAAGTATTTAGAAGAGCATGTTATTGAGAAGGTGGTGAGAGGAATGTTATCTCCAGAACAAGCACTTGATAACGCTGCTGAAATGATTAAAAAGAAAATAGCAAAAAGAGAAAATTAAACTCGTAGTGGCAGTTTTTCAAACTGTTAAAAATAAGCAGATTAATAGTCTATTAATACGAATTGATATTTAAGGAGCAAAAAATGAATATAAAAATAAAATTTCCGGATGGTTCAGTTAAAGAACATCCGAAAAATATATCTCCGCTGGAAATTGCGGAGAGCATAAGTCATGGTTTGGCAAAACAAACAATTGTTGCAGAAGTAAATGGCAAATTATTAGATCTTGATTTCAAAATTAAAGAAGATGCTGAGATCATATTTTTTAAATTTGATAGTAAAGAGGGAAAGGAAGTATATTGGCACAGCACTGCTCATCTTCTTGCACAAGCAGTAAAAGAGCTTTTTCCTAACGTTATGGTCACAATTGGTCCGGCAATAGAAAATGGATTCTATTACGATTTTGATAAAGAAATTCCATTTACTGATAAAGATCTGGAAAAGATCGAACAAAAAATGAAAGAACTTTCTAGGCAGAATGCTGTTTATAAAAGACAAGAACTTTCTAAGAAAAAAGCTCTTAAACTTTTTTCTGAACTGAAAGAAGATTATAAATTAGAATTATTGGAAGATATTCCTGAAGATGAAATAATATCAATTTATACTCATGGTAATTTCACCGATCTTTGCCGTGGACCTCATATCCTTGATACCGGTAAGATAAAAGCAATAAAGCTTCTTAAAACTTCCGGTGCATACTGGCGAGGAGATTCCAAAAATAAGATGTTACAGCGGATTTACGGAGTGAGTTTCCCTTCCAATAAAGAACTTAAAACATTCCTGTATAATTTGGAAGAAGCAAAAAAAAGAGATCATCGTAAAATTGGGAAGAAGCTCGATCTCTATTCATTCTCAGATGAGATTGGTCCGGGACTTGTTTTATGGCATCCAAACGGTGCTATGATGCGCTCAATTGTGGAAGATTATTGGAAGAAGCGTCATTTTGAAGACGGTTACAGCTTGGTGAATACTCCGCATATTGGAAAAGCTGGACTTTGGGAAAAGAGCGGTCATTTAGAATTTTATAAAGAAAGCATGTACAGTGCTATCGAAGTGGATGATATAGAATATTATCTCAAACCGATGAACTGTCCTTTTCATATTGCAATATATCAAAACCAAAAGAGAAGTTATAGAGAGCTTCCAATTAGGTATGCTGAAATGGGAACTGTTTATAGATATGAAAATTCTGGTTCTCTTCATGGTTTAATGCGTGTTCGTGGCTTTACTCAGGATGATGCACATATCATTTGTACTCCGGAGCAACTGGATAATGAAATAATTAAAGTTGTAAAATTTAGTTTGGATATTCTTAAAGCTTTTGGGTTTAAGGATTTTGAGATATATCTTTCTACAATGCCAGAAAAAGCAGTTGGTGAAAAAGCAGATTGGGATAAAGCAACTGCTTCATTGAAAAAATCTTTAGAAAAACTTAAGATAGATTATGAAGTTGATGAAGGTGGTGGTGCCTTTTATGGTCCCAAGATCGATATTAAGATCAAAGATGCTTTAAATCGTTCATGGCAATGTTCTACAATTCAGTTTGATTTCAATCTTCCAACCAGGTTTGAAATGGAATACATTGGTGAAGATAATCAACCGCATCGTCCGTTCATGGTCCATAGGGCACTTCTTGGTTCTCTTGAAAGATTTTTTGGAACATTGATAGAATACCATGCAGGAAATTTTCCGATCTGGTTATGCCCAGTTCAAGTTAAGATTCTGCCGATTTCTGATAATTATATTGAATATGCAAAAAAGGTTAATGCAGAACTCATAAAGTATGGAATCAGAAGTGAAGTTGATTACAAAAATGAAAAAATAGGATATAAAATTCGAGAAGCTGAAATGATGAAAATACCTTATATGTTCATTTTGGGTCAGAAGGAGATGGAATCAGATTCCATATCAGTTCGTCGTCATGGTGAAGGTGATCTGGGTAGTAAAAAAATAGAAGAAATTGTAAAAAAAATTCAGCAAGAGATCGAAGCAAAGAAATAGAGATTTATAAAAACTCCGGAGATATCATGGATATAATCAAATTCATCAAAGACGAATTAAATCTGGAAGCAAAAGCTATCAGGGAAGTTGCAGATAGAATTGATTCCAAAATAGAAGATGTAATTGATCTTATTTTTTACTGTAAGGGTAAGGTCGTTGTTACGGGAATGGGGAAAGCAGGAATAATTGCACGTAAAATTGCTTCAACTCTCGTAAGTACCGGAACCACAGCAATTTTCCTACACGCTGCAGAAGGAATTCACGGTGATCTTGGTTTACTTGATGATGATGATGTGGTTATTGCTGTTTCTAATAGTGGAAATACAAATGAACTTACATCTATAATTCCATACATAAAATTCCATAAGATTCCAATTATTGCCTTAACAGGTAATCTGCAATCACAGTTGGCAAAAAATGCATCAGTTACAATTGATTGTTTCGTGCCGAAAGAATATGAACCATTTGGACTAGTTCCAACATCCAGTACAACGGTTGCCTTAGCTGTTGGAGATGCAATAGCTGTTGCTTTATTAAAAAAACACAATTTCAATGAAGATGATTTTGCTCAATTCCATCCTGGTGGAACGATTGGTAAAAAACTTATATATAAGATTAAAGACTTGATGCATTCGGGTAAAGAAAACCCTATCGTGGATAATACTGCTAAAATGAATAAGGCAATTATCGAAATGACCTCTAAAGGACTCGGCTGTACAAATATTATCGGTGAAGATGGTAAACTTGTTGGGATAATTACAGATGGTGATTTGCGGCGTATGATAGAAAAAGGTATAACTGATTTAAACATTGATGTTATAGAGGTTATGATAAAAGATCCGAAATCTATGAACCCTCAAGAACTTGCTGTTGCTGCTTTGAATCTCATGGAAGATAATAAGATAACAATGCTGCCAATTGTTGATAAGAATAATAAACCGATTGGCATGCTTCACATGCACGATCTTATTAATGCAGGTGTCGTGGGATAATAAATCTAATTTTATTCAAGTGATTACGGATACAATTAATATTTGAAATAACGGTCATAAAATGAAATGATATAGAAATAGGATTGAATATGGATAGAATAATCAGAGGAATTACCAAAGATAAAAGTATTCGTTTCTTTGCTATCGATGCAACAAAGTCTGTGCAAGAAGCTGTAACTATTCATCATTTATCTATGACTAATTCTGTAATAATGGGAAGAATGATAAGTGCAACACTCATGATGGCAGCCGATCTGAAATCAGATAAAAATGTAATAACCTTAAAAATCGATTGTGATGGTCCAGTGGGAACTGCGATAGTAACTGCCCGTAAAAACGGAAATGTAAAGGGTTACTTAAAATATCCGGAAGTTGAAATTCCATTAAATGAGCATACAAAAACCTTTGATATTCAAAGAGCTATTGGGGATGGAACTCTCACAATCATTAAAGATTTGGGCATGAAAAATCCATACATCGGACAAATAGAATTGAAATATTCAACCATTGCTAAAGATCTCACTTATTACTTTGCTCAGTCGGAACAGATTCCTTCTTCGGTTGGTCTTGGAGTTTTGGTAATGCCGGATGGAACAGTAAAAAAGGTTGGCGGATTTATAATACAGGTTTTACCGCAAACTTCTGAAGAAGTAATTTCCCAGATTGAAGAGAATCTGGCAAAATTTCCTAATTTGACCGATATGATGGATTTGGAGCATTCTATAGAAGACATAATATCTAAGTTCATTTTAAAAGGTTTGGAACCTGAGATCAAAGAAACTTCATCTGTAAAATATAAATGTGATTGTTCAAAAGAGAAATTCGAAGATGGGATTAGACTACTTTCTAAAAAGGAACTTCAGGAAGCAATTGATACAAATGAAACACTTACTATTCATTGCCATTTTTGTAACACAGATTACAATTTTGATAAAAATAAGATCGAAAAGATCTTAAAAGAAATGTAAAAAAGGATATAAATTATGAATATAAAGTTTCCATTAACAAGTATTGGGATTTGTATTATAATTACTTTTTTTGCATATTTGGTTAATTTTTTACCTAATCAATTCTATAACTTATTTAGTAAATTAAAATTACTTGTTGATTCAAATTATAATTTAAGACCCTTATTATATATTATTTGGCAAGTCCAAGCGTTGATATCAACTTTATCTATAATGGTTTTAACAATTATTCAAACTCTTTTTAATAAACGAATTTTTGGTATGCGCTTTTTAAAAGCTGTAAATTTGAAAAAAAAATATAGTAACCTGATTTTCTCTAGTATTATTTTAATTTTTATTATGTACTTTTTTGTTGTTAAAGACATGTTAGCAGGAGTTTTATTTGTATTTTTTTGTAGTGTAATTTTAATTATTTATTTAATATTTAATACTCTAAAACTTATTATAAATCCTGAAAAACTCGAGAAAGATATTATTAAACATTTTGAAGAGAAAATTCTTTATATTTCAGAATCTAAAAATGAAGTAAAAGGTGAAAATGAAAATAAAGAAATTATTGAACAAATAAAGCAGTTAAGAGCACATACTATAGATTTGATAACACAGGATAATGACACAGAAGCAACAGAAAATATAAATCTAATTTTCAATTTAATTTCGCTTGATAATAATATAAAAATTACTGACCAACTTAATTCCACTATGATAGATATCATTAATAAATTTCAAAGTGTTCGAAGATTTGAACAGGCAAACGAAATAATCGTACAATATTATTACATTGTTGAAAGCTCAGATGATGAACAAACGAAAATTAAAAATCATAATAAAATTTTAAAAATTGTTGAGTATCGACTTCTTATTTTGAAAGCATTAGATAATTCACAAGAAGTATATGAGCATGCTGATATAGAATTACTTATTCTTTTTTCTAAAAATTTGGACAAATCTAAAGATTCATTTATTATTAAATATCTATCCGAAGCATTTCAAAAATTATTTACAAGTATAATCAATAGTAAATTATCAAAAATTGGAATTGTAGATGTTTTAGAAATATATTATAACAAGTTGTTCACAACTATATTTGGCTTGTATAAATCTATTAATAAAATCGAACATTTTGTATATTTATTAGCAAATATTTCAGATAACTTTTTTCGATTGTATACAAAAAGCAAAGAATCGGTTTATCTACAGAATTATTGGAAAATCTATGATTATTTTAATAATTATCCAACAACGTTAAGCGATTATAAATGGATAAATGAACTTTGTATGATTTATGTAATAAGAGTTTGGTGCAACAATCCAGAAAAAGTAACAATGAAACTATATAAAAATGCAAAAAAAGATTTGTTAAATTGGGGAACTTCATACCAAGTAAAAGTAAATGAATTTTGGGATAGTTTTGATTTTTCCAAAAGAGTTATGAGAAGTCTTGAATCAAATTATCATACATTTATTGAGGAACCTTATTCTCCATCATTTGATTATAAAACATTACATTTCTATATCTTTACAACAATAATTCATTTTTATGATTATAATGATTTATTAATTATGCTTAATGTGGAAGATTACCGATCGTTTAATAATTGGTATGAAAAAGGTAAGTTTAGAATAGAATCAAAGGGTACAAAAGAATATATTGAAAAATTCTATAATTTTACTGGATTTACACCATTAGTCGAAAAAGACTTTGTTTATCGTGCAAATAAATTTTATAAGCATGTAGGAATGAAAAATGAAGAAATTTAAACATAAGAAGAGCCTTGGTCAGCATTTTTTAAAAGATAAAAATATAGTTAGGAAAATTGCAGATCTTGCTGAAATAAAAGAGAATGAAGTAATCTGGGAAATTGGACCAGGCAAAGGAATACTCACGGAAGAATTGCTGAATCAAAAAAGTGATCTAACCTGTTTCGAGATAGACAATACTCTTTTCCCTTTTTTGTTTGAGAAATTTGGAACAAGTATCAATCTTATAAATGAAGATATTCTTAAAATAAATTGGAAAAATTATTTAAAGGATAATCAAATAAAGATCGTAGCTAATCTACCTTACCAGATTACATCGCCGTTTTTATTCCGTGTAACTGAACATGCAGCAAATTTTTCCAGAGTCGTGGTGATGATTCAAAAAGAGGTAGCTGAACGTATCAATGCTGGAGTCGGCACAAAAGATTATGGAAAGCTTTCATTAAAGATGCAGTTTTATTTCAATGTAGAATATGGTTTTACTGTAAAACCACATCTCTTCTTTCCACCTCCAAAAGTTGATTCTGCAGTTATAATTCTAACGCCTCGAAAAGATAAACCGGTTCTGGAAGATGAAAGATTTTTCTGGAGAGTTGTTGAAGTTGCATTTCAGAACAGAAGAAAAATGTTACGCAGAAATTTAAGAGTAATTCTTTCAAAAGAAAAAATAGAAGAACTTGGTTCTATTTGTAACATTGAACTCACCAGAAGAGGGGAGACACTTACAGAGAAGGATTTTATAGAATTATATGAAGAGGTACGGAAGTTACAAAGTTAATTTGATTTTACTTCATCCCTGTATATTTTGTATTGGACATTTGTTGTTTTTCTTTTTTTCTGTGTCTCCGCTTGCCTTGGAGTAATTTTAGGGAAAACACATGTGAATTCTTTTTCTAACCAATCCAAACAGGATTAGTAATTGCAACTCCACCATTTTTGGTTTCTAAACTCATCCGAATATAACCAAATTCAGGTAGTTCTAATTCATAATTGTATTCTGGATTTTCAATCTCTGTTTCTTTGTTAGAATGATAATCACCAATAAAAGTAGAAATTTTTGTGATCTTTCCAAATTCAATTGAAGTACGATTTTCAATCATAAGATTCGCTTTCCTACATTTACAATTTGAACCAATTGGAAAAAATTCATTTCCAATTTTTAAATTAAATGTAAGAAAAGGACCATTGCTAACAATTATTTCACCATTCTTTAAACCTGCAATTGGTTGATTTTCTTTATTTTTAAAGGCAGTATAAAATTGTCCAAAAACTTGTTTTTGTGAAGAAAATAATTTCCAGAATGGAGTTTTGATCTGCCGCATTACATTAAAATTTCCGTGAGCATCATTTCCAGCGATCAGATAATATCTATGTCCATTGAGAAGAAGTTCCTTCCAAGACTTAACTGCACATTTAATATTATTTTTCTCTGCACTATTAATTATTTGTAATATGTTGATACCGCTAGCATTGAAATCTTCCTTACTCCAATTCCCCCGTCTGAGTGTTAATCTCTGCATAAATGGTATTTTCTCAATTGGATGTGCAGCAATGAAAAGATTATTCTCTTCATTGAGTTTCTTAATTTCAGTTAGTGAATGCTGAGGTTTATTTTTAAACCACTTCTCAGCGCTATCTCCATATCCTTCAATAAATTTCTCGTGATTTATAGCCAGCATATGTACATTTTCTGCTTTAGAATTTCCAATCGAAACCTCTTCTCCTGGAATAATTTTAAGTTCTTTAGAATCACATTTTACCACATCTTCTTGCATCTGCTTCCAAATTGGAAGATTCGCATCATTTTTTATGCAAGATGTCAGGCTATCATCTAGATCGTAAGAATGATCTGTGATAAAAAGCCAGGATAGTCCCATTGCTCTTGCTAATTTTGCTGTAGATTTTATATCAGCCCCAAATTCAACCTGATCAGCAGTATGTATACTGTGATAATGAGGTTCACCTGCATACCATTTCTCCGGTAAAGGTAAAGGTTCATGTGCATAAAATACTTTATATGGTTTTGCTAATAGATCAGGAAAATTATCATTGATCACAATTTTTGTTTTGTTATTGATCTCAACATCCAGTTTAGCAATTATTTCTAAATATTGATCAGCTTCAAATTCT
Organism: Candidatus Tenebribacter burtonii; assembly: GCA_030765625.1. Lineage (GTDB taxonomy): Bacteria > Cloacimonadota > Cloacimonadia > Cloacimonadales > TCS61 > Tenebribacter > Tenebribacter burtonii. The sequence goes on from JAVCCF010000023.1 coordinate 66,706, forward strand.
AAAACATTAATATCAATGATTTGAGAAAAATATTTATCTTTGATCTCTTTTTTTATTGAGAAATTTTGCGAAAATCTTTTATTTTTTCCTTCAATATTAACTTGTATAGAATTTATAATAACCGGAAATAAATCCGCATCTTTAACAATGATAAGCAATGGAATTGTACGCATACTATTTTTTATAATTCGAATTGGAATATCTGTTATGATTTCCGGTTCTTTCCTATAGTATTTAGGGAAAAGAAATTTAAGATGAAAATGGATCTCAGCATACGAGATTAACAATGGTATAGATGCAAAAAAACCTTCACGGAAATTGAAACCCTGAAGGTTTTGAAATATATTCATTTATTTACTTATAATGTATTATGGAAGCCAGTTGGGATCAAAAACACTATCTGAAATTTTATCGTTACTAATACCCCAAGGACCGTTTGGCAGATAGTAATAAATTGAAGCTCCCTCTTTTCCGAAATTCTTATTTGTTGTTCCCACAATGGTAGTATCTGTTACAGAATAATCAAATAGAAATTTATCATTTGTTTTCTCCAGATCTTCAATTATGTATAATAAATCTTCTCCTGTATAATTACCATCTTTGTTAAGTTTTACAACGGTGTGTTCAAAAATATAATATCCATTATTCGGATCTATCTTGAAACGTACATCTGCACGGGCTATAACCTGCATATTATAAACTGCTTCTTTGAGTTTCTTATGATTTAATTTATCTGCTCTTAAAGGTATAATAAGTGTAAAAACAATTCCAACCAGCATAATTATCATAATAAGTTCAATTAAAGAGAACTTTTTTGTCTTTTCAATTTTCGTGTTTTCTGCCATTTCTCCTCCAAAATTTTCTAACACACAATCTGAGTTGTATTCTCTTTGTCAAATCTTTTTTATTTCATTATCTGCTAGTCATAATTTTTTTTCATTTGTTTTTATTATAGTAAATTGAAAGAAAAATACTTTACAATTAAAAGGTAAATAAATTTTTTAACTAAAATCAGAGTAATCATATATTTATCTGATATAAATAAGGAAAATTAAAATATGAAAAAATTATTATTTATTTCTCTTTTGATTATGTTAATCATTTCAATTGCAAAAGCTAAAATAGATCTGAATACTGTAACATTGCATGAATTAAAAACTCAATTACCCATTACGGAAAAGCAAGCAGGCGATATTTACGATTATCGTTTCTACAACAGTTTTTTTCAAAGTATTTACCAACTTCGCGAGATCAAATCAATAGACCAGAAAACCTTGAATTTACTCAAGCCACTTGTTTCAATTTCCCACTTTGATGAGAAAGATGAATCTGCTAAACGCCGTGATGATATTTATTATTTAATCGAAAGATTAGGAAGCAGTGAAGGTCTGCAGGAAGGAATGAGTGATATTTGGGAAGATTATCTTATATCACCAAGAAATATAAATAAACTTGCGTTCTCTGATATTTTGAACTTTCCCAATACTTCACCTTTAGATGTTGCCGCTATTTTGAATAGAGTAGCTGTTGGTGATTCGATCTCAAGTTATCGTGATCTTCGTAAATCACCCGGGATTTCATACTACGGAGCCAAAAACCTGCAGCATTACGTTTACTACAAAGAACAGCCCGATGTGCGTGATCTCTATTTTGATTATCAAATGAAATATAACGATAGTCCTTATGGAGATACTGAAAAAGAGATGTATCTAGAATCAATGATCAGATATGCATATGGAAGTCCAGCAATAAAGAATAAATCGTACTGGGGTTATTTCAATATGGAATCAGATCGTGCTTCCATGATGAATAAACTTAGGATGCGGTATAAAAATCAATTCAAAGCCGGATTTATTTATGAGACTCCAAAGGGTTCAACACCAATTTTTGATAGTAATTCCAAAACTCTTTTTGAAGACGGAAAATATTATGTTGGATATGAAAATAACTTAGAATTATTAGGTGACAATTTCATAAAAGTATATGCAGGTAATTTTAGAGCTACATTCGGGGAAGGATTGGTTATGGAAAATACGGATTCATACAGTCCAAGGAAAACCGGATATGGCTTTAACAAAAGAATCACCGGAATTATTGGTGACATTTCCAGAACACAGGAATATGCCTTACGCGGTATTGCGTTAGATTGGAAAAGAAACAATATGAATGCCGTGTTCTTTCTTTCTTCCGATAAGAAAGATGCAGTAGTTTATGACAGCAATGAAAATGGTGAATTGGATGATGATGACTATATTCTAGGTTATATTAATATGACAAATCGTTTCTCGAATGATGAACTGGGAGAAGCTGAAACATTTTTCAATGAATATGCAGGAAACCAAAATCAAGTAAGAATTGCTCCTCGTCTTGATGCCTTGCAAGAAGATATTATTGGTAGTCATTTTGAATATTCACCCTTTATTGGAACACATATTGGTTTTACCGGATATGAAGCAAGATATGATAGAGAATTTGTAGTTCCTGAAGGAGATGAACTCAAAGAAATTTTAATTGCCGATGATTATCATTTTAATAAATGGAAAATTACTGATAATGAAATTACAAATATGTATTCTACAATTTCAGATGATTACGGAGATAGAGATTATAGACGAGTTGTTGGTTTCGATTGGCGAACAGTTCTTAATAATACTTCAATTCAGGGTGAATATGCAGAGTTAGAAAAAGATGGCAGTCTCGGTAAAATAGGAGATGACCCAAGTGCTCTTCTTATAAGTTCTTACACTCAATATGATAATTTATACCTGCTTACTATTTATCGTGATTATGATCTCGATTTTGATAATCCTTATCACCGCAGTTTTTCCGAGAGTGAAAGATATGATGATACAGTTTTTGAAAAATTGACTTACGGGTTAAATAATACTTTGCTGAATGATATGTACAATAATTCAGCCCAGCCTTCTGCAGAAAAAGGTGTCTATTTTGAAACCAGGTATCAATTTCATACAATGCTCACACTTACCAAAGCGTATCTTGATATTTGGGAAAGAAAATCCGATGCACGCAGAGGAGTGAGAGCGGAAGTGAAACTTGAGTTTAAACCTATTCATCAATTACGATTTAGAATTCGTCATAAACATCAGGTTAAAAGATATGATGACGAAATGGAACGAGGTAAATCACAAGCAGATGAAACTGAACTTAAATTTATCACATATTTATCGAATTATGATAAATTACAATTGGGTTATATTTATGCACGGGTTTTACAACCACCATACCTTTCAATCCTTTCTAACCCTGCTGAACCGGGAGCTGCAGATATGGCACAGGCTCAAACACTTACTGACGGTGATATGATCTACTTGGATTACACACATAATTTTAATAAGAATCTCAAGGTTATCGGTGCATTTGCCATGTGGTACGCAAATGGAGCCTCCTTCTGGGATTTTGAAGATATTGAACTTGATTTTGATCACAGTGACAGAGGATTTAAAACTTGGTTGAATATTCACAGTAGAATCGCAAATAATGTATATTTATCATTAAAATATAAATACAAACAATTTTTAACAAGAGAGTTGGAATTCAGGGATTATAATGAAATTCCTGAAGAGGGAGAATATTATTTTCAACGTGTAGAAAGAGAAGAGAATATTGTTCGTTTGCAACTTGATTGGAAATTTTAACTTAATATATCTGGAGGATAGATGAAAAGAGCTTTTTTTATAATAACATTAATTACAATAATTTCGGGTTTATATTCATATTCGATTTTGGAGAAAGAAACCGGAAATTTTATTGGAAACTTAGATCCACATTCTACTGCCATGGGTTCTGCTGTTGGTGCAGGTGGTTTTAGATTATTAGATTCAATGGTTAATCCTGCAAATCTAACAAGTTTAGAGAACGGATTTGGTTTTCAGGGAACAGGTGGCTTCCTGATTGATTCTGATAACAGATCATTACCGATGTATAACTCATTCGACGCTTATAGCGGAGATGCTGTTTATGCCAGTAACGTAAATACATTTGCAGATTTTGCTGGCGGAATATATTATAAAAGAGCTATTTCTGATTTTGAACTTGCTGCTTCACTTCAATATAGACCGCAAGTTAGTTTTAAAGCCAATTATTTCGAGCAGGTTAGAAATAACTGGAATTCAAATGATAACGGATACCCACTTAAGATTGCTCAAAACTCTATAGAAAGTAAAGGTGGAATTAATGCTTTTGCTTACCAAACAGCATTTAAATATAAGAACATTGGTTCTTTAGGTTTGGAAGTCGCACAATTAACTGGTGATTCCGAAATGGAAAGTAGTGTAATCTGGACACCTGAAGCACAAGATATAATGAACGATACACTCAATGACACAATAAATACTCTGGAAAGAGAATTTTCAGGTTTCCGATTTAAAGTTGGGATGAATTTTCATTTATCTCCTCGATTTGATTTAAGTCTGAGTATAGCACCAGATATGAAACTTGATGTTACAGGCGACAAAGATGGGGTAGATGTAGAAACTGCTGTATTTGTTTACACAAAATTTGATTCAATGGGTACTGCATTAGATTCATTAACATATGCACAATATATATTTCCGATGAATGCTCGCATAGGATTTTCTTACAAACCTAGAAACATAATGAGAACAGTAATGAATTGTGATGTGGAATATATAAAGTGGTCAGATACAAATCCATTGTACGAAGATGCAATAAATTGTTTTATAGGTGTTGAGCATATTTTAAAAAATAGTATTCCTTTCCGGTTCGGTTTTAATTATACAACAAGTTATGGGTTGCATGAAGATTCCGGTTTTGTTTTTGTAAATGAGATAACAACTCCAACCTTTACAGCAGGAACCGGTTTTACATTCTTGGAGAAATTTACATTTGATATTTCTTTAGAATATTCTAACCGGCAATATGAAACTCTCGATCTTTTTATGGATAACTATTATTGGAGAGATGGAGAATATGAAGATTTGTGGAATCTTCATTATGATGAGAATGGTAATATTGATAGCCCGATAATTCAGGATCGTGGATGGGAAAATCCTGATACCGTAAATGAGACATTTATTAATTTGAAATCAGCAATTAGTTTTACATGGTAGGAAATTATGAAAGCTAAAATAATTGTTGGACTTCTGATTATATTCAGCAGCTTCCTTTTTGCGGAAGATCTATTGCTGGATATTATGTTCACAAATGATATCCATGGTGGTATCGATAGATATCCTGCAACTTTTATGAATCCCGATTTTCCACCGATACTCGGTGGCGGTGGCAGTGCCGCAACATATATAAAAAGGGTTCGCACACTTTCTAAAACTGGAACTCGTGACAATCTGCTGATTGATGCAGGAGATTTCTTTCAAGGGCATCCTGTGGGAACAATCAGTGAAGGACGCTCAGTAATCACTTATATGAATATGATTGGCTATGATTTTATGACAATTGGTAATCACGAGTTTGATCTTGGAGAAGATGTTTTAATAAAAACTCTTAAAATGGCAGAATTTCCGATTCTCTCCTGTAATATTGTCAAAAAGGGAACTACTGAATTAGTTAATTATGCCGAACCATATAAAATAATTGAGAAGTTAGGATTACGTATTGGTGTGATTGGCTTAACAACAACTGATACAGAGCAGATGAGTTTCCCTGATAATATAAAGAATGTCGATTTTCTTCCAGCAAAAAATCAAGTGCAGAAATATGTTGATATTGTCAAAGAGAAAAAGGTTGATCTTGTTATTCTAATTGCACATATGGGACTTCCGTATGATCCGCAACCGGCTTATGATGCACGCTACTTAAATCCTGATGAAGAAAAGGAAGAACGACGTTGGGGATATGACGCTCAGGAAATAGCACATGAAGTAGAAGGGATTGATATATTGTTTGGTGGTCATATGCATAAAGGTTTTGCGCAACCGTGGGAAGATCCAGAAACACATACACTAGTTTTTCAAGGATACGCTTATGGGAGCAATGTGGGTCATGTTACAATTAAAATAGATAAGGATACAAAAACGATTTCCGGGTATGAATCTCCTGCGATAAATGAAGGAGTTCTAGTAACGATGTTTGAAGATGAATTTATTTCTGATGAAATCATTGGTGATACGATTTTAGTAATGCAGGGAATAGCCGAAGAAGGAATGGATGAGATAATTGGAGAAGCCACCATGAACATTACAAAGATCGGATCTGGTACTCAGAATCTTATTGGTAATCTGGTTTGTGAAGCAATGAAAGATTATACTGATGCAGACTTTTCATTTATGAATCTTGGTGGTATCCGTGATGAATTATCTTCAGGTCCTATTTCTTACCGTAATGTTTTTAGTGTGATGCCTTTCGATAATCAAATTGCTTTAATTGAAGTTGATGGAAAGTTCTTGAAAGAAATTATTGAGACAAGAGTTTCAGGTAGTAGACATGGCCTAAGAACTGCTGGAATAAAAGTAGTAATTAATAGAAAAAGAGAAAATTTTAATAGAATTTCAAAACTTATTATTGGTGGTGAACCCTGGCAGGCTGATAAAATATATAAGATTGCAACTTCAGATTTTCTATTACAGGGGAATGCAGGACTGGCTCTTTTGACAAAAGTACCAGAATCGCAGATAACTCGTTATGAGCAAGGGCTCCGCGATGTTATAGTGGAATACATTAGAAAAAAATCTCCTGTAGATGCTGTTATTGATGACAGGTGGAAAAGAGATGATAGCAGCCCAATTGATCCAACACTAAAAAAAGAGATGCAAAAATAATTTACAATAATCGTTGACGGCAAAACAAAAGAAAAATAAATAATTTATTTGTAGTTAAGCGATTTTTGTGAAGTTAAAGTATTTTTCATTTATACCTTTATTAGGAACACAGAATCATAGTAAAAATATTGGTAGCTTAATTAATAAGGAGCAACAATTGAACGAAATCGGCAGATTAAATAGTGATGATCGAAAAGAACTTAATAAGATATTAGATTCGATCTTTGCCTATCTTGATAAAGACAAATTAGAATCAGCTCAAAAAAAGTTGATCAATATATCAAAAACACCGAATTATTTTATTCGTGAATATCTAGGAAAAAGTTTAACTGATTATAGCAGTAAAACAAAAATGAAGAAAATCATTAAACCTATGCTCAAACATAGAATTTATGGCGTTCGGGCAACTGCACTATTTTTCTTTTACGATCTTGATAGAGAAAATCCTGAAAAGGTTCTTAAACTATTAGAGAAAACATTTGATAGTGTTCCATGGGAAGTTGAAAGTGTGATAAATGAAATGTGGAGATCATATCCCAACTTTATGAAAGAGAATATTGTAAACTGGATAGAATCTGGGAATTCACAGAAGCGTGCTCTTTCATTTCATGGAATGGAAAATATTGCAAAATCCGATCCTGGATTTATTATGGAATTTATCAGTAAAGCAATTGATGATGATAAAATTGAAGTTCAGAAAAAGATTACACATATTCTAACACAGGTTGCCAGAGCTAATCCAATTGTTGTATTTCCATATATTAGAGAGTGGCTTTCTGTGGGTTCAGAAAAAAGAATTAAAACTATCTGGGTTTCAATGAAAAAATTAGCCAATATTGTTGTTCAAAGAAGCAGAAGAGATAAATCTGAAGAATTTGTATTGTTAACTCAACAAACTATTAATGATTGGAAAAATGATGAAAACGAAAATGTCTCTAATATGGGTAAAAGATTATCTTATATAATAAATAGATAACATTGACAACATGAAAAATCATCTTTCTATGAAACTATTAGTATTATTCATCGCAATTGTTTTATGGGTGCATCAAATAATGATAAAAACTCATACATTAGAAATAAATATTCCCATAAAATTAATTGAAACTCCTCAAAATTTGATTCCGGATTCTTTCAGATTACCAGAAGTTACTGTAGAAATCAGTGCAATGGGTAAAGATATTCTTCTATTCCAAATTTCAAGAAAATTCTTCCAAATTGACACTTCTCATTTTCGTTATGGAAAGAATCAGATCGACCTCAAACCTGATCAACTTATGTACTCCGATAAAATTAAATTAAATATTAATTCAATAAATAAAACCGAAGATTTCTTTATAAATATGGACAAATTGGTGGAAAGAACAAAACCACTTAAAATCCAATATGCGTCAGCAAATGAAGAAGAATTCTTTCTAAAAAATAAAGTTAAAAATGCAAATAGAAAAATTACTTTAAGGGGTCCTCTTGCTTTACTAAATGAAGTTGAACAAATTTTCACAAAAAAGATTTCAAGTAAAATGATTGTTGATGGAAAACTTACGGTAGAATTAATTTCTCCAGATCCAAAAATTGATCTTTTTCAAGATAGTATTGAATTTGAAATTACAAACACTAAGATCGTGCACAAAACTATTTCGTTAATTCCTATCAAATATCCTGAAACTGAAAATATTACAATAATTCCACAAAAAGTATCTGTGATGGTTAGTGGTCCCAAAGAGATCATGGAGAAACTTAATACAAATTCTATAATTGCAAATTTGAACTTATCAGTTTTAAAAAAGGAGTTCGCAAGCGTGTCGTTTAAAGTCCCATCCGGTGTTAAAATTATTGAATACACACCTCAAAGAATCCAGGTCATCCAGAATGATCAGCAATGAAAAAACTAAACAATTTAAGATATTAGCTTTTGAAACCTCGTGTGATGATACTTCAGTAGCAATAATTAATTCTGATTTTAAGGTTATTGTAAATCTTATTTCATCTCAAACAACCCACGAAGATTTTGGTGGTGTTGTGCCTGAACTTGCTTCCAGATTACATTTAAAGAATATTATGCAATTAACACAAGTAGCATTAACAAATGCAGAATTATCTTTTGAAGATATTGATGCAATTGCTGTATCAGTGAATCCCGGATTGATCGGAGCTTTACTGGTTGGGGTCTCATTTGCCAAAAGTTTAGCTTATAGTCTTGGCAAACCAGTTATAGCTGTAAATCACATGCTTGGTCACATCTATGCAAATCGAATCAATAATCCTCATCTTAGACCTCCATACCTTGCTCTTGTTGTATCAGGTGGTCATACAGAACTTGTTGATTTTAAATCTATCGTTGATTTTAAAATAATTGGAAGAACACGAGATGATGCTGCGGGAGAAGCTTTTGATAAGGTGTCAAAACTATTAGGATTAGGGTATCCTGGTGGACCAATTATCGACAAGATCGCTAGATATGGAAATCCTAAATTTCATCAATTTCCCAGAGCGTTGAATAAAAAAGATAATTATGATTTCAGTTTTAGTGGATTCAAAACTTCTGTGAGGAATTACCTGGCAAGTAAAAATAATAAATTTATTCAGGAACATATTGCCGATATTGCAGCTTCAGTTCAACGAGCAATTGTTGATAGTTTAGTTTTTAAAACAATAGCATTTGCAAAAAAATCTGATGCAAAGATAATAATAGTTGCAGGTGGTGTTTCTGCAAATAGTCTTTTACGGAGTGAAATCTCTAAGAAGGGAAAAGTTATTGGAGCAAATATTTTCTTCCCAGCATTAGAATATTGCATGGATAATGCTGCAATGATAGGTGCTGCTGCAATTGAAAAATATCAGAATAATGATTTCGCGGATCTATCACTAAATGCTTTTTCTAAAAAAGGAATAAGAATTTTATAATCTAATTTTAAAATAATTTTTTATTCAACAATAAATCCTCTTGACCTGTAAAGTAACAGAAATTTTCTAAATTCAATAAATAAATGAATGCTGGGATGGCACAGATGGTAGCGCAACTGATTCGTAATCAGTAGGTCGGGGGTTCGAATCCCCCTTCCAGCACCATTGATTATATGAAGCTTAACTCAATACATAACACTTGTAGTAAACATTAACAGCATTAGGGCATATTTAGATTTGTGTTGATTCTTTTTGATATATTTTTATACAACTCTAAATTATTATAATATTTTTGTTGCATATTTGTTGCATAATATCTTTTTTGTCTTTGGAAGTAATTATGAATAATCAAATTCCAAGTATCTTAAAACAACTCAATAATCAAAACAAAGGTTATAGAATTAAAATCAGGTATAGGAAGAATCCAAGTAATCTGTATAGATTATATCTTGATTATTGGGATGGTTACAAAAGGCAGGAATTCAAAAAAAGATAATATTTCATTGCTCTAGACATACTTTTGGCTGTTTACTAATTGAAAATGGGGCAGATGTATTTACAGTAAAAAAAATTATGACCCATAAAGATATTAGAACGACCCTACAATATGTTGAGAAGGTTGATAAGACAAAAGATCAAGCAATTGATAAATTACCTTCACTTTGAAAATGATTAACTTTAAAGGGGTATAGTCTTAAAGCTAATATATTATTAAACATTAATATAGCATTGCTTTATTATGGTGTTTTGAACTATTTTCTTCACACACGTATGTGACTGTTAAAAAACCTTTAATGATAGATATCATTCTTACGTGCATAGTGATGTTTGCATATTATTTATAAAGTAGTTTTCTCATGTGCGTATATGATAGTAACATTATCGGATAATTCCAGTAATATTGTCTCATTCTACTCATGTATATATATGATCGTCAAAAAACCTTTAGTATTTTAATAGATAATTCTTTATATTAGTGTCGGAAAACTATCCTATTTATGCAGTAAATCAACCTTTATATAGCCCATGTATTAATTACCTTTTATATAAGAGCTAGAAACTCAGCTATTGATATGGGAAAATGCTTCCTTTTTATAGTGTAGCTTAATTCTTCATATTCACATTGATTCTATCGGTTTGTATAGCGATGGGAATACATAAGGGTTTACTCATATAATGAACTTGTCGGCTATCAGTGTGTCCGTATGGCACTCTAATAGCTATTCAAAGCATGATGAAAGGGCACCCAACCTTGGTGGATACAACCCTTCCATTATAGTTTTACCCACACACAGAACTTTTGAGAAAAATTGAATTTATAGTCTAACAAACTTGTTGTTAAAATTTGTTGAATGATAAATTAATAAATATGTCATCCAACTGCAAGCAAGGGGCGATTTTAGTTAATAATTTAAAGATTATGTGTTTTGATAGTGCTCTGGATAATGTCTTTTTGCTGAATTGAAGCAAGATAATCTTTGTCTTTATAAATAATAACCCAAGAATTTTTGTTACATTTTGGACATGGAAGAAATTCTTTACCATGATTATGAGCTACTACTTTAAGACAAGTTGTACATTTGTACATTCCCGAAGGAGAATTTAAATCCATAATAAACCTACCTTTTGCATTAAAGATTTGCAATTTTTTAATTTTAAAATAATTAATTAGAATTTGCTTTGATAAGCGTACAATTTATAGGAAATTGAAAAATTTGTGTCAAGAAGATTGAAAAGAAAAGTGCTGAGTGTTAAGTACGGGTTGTGGGTTGCGGGTTACGGGGTGCGGAATAAAGTGAAATTATAAATGATGGAAGAAGAGAATAATTTAATATGACATTTTGTTAGGGATTACACCTCGAACCCCACCTTTAGGATTCTGAGTGTCATTTTTTCTTCTTGGGATTAAGTGAACGTGAAGATGAAATATAGTTTGACCGGCAACTTCCCCAGAGTTAATACCAATATTGAAACCTTCAATTGATTTATCTTCTTCTAATAGTTGTTTTCTCATTTTTAATAGAAGTGCATTAATAGAAAGTAATTCTTCTTCAGTAATTTGAAAATAACTACTAAAATGTCTTTTAGGAATAATTAAAGTATGACCTTTAGATACTGGATATACATCTAACATGGCATAAGCGTATTCATTTTTGATAATTATTCTATTACCTGAGTTACAAAAAACACAATGTTTATTGATATTGTTCATGATTTAACCTCTTTATAATCAGACTTCCCAAACTTGGAAATCTTGATTCATAGCTAATTGATGTAAAGTTTTATTACTTCTTTTAAGGATTTAACAAAAATATCTTTCGGAAAACCTTTTTTGAGTTCAGCATCAAAAGCATTATTTGAGCGAGTAAAGCTGGCACTATGCGGAATCATACAGAAGCCTGAATCTAAAATAGCAGTTCACAAGAAACTGATAAGAGTTGCCAATGTCTGTCCCAAATGTTCAAAAATCATGAAGCTCGTAACGATCTATTATAGAAAAAAAGGGCGCCTCCATATGTCTAGCTGCAAAACGATACCCAACAACAGCCACTTATTGCTTGAATCCAAAATTCGAGCAAACAGGATAGGTGCGCCCTGATATATGGGAATTAGTGTCCAAAACCAGCTAAATATCGAAATGAAGTTTAGGCTGATTTTGTGAACTCAAATTTGACATAAAAAAGTTGATGGGAATATCGATTTCAATAGAAAACCGATTAGTTCTTTCAAAAAATGAAATCTGTTTCAGAAAATCATCGAAAAACAATCCTCAATAAAAAAAATCCATGTCGAGCTTAGTCAACAGAGTTTCCATGCATGAGAAAGCAGGGAAACTCTTATTATGTTATGCAGTTTTATTCTTAAAAAAAGATAACATTAAATTAATAAGTTTATCCGGACATTCGATTGATGTATTATGACCAGCCTTTTCAATTATACATAATTGTGAAACACATTGGGCATAACGTAGAACATATTCCAACGCGACAAACCCACCAAATGAATGTCCAATGACAATCCATTTATCAATTTTTAAATGTTCCCGAATATTTTCCAAATCAGATGTAAAATTGTTGAATGTGAGTGTATTATAATTAGATATTTTTGATTTTCCATTTCCCCGTTAATCGACAAAAATTAAACGATAATATTTGGCCAATGCCTTAAGATTAAGCATATATTTATGATCAACGCCCGGACCTCCATGTAACACAAGTATTGGATTACCTGTACCGAATTCTTTGTAATATAATTTTGTTTCATTAGAATTAATAAATGGCATTTTGTTATTTCTCCTAACTACTGCATAACGGCGGCGTGCCACGTTCTTCTTGCATTTCTTTCAATCTGAATGTGGGCACTTTTGTTATACACCATAATCCTCAAACACTTTATTTCAACAATAGCATACGTTTGACTAACTCTTGTTTACCTACTTTGATTTTATAAAGATAAATACCTGAGC
>JAVCCF010000072.1 GCA_030765625.1 Candidatus Tenebribacter burtonii
CATCCAGATCGTGAAAAATATAAGGAATTCCACAAGGAACTAATCCTTTTGCCTCTTCATTGATCATTAAAAAACTTTTTCCGGGATTTCGTTTTTTCCCAGTAACACCAGTGATAATACCTGAAGGTCCACCACCAATAATAATTACATCATATTTTTTCATCTTAACTCCCTTTTTTATTCTACCACTTCTATTATAAATGGAATGATCTATTTTATTTTAAACTATTAATTCTTACTAGAATGGTATTGGATCGAATCCTTCCCATACGATTTTGCGAAAATTAATTGGGTCGGTATTTCCCTCAGTATTTATCAGTAAAACTTGAGATTCTTTATTTAATTTCAATTTTTCTTTTAATGTCAATAATTCGGGATTTTCCATGATTTCCATTAAGATGCTTAAAGTTACCGCTCCTGATTCTCCTGATACAATAAAAGGATCCTCTCTTAATGGAACAGCATAAACTCTCATACCTTTTGCTGCAATGTAATCTGGTGCTGATATAAAATAATCTGCTGCTTCAATAAGAATTTGCCATGCTATTGGGCTGGGATCACCACAAGCTAATCCTGCCATGATTGTATCTAATTTGCCAGGGAAATTATGCGGTTTTCCGTCATTCTTCTTCATCGAATTAAATAAGCAGGCTGCATTGTTTGGCTCTACTACTATACTGATTGGAGCGTTGTTTTCTAATAAACTTTGATAATGACCAATAACAGATGCAGCAAGAGCTCCCACACCAGCTTGAATAAAAATATGAGTTGGTCTGATTAATCCCTGTGCTGAAAATTGTTCCTGAATTTCCGATATCATAGTAGTATAACCTTGCATGATCCAGGTAGGAATTTCTTGATATCCCGGCCATGAAGTATCAGAAATTATTTCCCAATTGTTATTCTGAGCATCAATATTTATTTGACTAACAGCATCATCATAAGTTCCATTAATAATTTTTACTTCTGCTCCATAACTGCGAATTGCCTCAATACGAGGTTTTGAAGTATTTTCATGAACATAAATTACTGATTTGTGTCCAAGTTTATTTGCTGCCCAAGCAACGCCCCTTCCATGGTTACCGTCTGTTGCTGTTGCAAAAGTAATATGACCTGTTTTTTTTCTAAATTCTAGAGATATTAATTGTTTGTAATTAAGTTCTTCATTTGTCATTCCTACTTTCTTTTTCAGGAAGCGATAAATTGCATAAGAACCACCAAGTACTTTAAAAGAGTTTAAACTTAGTCTGCTGGATTCATCCTTTACCCAAATTCCTCCAATATGAAGCATTTCTGCCAAACTTGATAAATTCTTAAGTGGAGATATTTTGTATCCTGGAATTTCACGATGGAATGATCGTGTAATTGAGCTTATTTTCTTAGGAAAAAGTTCATTACATTTCTTATGTTTCCCATAATTAGGATGTTGATTTGATAACCAATTTATCTTTTTTTTCATAAAGATTCCTCCTTATTTACTTTTTTTAATTTTTTTTTGTTGGATAGCATTAAAATAAACGGAATTGAAGCAATCGAGAGAATTGCACAAATTCGATAGGTTAAAATTAATCCAAACTTATCTCCTAGAAAACCGATCAACAAAACCATTAGTGAGCTGACACCAAAGCTTAAAGTCATGTAAATCCCATTAACAAAAGAGGGGTGATCAGAATCAGTATCCTGAACCAGAGCCAACAAAACTGGACCAGATGCAAAAAGGAAAAATCCCATTAATATAAGAAGTGGGATCATGAAACTTCCATTTGAAGAGATAAACAACCACATCAAAATTGGATTAATTATTGATGTTATTAGAAGTATGTTTTTTCTACCTATTTTATCGGAAATTGGACCAGCTAAAAAAGTTCCGATTGCACCTGAAAATTGTAGTACAGCTAAGGAAATTCCTGCCAGCCATAAAGTATTTCCTTGTTTTACTAAAAAGGTAGGTAGATAAAGCGTAAGCGATAATTTCATAGCTGCTCTGAATATTGTGATCCCAGAAATAATTATAAAAAATGGAATTAATCTTTTAAAAGTATCTTTTGCTCCTATCTTTTTTTTCCTTTTTTGAAAGTCTTTATTTATACTTATATTTCTTAGTTTAAAATACAAAATGACTGATGCAATTATTCCTAAAGGCATCACTCGCCATGAACCTTCTAAGCCCCACCATGAAATTGCAGCTGTTATAAGTAGTGGACCAAGAGTTCGAGCAAGTTCTCCCCCCAACATGTAATAGCTCATGCCCTTTCCAGTTTGTTCTGCTGAAACATGTTTTATCATTACAGGAGATGGAACATGAAAGAGTGTGTTGCTAATACCTGCTACCAATAATAAAATTAGAACGACAGGAAAACTAGGTGCAACACCTAACAAACTCATAGCAATGCCTGTGATAGCAGGAGTAACAATAATAAAATATCTTACGCAGATCCGATCTGCGATCAAGCCAACAAAGGGATTAAAGAGAGAAGGGAGCTTCCTGGTTATATCCATTAGCCCTGCCATTGAAAGTGAAATTCCAAACTTTGAAATAAGCAGAGGAAGAATAGGAGCTAAAAATGCAGAATAAATATCATGTGAGAGATGCGCAAAAGAGACAGTTAGTACATTTCCAAATTGAAATTTCTTCTTATCTTTCATACTCGATTACAATCCCAACAATAACCCAATCACGCCAACTATTGTACCGAAAATGAGATTTACTGTTTTCACAGCAATAAATCCTCTTTTAGATTCCGCCAGCATTGGTAACATGCCATGTCCGTCCTGAACAATAGAACTTGCTAATAAAATACTGAATGGAATAGCCCCTGATGCAAATAATGTTACAAATACAAGATGCGGTCCAGATTCTGGTACTATACCAATAATTAGTGCAACAACTAAAACAGCAAACATGTTATCAGCTATCCAGTTATTAATATCAATAAATTGCAGTAGGAAATTTACTACAAGTAATGTTCCAAACGACCAAAGAAAAATCTTTGGAATATGAACTTTGACAATATGATTCCAGAGGTGTTCTTTCAGGAAATGTTCGGGAACAGTAACAACAATAAAGAAGGCAACTAGAGCTGTTACAATAATCGTTATTCTTATCCAGTTCCATTCCTCTTCTCCAATCATACCTAAGATAGTTCCCAATAGAAAAATTGAGATAATAATTATTATTAGAATTCTTGGGACAGATGTTATAACAAAATTGGCAAATAGATTTTTACGTGGAATACAATCACATTTTTCTTCTTCGTGTAAGGGTAATTCATTCTTAGAAAATTTAGTTTCAAAGTATTTTTTGGGAACAATTTTATCTGTTATGATTCCCGCAATAATGCTAATTACAAAAACTATGCCAATTAGTAGAACTGCTTTTTGCGGAAACATTGCCAGCATCACAAAAGCTTCGTCTCCGCTGGTTGCGATCATAGCAGTTACAACCGCTCCAAATGATATGATACGGTGAGAAAACAATGTAACTGCTGTAAAAGCTCCCAAACATCCGGGAATAGCTCCCAAAATAGCAGCAAAAAAATATTGTTTCCATTTGGATTTGGCGAGATTTTGATGCCATAATCCTCTGGTTTGAACATTAATATATTCAATAATAAGCATCATCACAAACACAAAACCTGTGATCATTAATGCGTGCTTTAAAACTTCAAATAATATTTTCATTTTTCCTTGATCTCAAATACATTTCCTGTCTTATCTTCAATAAAGACAAGGTCATGTTTTTTTCTGGGGATTATTGTGCAAGTGTAATGATCCTCTTTTGCTTTTTTTATCAATTTACTTCGAGAATATACATTTACACAAATATGATTATACTGTTTGAGAACTGAATTTTCATTAATAAATATTTCGAGGATTAGATTATCTTTTTGCATTAAGAATACATTTGTTTCTTTATTAATTTGGAAGATCTGCTTAGAAAGATCACTGTTGATCGTGAATTGTTTTACCAGCTTCATTTCTAACATCTCCTGGTAAAAAGTGTTTATTTCAGAAGGGTCACTAATGGATATACCAATGTGATTTAACATATTAAATTCCTTTTAAAATAATGTCGTTTTCTTTTACACCAAGGTTATTGGCGATAACAGGACACTTAGCTTTTAACAGGAAAAAGATGGATCTATTCACACCGGATAATCCTTCATAATTTCCCTGTCCTTTA
>JAVCCF010000034.1 GCA_030765625.1 Candidatus Tenebribacter burtonii
AATTCTACATTCTCAAAAACAGTGTAAACCGGTAGGAGATTATAAGTCTGGAAGATAAAGCCAATGTGTTGACTCCTAAGTTTTGCCGCATTTTTGGAAGATAAGTTACGAATATGATTTCCCATAACTACTACATTACCTTCACTTTGAGAATCCAGTGAACCAATAATATTCAGCAGTGTAGTTTTACCTGAACCACTGGGACCTACAATGCCGGTAAATTCACCCTCTTCGAATTCCAGGTTGATATCTCGAAGTGCTGTGAATTTGCCTCCACCGATGGGATAGTGTTTGGTCATTTTTTCGATTTTGATTAATTCCATATTTATTACCTCATATTTCTTGTTCACATCTTTTCTAAAAACTACACATAATCATCAATTGTGCCGAAATTCCATTTGTTGATATCATCTGAACAGAATTACTTCCTTCCGGATTCCAGAGAAGGTTCAAATTGAAACTCATATTATCATAAGTTCTTTGATAAGAGAGAGATTTGCTAAAGTCTTCAATTGCCCAGTCATATATAACTGCAGCTTTAATGCTGTCGAATAGCCCGAGTGGATAACTTAACGAGGCGGCAGCTGCTTTTGTTTGATAACTACTTGCAAAGAGATCATTTTCCGATTCTGAATAGACAAAATACTCACCCAAAATATATATTCCATTACCGTATGAAATTGTGTAATCTGTTCCCAGGGTCATATATTTTTGCCAGCTGGGGAGAAATACACTTTCGCTGAATTTGGTTGTAACTGCTTCAAGCCAAAAGCCAACAATAAAATCCCAGCGTGCATCGAAACCGAATCTATTTTCACGAGTTATTCCTAATTTACAGTGATGGAAAGTAAGAGCAGCATCACAGAATTCAAAGGGATATTGGATCCTGCCGCCGAATTCCAGATTGTTTTCATCAGAGAAGAATTTATCAAGAGAAGTTTCATTACGTTCTCCCCAAATTCCCCATAACCAGATATTTGCATTATTAAGAAAATAATACCTGCCAAGTGTAGCTTTCACACCTTCGGTTGTTTGAGTAGGGTCATCATAGTCAAGGCTGTCGAACCATTGAAGAGAACGCAGGATTTGAGCAGGCCCAAAATTTATTTTTTGCAGTCCAACTCTTAATTCTGTTTGTGATGAAGAATACCTGAGCCAGCCTCGGTATAACTTTCCAGATAACGAAAGATCCTGATCGTTAAAGTTATTGTAGCTAAGATTAAAATCATAAGAGAATTCTGTATCAAATAAATGTTCTTGCTTATTGTATAGATCAAAATCTAATTTTGGTTTGTAATTAAGCATGGATTCGAATTTGTGCTGCTTATTGTAAAAAGTAGTTGTGAAAGTAATATCATGAGTCAAATCCCATTCAATACAATTTATTGAAGTTAAAAATAATGTGAAGATGAACAGGCCAAACATCTTTTTCATACCACTCCTCTTTTTTCACTTATCCCTTTTTCCCATTTATCTGTCAATTCTTTTACGAGTGGATTCAATAAATGAAATTTTGAATTAATGAAAATCATTATTGTTTAAAATAAGGACAATTATTGCATATAAACGTGCAGTTGAAGATGAAAACATCAAATTTTCAGAAGATGATATTACTGAGGTAGTAATAAAAAAAACTGGCAGATTTGATCATCTGCCAGTTACAATTCTTTAACTTATTTTTTTACTTTCTTGGAAGGCTTACTTTATCTAATTCGATTTTTTCTCTTACAAGTGGAGTTGGTTGATCATTGCTAATCACACAGCTACCACGACTTACTGTAATGGTACATACTTCCCACCAGGCTTCTGGATCTGATCCATTAAAGTCATCCACTATAAAATGATGTGGGCCGTATGTTTCCATCAAGATTCCATCGAAGAAAACTTGAATGGAAGCATCAGCATAAGTATCCGAATCAAGAGAATAACAGTTAACCTGGATATCGTAAACTCCTACATTTGCAGTTTGCACAGCGAATGTTTCTGGGCCAAAACCTTCTACATCATCGATATCAAGAAATCCATCCGAAATTACATTATTGCCGTAATAACAATGTTCACCAGCAAGATTCCAGGCATGTAAATCTATGTCAGAAGTGGGCGTATTCCACCATAATACAATTTCAATATCAGGAGCATTAAAATTACCATAAACCGTAATTACATCACTTACACCTGTATCACCATTTGGACCATTTGCTCTAAATTGTAGTTCATTTTCGCCAGCTGTAATTGAAATAGTTTCGTCAAAATAACCACTACTCACGTATATCTCAGAGTCAACACCATTAATGGCAAGAATAGCGTTGTCACCAGTGTAAGGGCTCCCAGTATCTAGCTCAATAAATCCATCAATAGTAATAACATTATCGCTAAAAGTTTGCCCATTGTATGGACTGTAAATTGTAAACACAGGATATGGAGGAACTGGAGCTGAAAGCACCTCATTGATAGTATAAGGAATATTTTCAAGGAGTGTTATGTCAAGATCAACCTCATTGTAACCGCTCTTATAAATTCTTACATTATGGTCACCAGGTAGAATATCTGTAAATGTAATAGGTGTAAATTCCCCAGTATATGATCCATCAATGTAAACAGATGCACCAGATGGAGTTGTGTAAACACTAAGTGAAATAATAGGTGTTACTTCCATTGTAGCGTTAACAGTATGAGTATCACCATCACCAACATTAAAAGTTTCTATATAATCTTGATAACCTGCTAATTCTAATCTTAGCTCATGATTTCCTACATCAATTTCCAAAGTTGCAGGTGTAACCCATCTTGATGGAGATCCATCAAGATAGATCGTTGCTCCTGCGGGAACACTACTTACGATAAGTGTTGCTGACTCAATTGCCTGTACTAAGTCGGTATTAATTGTATAAGTCTCACCTTCAGCAATGGTAAACTCTTCAAAGTAAGTTTGATATCCATCAAGAACCAACCAAATATGATGAGTTCCAGGATCGATCTCTAATGTTGCAGGTGTAACCGCAGTTGTTGAATCATTGTGAATGATAATTGCTGCTTCTTGAGGATTACTGTTTACTACTATTGATGTTTTTTCTTCAGGGCTTGTAGATTCAAAACAACTGGTTATCAACAGAACAGAAAATATAAATAAATTCAATATATTGATTTTCCTCATACATTCCTCAAGTTTATTTATCTAAAATGTGTTCTAATTTACAAATTGGAAAACTGGCAGATATTTCTATCTGCCAGTTATATTTTTCTTACTAAATTTACTACTTTCTTGGAAGATTAACTTTATCTAGTCTAATCTTATCTTGAACAACTTGAGTAGGTTTATCATTAGATATCACACATCGACCATCCTCAATTGAAATAGTGCATACTTCCCACCAAGCTTCTGGATCCTCACCCATGTAATCTGCTACAATAAAATGATGCGGTCCGTATGCATCCTGTAATATACCGTCAAAGAAGACTTGAATTGAAGCATCTGCATGAGTATCCGAATCAAGTGAATAACAGTTTACCTGAATTACGTAATCTCCTGCATTTGCAGTTTGAACAGCAAATGTTTCAGGTCCAAAACCTTCTGTGTCATCAATATCTAGAAATCCATCAGGAATTACTTCATTGCCAAAATAACAATGATCACCATCAGGATTCCAAGCATGTAAGTCAATATCGGAAGTAGGAGTATTCCACCATAATACAACTTCAATTTCTGGAGCTATAAAATCCCCATAAACTGTAATTATATCACTAACTCCGGTATCACCATTTGCACTATTGGCTCTCATGAAAAGATTGTTTTCACCAGCACCTATAGAAATAGTAACATAAAAGTTTCCGTCAGTGTCGACTTCAATTTCAGAATCTATACCATTAATTGAAAGAATAGCAGAAATTCCACTAAAAGGTTGCCCATTATCTAATTCAATAAACCCATCTACACTAATAACATTATCAAGAAAATGCTGATCATTTGCTGGCTCATAAAAAGTAAAGACAGGATATGGAGGAACTGGAGCTGAAAGATCTTTGCTTATTGTATATGTTTCGTTTTCAATAATAGTTATGTATTGAACGATTTCATTATAACCATCTTTGTAAATTCTCACATGATGATCACCGGGTAATATGTCAGTGATTGTTACAGGAGTTAAATATCCCGTGTAAGCCCCATCAATATAGACAGAAGCATTGGATGGATTAGTCTGGACAATAAGTGTTGTTGATTCATCGGGTTCTGTACTTTCAAAGCAACTCGTAAATAATAGTAAAGACAACGCAAACAAACTTAGTAAAATAATTTTTTTTATTTTTCCTCCTAATTTTTATTGGGTAAAAACTTAAATGTGACTGAAAATGTCAAGCCTATAAATTTAAAAAGAAAAAGCGAGTAGGTTTCTCTAAACTTGTTGGTGATCTTCTTATCATTGTTTACAATGAGTTATGAAAAAAAAATTAAAATAACCTGCTACAAAATTATTCAGAAATGAAATAATTACTTTCAATCTTCTTTTGGAGAATTATTCCACAAATTATTAATAAGATTCCAATAATACTTGAAAGTAAAATCCTTTCTTTTATTACAATCCGGATAACGACGAGAGAAAGGAAAGGTGTGAGATATATCAGATTATTAACTTGCGCTGTTGTAGATGAGTATTTCAGGGCTTTTATCCAGATCACAAAGGTTATACCCATTTCAAACAATCCGATGTAGATTGCTCCAAGAATTCCGGAAAGTGGTGGCAGTGAAATATTTGGATAGAGCAGAATAAATGTGTAGATACAACCGAAAGTAAAACTTAAGAAAAGTCTAATGACCTCATCTCTTTTGTTTCTTACATTTATAATAAAAAAAAGTGCCCAGATAATTGAACTAAAAAGTGCAAGAAAAACTCCGTAGGGCTCATCAATTCTAAAACTAAAAAATTTCCCTTTTGTTGAGATCAATAAAACACCGGAAAAGCTGATAAATATCGCAAGCAAATTTTTTAGAGGAATTTTCTGTTTAAGTATTGGAATAGAAAGAAGAACTATCATGATAGGCCAAATGAAATTTAGTGGTTGTGCAATTTGAGCAGGAAGTAGAGTATAAGCTTTGAAAAGGATGATATAATAAAAAAATGGATTCATGAAACCCAAAATGGCAGAATTCAATATTTCTTTTTTTTCTGATTTAAAGATTTTCTTAGTTTTTCCTTGGAAAAGAATTATTATGAACAATGCAATAGACGCAGTCAGAGAAGAATAAAATAACATTTCGATTGTGCTTAAATATCTTAAGGTTATTTTAAATGATGTGGATGCTGTAGCCCAGAACAGAACAGCAACTGCAGCAAAAACGTATGCTTTATTTTGGTTTACTATATTTCTACTTGTTTTTTTTCCCAAGAAATTACCTTGCAATATAGATATTTATATATCAATTTTTATAAGTGGAACCAGCATTTCATCTTCTGTAAGTCCTGCATGATGAGCCAAAAACTCTTTTTTCCATTTTCCATTCTGCATATAAATTGATTTCATAGCAGAATCCGAAATTGCAATTGCTAAGTAATCACCAATAAAATCATCAATTTTAGGATGCATTTTTCCAAAACCAAGAAATTTATGTTTTAGGAATTCATTGCGAGTGAACAGTAGGAATTTATCTTCATATTTTTTGAAGGCTTTTTTAAACTGTTTCATTTTATGTTTCTTAACAAAGAAACTGATAAATCTAGGTTCTGGAAACGTAGGCATGATCATGCTATCGAATAGTTCCTCATCTTCGTTAACGTAAGAATAATTATTAATATCAATCAAACCGTGATCTGCTGTAATTAAAATTGTCGTATCAGTTCCAGCTAATTGTGAACTTAAATTCTTTAATGCTGAATCTGTTTCCACGATAAAGTCTTTAACTTCATTTGAATATACACCATGACGATGTTCAATTTTATCTGGAGAAGAAGAATATACAAAGATCAATTTTCTTCCTTCTTTTTCTGTTTTAATTAATTCATTTATTGTTTTATAAAGATGATTATTATCTGAGTATGGTATTATTTTTGCAGTACCGGAATTTTTGATAATATTAGTACTTTGACTCAGTTCATCATGTGTAAGATAGAATTGTTGAACATCTGGGTTTCTACCTGATATTTTATTGAAGATGTTGTCTGCTCCTACATAATCTATAACGTTATATTTTTTAGCATTTTGTGTTTTATAAGTAATTGAATCCCAGTTTGGAAGATAATCGATATTTTTAGCAAATTCCTTGAAATACAAAGTCCAACCAATTGCACCATGTTCCCAGGGAGTTTTTCCACTAATGATACTGGTTATCGCAGCACTTGTAGTAGATGGGAATACTGAGGTAATAGGTGAGACTAAGTTCTTATTCAGGAATTTAGTTGAGTTTGCAAATTTGTTAAGTAAGTTCATTCCAAAGCCATCAAGAATAAAAAAAATGATGTTCTTTTTTATTCTAAGTGTTTTCGTATCAAGTTGTTTCAAAGGTGGGTGATTGTTTGTAACATCGTAAGCTTCTAAAATGGATGAAACCAGATTTACAATTGAATTCTTATAATCAGGATAAATTATTTTCATATTCTATCTATAAACATTTGTATCAAGTTTTACACCTGTAACGTACATTATCTCGCAGGAACCGTTTCCAGTATCTGTTCTGGTATGACTCGATCTCCAACTAACATTATCACCTTTGTATTTTCCTGAAACATTTACAAGAAAGCCTTCCAAAACGATCTTATCATTTTTTTTTGCTAACAGCACAGCTTTGCGAATATTACTGTTAGCCGGGATGATATGATGGTTAGAAGAATGTTCAGAAATATATTTCTGAGTAATTGCACATTCGTTATCAAATCTGTAGCGGTACCAACGCATAGTTTGTTTAACTTTGATATGTTCAATATTTTCCGGTTTGGAGACTTCACCCCAACCAAAAGCAAAATCCAAGGGGGAAATGATCGATGTCCATTTATTAGTATATCTCTTTCTACTCAGAATTATAGCAGATATTTTATATTGTGCAAAAGGTTCTATGTGTATATCTAAACCTTTTGAAATTATCTGGATATTGTTATGATCAAAAATTGAAGATTGCTGAGGATTTTGTGTTGTATGTATAGTTGTAAAATCTTCTTCTGATACATTAGGTCGTAGTAAAAAGAGATAACCCACAAGTACAGAAACACTAACACTAAATATAATAACTACTATTTTTTTCATTATGAATAGAGGAATCTTTTAATGCTTCTTTTTGGTGTTTTCTCAAATTCTTCAGGAAAAATTTCAATTTTCACAATTCGCATATAGGATGGGAAAATATTGTTCATAGTTTCCTTATTCTTTTCCATTATTTTTTCAAGTTCACTTTCTATAATATTATTTGTATCTATTAACTCTATATCAGGATATACAAGAGCTACAAGCTGTCCATTTTTTTTTACAATAAGAGATTCTTGAATATAAGGTAAATTATTTAATTTAGTTTCTAATTCTTCAGGATAGATATTTTTTCCGGAAGGTCCCAAAATCATGCTTTTGCTTCGCCCTTTAATGTAAATAAAGTTCTCTTCATCTATAACACCAAGATCTCCGGTTCGCAGCCAGCCATTTTTATCCAGAACTTTCTTGGTTGCTTTTTCATGTTTGTAATAACCGTACATAACATTATCTCCACGAACCATTATTTCTCCGATCTCATTAAATTGATCAGAAGAATCAATCTTAACTTCCATAGCATCTACAAGCTTACCTGTGGACTGCAATTTATACTTTTCCCAATCTGAATAACTTATTAAAGGTCCACATTCAGACATACCATATCCAATTGTGAATCTAAAACCAATATCGTGTAGGAATTGCTCTACCTCAGCATTCAAAGGTGCTCCGCCAATTACAATTTCACGGAACCTAGAGCCAAACACTATTGTTAATTTTTCCTTGATCTTTTTATATAGCAGTTTTCTTGTAAGTGGTATTTTTAGTAACAATTTAATTGAGCCTTTACTGAGAAGTGGTTTGAGTTGTTTTTTGTATATCTTCTCGATAACAAGCGGAACAGAAAGTATTAATCTTGGATGGATCTCACCAAATGCTTTCAAAATAATTTTTGGGGAAGGTGTTTTTCCCAAGAATGTGACATGACACCCGTTGCAGAATGGAAAAAGAAATTCAAAGGCACATCCGAAAACATGAGCGATTGGTAAAAAAGAAACGATTGTATCTCCGGGATTTAATGGCATATACTTCTGAGCAAAAACGATATTCGTAACTAAACTAAGATGCGGTAACATAACCCCTTTAGAAAATCCGGTAGTTCCCGAAGTATAAACTATTACAGCCAGATCTTTATTATTAATTTCATCTAGGGAAAAATTCTCAATTGTTAAATTATTATTAAAACTATCCAAATATTCTTTGTTAACCTTTTCGATACTGTTCTGATTTATCTTTTTATTAGAATGCAAGATAGAAAAGTTTGTTAAAGAAAAAACTCCATATAAATTTTTCATTGAAGATTCATCTAAATTATCAAAAATTTGATCAGTGGAGAAAAGTAGAACAGAATCTGAATGATTAACAATATGATGAACATCGTCTGATTTGAAATCTGGAAGAATAGGAACAATAACTGCACCATAACTAACAGTAGCTAAATATGTTATTGCCCAGTTTATTGAGTTTTTACCGATGATAGCAATTTTATCACCCTTTTTTATTTCGCAGTTATTAAACAATGAATGTAGAAATAATATTTTATCTGCAACGTCTCCATAAGTTATTGTGTCTCTGTTATAATTTGAGAATGCATTAAGATTCCAATTCTTCTTCAGGCTGTTTACAAATAATGAAACTAAAGTACCTTCCATAATAATCTCCTGTTATCTTATATTTCAATTAACAAAATAAAAAAATTGTTTAAAACTAAGCAAGTTGTTTTTTCAGAAACTAATAAGATTATTCACATAAATTATAAGTTTTTCTAATGTTTCTAATTTACAATGACACACGATATTTCTTTCATATTGAATTATGATAACTTATTTTCCTTCAAATTCTCGCCATTTCTTTTTATTAGCTAATCCAATTATCATAAAAATAAGTCCCATGATAGTAAAAACATAAAATTTCATAGCTATTCCCATTAGAATGAATACTATCCCTAAAATAAAAAAGACTTTAAAATTTGTTGGTTGATTAACATATTTATTTCTAACATATAAATAAACAAAAAAAAAGATTAAGAATAAATAACGCAATTGCTAAAATAAATGTTAAATCCATTAATTCTCCTTTCTACTATTTATAATGGGTTCTGCAGTATGAAACTTGTTCATTCTGAATGGTTTTCTTTTGAAGGACAGATCAAGAAATGTTACAGAATCTTTACCATGAATAAGCATGGATTATCTTCTCCCCAAAGTTTCTTAAATTCTTCTATCGGAACAAAACCACAAGCTTTATAAAACTCTCTGGTTTTGGCATAACCTTTATCTGGATGAGATGAACTGAGAGTTTTTACGGTTAAGAATTTCACTCCATTCTGTTTCAAATCTTTTTCTATAATTTTTAATATTTTTGTACTAATTCCTAAACGGTGAAAATCAGGCAGAACACCACAAACATATATTTCACTTGTTTGAGGAAAATGTGAAATGATCGAGAAAAAACCAATTTCTTTTTCTAACATATACGCTACATAAAAATCCGTATCAGCAACTCCTGCAATGTATTCTTTATTTGATTCAGGAATACCAAACCAGTTAGGAAGAGATTCGATGATCTCTTTACAGATGCGGCTTTTCTCAGCCTTTTTTTTGATCTTCTTTATTTGCATGCCTGATTTCATCCTATCTTATTACTTTTAAAAGTAATATCCTAAAATCCCCAATCAACATGAGCCTGAGGTAATAGAAATGCTTTATCCAATTTTATCAATAACTCTTGCGGTGCA
Source organism: Candidatus Tenebribacter burtonii (assembly GCA_030765625.1). GTDB lineage: Bacteria > Cloacimonadota > Cloacimonadia > Cloacimonadales > TCS61 > Tenebribacter > Tenebribacter burtonii. The sequence continues at coordinate 9,962 of JAVCCF010000034.1, forward strand.
TTAATTCCATCTGAATGGACAAGTGAAGATGCAGACATAATACCAAACCACATTCTGGTGAATGCATTCACAGAGGCCTTTAGAGTTGGAAGATCTTTTTGTTTTCCCCTTTTTGCTGATGATTTATTTCCTAAAGAAATTACGTAATCTCCAGCAATACTTCTCCATTTTATTTCTTCAGGAATGTATTCCCCAATTGGATCGGAAAGTTGCAGATTGAAATTGAAATCTTCACAACTCAAATGGGTTTTCTTTATGCATTTCGGCAAATTAAGAATTCGTAATTGCCAATAAGCCGTTGAATAAATGTTATTCTGATTTTCGGCTTTTCTGGTCATAGCTTTGATGAGATACGGTTTTTCAATGAAATCCTGCATCTGAATGAAGGGTGGAACCACCATTCTGACCATCATGATCTGTTCTTCAAAACTTTTGATAAGAGCTAGCAAATCCATCAATTGGTCTAAGTTTTCATAAGCTAACCACTGCACCCAATATGGACCTTGTTCTTTGCCTTTTCCATGTAACCAGATATGATGTGTAAGGTTTCCGCTTTCATCAAAATAACCAAAACCCATATTCTTGTTTTTATCACCTAATTCTGCTTGAGTTGCATACTCTGGTAATGTAACAGCACAATGATTCGGAAGTCTATTTACGCGATTTTTATGAATTTTTTTATAATCCTTTTCAGTTAACCTAACAGGTGTTTTTCCTTTTCTATCAATTTTTAAAGTCGAAGGAGTAATACTTACCAAATTCTCACAATTACCATTTCCGAAGCCAAGCTTATTATAATACCCTTGATCAAAAATACAAAGTGCTCCCACTTCTGCTCCCTTCTCGGCATCCAACGCCAAACGAGTAGCTGTTAACCTTCCTGCAAAACCTTGCTTTCGAGCTAACAAGCTAGCTGTTACACCTGTGATAGCACTAAGTTTCAATTTTTCATCCTGATAGCGAATTGAGCCATTTGAACTGGTTGCCATCACTTCAACTTCATCATTTATATCCATAACCAGGGTGTTAGCTCTAGGCAAGAATTTATTAAGATATTTATCTTTTTTCTTATCGTGAACCCAGCCGCATTCATTCAGGACTCTATAAACTGAATCTTTATCTTTTTTCAAATCAAATTTTCTGTATTTCATTTTTCTTCTCCAAAATTTTATCAATTACTTTTCAAACTTCACATTCTGCAAATCCACCAAAACACTATCTTCGATGATTTCATCATTAAAAATATAGAATTGATGATTCAAGAATACAGTTTCACCATTTTTTGTTCTCAACATATCACCAATCCAGGCAGAAATTACATTTGTGTCCATTTGCACATAAATATTTCGATGTTCGGAAACTGATTTAATCTGCAAGATTTCCTTTCTGTTTTTGCCTTTGAAGATCGCACATTTTTTTGTCTGTCGATTCTGCATTTCCTTTCCAGCTACTATTTCGATATCATCACAATTATCCTCTTTGCGAAGAAATGATGAATCTGCCAAAGTCTCATCCGGTTTTAAAAAGCAAGCGGTATGGATGTATTGGTTTGAAATATATTTTCCAGTATTCTGAAATATCTCTAAAGTACTGAGCATCACAGGAACATTTGGAAGCAAAAGGAAATATTGCTTAATTTTTATACCTTTGAACTTCTCATTTTTCGTGATCGTATACTCAATGCAAAGACCTGACCAATCATTTCCTAATACATCCTCTTTAAGAACATTCCGAATCTTGAAATTTTCTGAGAGAAGAGACTTTTCTTTCATTCCGGGAGGAGAAAAATATATTCCACCAATCCAGGGTTTCCACCACGATTTTGCTATTGACTTTGGATAGGAAGAATCGAGCCATTCGTTCTTTTTGTATTCCATTGAATACAGTGCTGGAGCAAAATTCTCTGATGCTCTCAATGTAAGAATCCCGTTATTTACGGAATGAATATCATTAGTTTTGGAGTATTTTACATCCCCTTTTCCTATCGGGAAAAAAACTTTCCTTCTACTGAATTTTAAACATCCCAATTCAGCATTCATTTCAGCAATATCAATTATTGATTTTTCATTTATTTGTGTTTTTATAACTAACTCTTTGTTTTCTGTAAAATTACCTAAAACTTTTTTAAATAACTCTTTCTGTGAAGTGACAGATATTTTTCCTATAAGTTTCTTAGTTTTATAATCACGGACTGAAAAGGAAATATCCTTTTTCACAAATGGATTTCCATCGTTGACATCAAATTGTAAACTTTCCAGAATTTTTCTATTTTTCTTCTTCTCTTTCAAAGCGAAATTTCTCAGTTCCTCATAATTTTGAAAAGTATTGATGAAATAAATTATTGGTTTTGTGGAAATCTTTTTTTCTGTTTCCATTTTCTCAAGACGGAATTCAAAATATTTCTCCCAATCACCCAATTGAAGCGGATTATCTTCATTCCAAACAACTCCGATATTAACATCGTCACGCTCAGAAAAGATCCACGGTTCGGTAATTTTTTCTGAATTCCAATTCTCTGCACTATTTTCAACATTTGTTTTTGTTTCAATCAAATTTCCATCATAATGCATCACCGAATGCGAAAAAGGCATTCCTAAATTATTTTTCAGTAAAATACCTTTTTCTGTTTGTACATTTCCATAGAATTCAAACCAATTCTTCAGGATTCCATTTGCACTCAATTCAAAATTGTTTTTGAATTTCAATCCTTTAATCTCTTTTGATGAATAATAGATCGTAAAGCGTGCGATAGAGCCTTCCGATGAATATTTAACTTTGTCATACTGGCGTTTATTAAATTCATCACTATACGGTTTTCCTAATTTTGGATATGGAAACGAGATTCTGGCATTGCTTGTAAAATCAACGAAGAAAGCACGATTTATGAAATCCTTACAGCGGAAATAAAGAACATATTTTCCATTGGAAACTACGTGATAATTCTGCATTTTGCCGTAGAACATATCATAATAAGTAGGAAAGAAGTTGTGCAATTTTCTTTTGAAACTAAATTCTGAATTTTCTTTTTGTACTTCAACTTCAATTTCCTGTGTGTAAACGCATCCCTTTTTCAGAAAATATTTTATAGGAATTGATTTTTTCTCTTTCGGTTTGAGAGCAATTTCAAATTTCTTTGGATGGAAGCTGATGTATTCTGTTTCAGGAAGCTCAAAACTATAAGCTGCATTCTCATTGAAGCAATTCTCAATATCGACAAATATCTTAGTTTCAACATCTTTATAACAAATTCCATCAGTTTGGGCTAATTTAATTATTGCAGGAAATTTTGGTTCGATTCCGATTTTGAATTTAGTTTTTTTCCCATTAACAGAAATTTCTGAAATCACATTTGGATAAGTTTTCCATTTGTTCTGCTCTTTCTCTATGTTTCCCACATAAAATTCAGCTTCAATAGTTTTGGAATCAATTACTGCAAATTCTTTTGAAAAATCAAATTTGATATTTTTTTCATTAATGCCATTTATTCCAATCTCAAGAGGTTTCTCAGTTTTGTTTATGATTTCAAATTTTATCTTGTATTTATTTCCGAAAACCAGCTTTAGATCTTTCACTGTAACAGTTATTGATAGATCATCATTTTCTATTTTACGTAGTCCACGTCCTCTTCGACAGAATTCCACGAGCAGGTGTTTTCCTTTTTTCTCCCATTCGTAAGTAAGATATTCAAATCCATTTTCTTTTCTTCCATCAGGTACAACTTCAATCTTTCTGATGCTGTCTTCATACCAATCAATTTCTTGAAAATGATCTTTGATCAATTCATTATTTAAAACTGACGGAATCAGATTTATCAGATGAGTAGAATCATCGTTGTCTTCCCAGAAAAAACCTGTTTTTTTGTATAATGGAACAGCTTTGGTATTTCCATCCCAGGTAAAAAGATCAAGCCTTTCCCAACCAAGTTCGATAGTTCGCTCAACAGCCTTCAAAACTAACGCTTTCCCGATCTTCTTACCGTGATAATCATCGCGAACATTAAGAAGCCCGATATAGAGAGCACCTGTATCTGCTTTGTATTCAGATAAATTGCAATATCCAACAACCACTTCTCCATCGAGTGCAAGCCACGAATTCAAATGAGTTGCATTTTCTTCATCCATAATAACAGCCTGTTCTGTAGTGAAAAATGTTTCACCATTCCAGCCATTATTACTATTCTGCCACATTTCTGCTACGCCCTTTGCATATTTATGTTCATAATCTACTATTTTTATATTTTTCATTTTTGCCTCTTTTTTGAAACCACGAATTAACACGAATTTTCACGAATTTTCACGAATATAAAACTTGAGTTAAGTCGGCTTTAGCCGATCTTGACTTAAGTTGATCATATCTGCTCGGTTTCTGCTGATCATAACTCCATTTTCTCAATCAAGATGATTGAGTTAATTTCTCAAAATCGGATTTTGAGTTACATTTATCCTGTCCGTCCTGTCAAACTATACAGCCATTCCGAAGGTTAAGTGCAAGAAATCCTTTGAAAGAAACCATTCGGAAGGTTTTGTCTCAAACAGAATTGTTTGAGTTACATTTATCCCGTTCATCCTGTTAATCCTGTCTAATTTTCTCCCAACCATTCCGAAGGTTTTATTAGAAAGTATAACTCACTTTCATATAAGCTTGTTTGTAATCTGTTATAAACTCTTGCTCGATTTCATCTTGAGCAGTTTTATAACCGAGATAAAAATTGCAATCATCTTTGAATTCAAACCGCAGATTGGAGAAAAATCCAAGATATCCAGTCTGGCTTTCACTCTCATAATTATTATAGCGCAACCCGTTTGTAAGAGAGAATTTATTGGAAAAGTTGATCGTCAGATCAGCGTTACCGATCCAATATTCATCATCCATTCCGCAATCATTCGGAAAATTAAAATACTTTTGTCCTTGAGCTGAGATATTATAAGAAAGATTATTTCCGAGATCACCCCACAATGATAAATTGATGTAATCCTTTTTGTACACATTGGAAAGATCGTAGACAAGTGCTTTACTGGTGATGTAATTAATTCTTCCGTTTAACCATGAAATTTGCCAAGTACCAATTCCTGCATAAATACTTTTCCAGGCATAAACAGAATCATTATGCGTTTCTTCTCCAAGGCCAGCATTCATACTGAAGTTTATTTTATGTGGACTATTCATCCATAGATTTATTCCACCACTTTGTTCTAAAAAATCATTATTTTCATTCTTCATTGCTTTATGAAGCCAAAGACTCGAACCAAAATTCCTTATGATCTTACCATTGGGATAACTACCTTGGCTACAATCAACATTTATAACAGATAAATCAGTTCGAAATACTCTCCCCATATCCGCATAATAATCTTCACTTATTCTGCATGCATCTACCGACCAATCAAAATCTCCTTTCTTCCCATTATAACCTGCACTAACTAAATATCCTTTTTCACTAATTTCATCATCATGAATAGATGTATTTATCTCACTCCAGACAGAATGGTTTTTTATGAATTCCCAATTAGGATTAATTACTAACACTTCATTATGATAACCTTTATTCATCCTATTTAACAACGTCATTTGAATTGAAAGGTTTTCCCATTTTGGTCTTAATGCCAGCATATTATAGATATCATCACTATTCAGAATTTCACCATCTTCCGAAACTTCTTTATCCATTGCAGAAAGAAACCCGTAAGAGAAATTTTCTGAATTTCCAGTAAATTTAACTGCATATTGCGGCTGCATAATATGGCGCGAGTAAAAAGAATTACTACTAACTCCAAAAACATCAAGGTCTTCAATGAAGAAAAAACGATTTTCGTCAAAATACGGTGCATAAAGAACATTATAATTATCACTTTCAGAATCCATTGGAACATCAGAGAAATCTGGGTTTATGCTGATCTTTGCTTTCGTTGAAGAAGTAGGATTATAAGAAAAATCCAGACCAATATTATCAGGATCGAAGGAATCTGTTTCTTCCACTAAATCGTACTTTTTAATGAAATACGGTGTTATCCTGTAATTCTTATTTTTAGAAAGTTCCTCATTAATCGTAATCTCATAAGCAGTACGAAAATAATCTTTCCCCATTTTTATTGTACCATAAGGAAATGAGTAAAATTCATCAACTTTTTCGAAGTAACGAGTTAGTATTATTTTCCATATATAAGGTGGAGAACTATAGAAACGTAGATCTTTTATCGGAATTTTCATTGTACTTATCCATAGATCATCTGTGATTGAGTTTTCATAATGATAATTACTATTCCAACTCGGATCTATATTCATGCCGCTTTTACGAATACAATCATATTGATTACCAAAAGGGAGAGAATAGAACATATAAGAATAATAATTTTTCACATCGGTAATTATTTGAATTCTCATAGCATCACAATCGACCCATTCATCAGTATTTGCATGTTTCCCTTTTACGAAGTCTTCATCGATAACCGCTTCCCAGTGAACAAACAGATTTTCTTTATCGTGCCAAAGCCACACATCTGTCTGCAAAGGAATCTCAAGTGAATCATCCGGTGCTATTCTCACAAATTCCGCTAAATGATTCATCTCTGTTTTTATTTCTGTATGCGAATACGGTATTGTAATCGCATTGAGAATTATTCCAGTAAATATTAGAATTAATGTTACAATTTTCTTTTTCATTTTAGTATCTCCATATCGTTTAGAATTTTATATTTATGTACTTCAATCATGAACTGGAGTGTCCGTGATACTTTTTTCACTCTCCAATTCATTTTTCAAATGTTTTCGAACTGCTTTACGTCCCTTCTTTTTAAACCAGCGTTTGCTGGTTGTATGCGCTTCATCTGGATGAGCCGGACGCTTATGCGTGTATAATTTCTTAGTCGCTTTTTTCATTTCCGTAAAAATCTTTCAAAGGTATGAAGATCTTCCAAGTTAATAATTGCTGTGAACTGAACACCTTCTTCCAGATATTCCGTAGACTCTATTTGTCCTAATTTATGAAGCAAATTTACAATTTTCTGCTCAGTATGTGGAATTAGCAGAATATATTTATCAGCGCTATGTAGTTCAGCATCAACTCTTTGCAGAAATTCATCAATGTTCTCACCGTTTTTAGCTGAAATCAGAATCGAATTTTCATGAGCTTTTAAATAAAACATCATTTTCGTTCTATCAGCAGCATCTGATTTATTCAGAATCAGGAGTTGTGGAATCTCATCTGCTTCGATCTGCTTAAGAACTTTTTGTACTTCATCAATATATAGTGGGAAAAGTTCATCCGAAGAATCAATCACATGAAGTAATAGATCTGCATCAACCACATCCTTGAGTGTAGCACGGAAAGAAGCTATCAAATGATGTGGTAAATTAGATATGAATCCAACAGTATCTGATAGGATCATGTCACGTCCTTTGGATAGAGCTAACTTACGGGTAGTTGTGAAAAGTGTAGCAAAAAGCTTATCTTCCACCAATACTCCAGCATCGGTCAACCTATTGAAAAGTGTAGATTTTCCAGCATTTGTGTAGCCGACTAAACACACTTTTTTTACCTTTTCCCGCAGTTTACCCTGAGTCTCTTTATGTAAAAAGACTTTATTTAACTCAGCTTTCACTTTAGCAATTTCCCTGCGAATGATCCTTTTATCGATCTCGATCTGCTTTTCACCCATTCCACGTCCGGTTCCACTGCTGCCTGCAGCTTGACCTTTCTCACGATCAAGATGGCTCCACAGTCTTTTCAAGCGTGGAAGCTGATACTGCAGCTCAGCCAGTTTCACCTGTAGTTGTGCTTCCCTGGTTTGAGCGTGATTATGGAAGATATTCAGGATCACTTCAGTTCGATCTATCGCATCCATTTCGAATTCTTTCTCAATATTTCTGCCCTGGCTGGGAGATAGTTCATTATCAAAAATGATAAGGCCCGGATTTTCTTCACTTGTTTCAGCCAGAGCTTCTGCCAGGAAACCCTTTCCTATATAGAAGGTTTTATCTGGTTTCTGTCGTTTTTGAATAAATTTTCCCACAACTTCCAAACCGGCTGTATCAGCTAATCTTTCCAATTCACCCAAAGATGCTTTTTTCTTATCAAGATCACGTGGGCGCATACAAACACCCACCAATATTGCTTTATTTGTATCTAATATTTTCCCCATAATACCTCTTTATTTTGACCTTGTCAGGATTTCTCTCAATGAAACACCAAGCTTAATCTTGCCAAAGTTTCTATCACTTTTTCATTCACTCAACCTTGACATTACTAATTGTAAGAAATCTTGAAAGAAGCGATGGCAAAGTTCATAATTCCGGTTCCCACAATTGAATGCAGGAACCGGATTTTGCTATTCAGCTATACGCTGAACCTCTTTGTAATTTCTGTCATCTACACCTCCTTGCTGATGTTTACAGGCATCAGACTTGGTATTTTCCAGTTCTCTAAGAGGATAGAGAGCTAGGTACAGCATTTATTCATATCTCATATATTCTACAGGATTAGCATTTGCCGCAATTATTGTTTTGTAGCTAACTGATACGACAATAATCACAAAAGAGACAAGAAATGCAATTCCAAAAGACCAAAAGCTGATATCGATTCTATAAACAAAATTACCTAACCATTTGTTCATAAAATAATAAGCAGGATACCAGACTATAACATTTGAAATAATCGTAAGCCAGAAAAATTCCTTGAAAACTATCAGAATTATCTTGGTCACTGAGCAACCCATTATTTTTCGAATAGCAATTTCTTTCGTTCTCTGCTCAATCATAAATAAGGCCAATCCAAACAAACCAAGACAGGCAATGAGTAAAGCAAGAAACGCAAAATACGTAGTTACAACTCCAAGCTTAATATCGTTCTCATGAAGTTTAGCAAATGACTCATCGAGAAAATAGTAATTGAATGGAACATCAGGCACTTTCTCTTCCCACAAATTGGTTAAGTCTTCTATCACCTTTTCAGTTGCCTTAGGATCAAGTCGAAACAAAAAATTTGATACATCTGAATCATGAATCATTAGTGGTTCAATTTCCGTTTTAAAATCAGCATAATGGAAATCTTTTACAATTCCAATGATTGTTCCCTTCTTTGGTGGATCAGTGTACCATGTGTACCAGACCTCCGTTCCAATTGGATTAGTCAGCCCATACTCTTTTACAGCTGCTTCATTAACAATAAACGCATTCTCTTCATCTGTTGCCAAGTCATCGGAAAACCAGCGACCACTTGCCATTTCGAGATCAAGAGCTTTGAAAGTATCTTCTAACCAAACGCTTTGGGTTCGAATCCAGATCTCACCATTATCATTTCCATACCTTTCAGGATTCATCTGGGCTAATTCTGGAATTTCTACTGAACAGAACGGAACCCTAACTCCAGGTATAAATTGAATCGAACCAATACTTTCAATTCCAGGAAGAGATTTCAGTTCTTCGTAAATTAAATCAAATTCTTCACTTGTCATTCCGGCTACAGGAACAACCAGAAGATTGTTTTTATTAAATCCAATATCCTTGTTTTCCATATATGAAATCTGCCTTTGCACTGTAAGAACAGATACAATCATCAATATAGAAATCGTAAATTGTGTAATAACTAGAATTCTTCTCAGAATTAAATTTGATCTTTTACTTTTTCCGGATAACACATTCGATTTTAAGGCAGAAATAGGTGAAAATCCTGCCAGAAAGAAAGCGGGATATAAACCGGATAATACGGTTCCGATAAATAGAATTCCTAGTAAGAACACCAACAATAGCGCATTTTGTTGTACATTTAAACTTAATGGTCTGTCGATCATCGTATTGAAATATGGAAGTAACAGATATGCAACTACAATAGAAATTAATAGAGCAAACATTGTTATCAGAAATGATTCGCCCAGAAATTGCAGTGCAATTTGTTTTCTTCGTGCTCCTACAACTTTTCTGATTCCGATTTCTCGTCCTCTTTTCACAGCTCTGGCTGTTGCCAGATTCATATAATTTATACAGGCAATGAATAATAGAAAAATAGCCACAGAAATAAATATATAAACATCTTGTTTGTTCCCGTTTGCTTCGATTTCTTTTTCAGCATGTCCATTCAAATGGATATCTCCAATCGGTTGTATAATGGTTTCCCATGTTCTATCGGTAGTTTGTCTATCTTCAGAAACATCGAATATCTTGTAAGCATCCTTTTTTACTTTTTCTCTTAGTATCTCAGTTGATTCTTTGCTATCCGTTTTTATATAAGAATAAAAGCCTTGAGGACCATTTTCATCACAACCATCCCAGGTAAGTCTTTGCAGTGACATTGGCAGCAAAAGATCGAAATGAAAATGTGAATTTTGGGGAGGATCTTTTATTACTCCTGTTACTCGGAATTTCTCCCAACCCATCCATTGAATCTCTTTATTCATGGGATTCTCATTTCCAAAATATTTTTTAGCTGTTCTTTCAGTTAGAACAACAGTATAAGGCTCATTCAAGGCTGTTTGTTCATTACCGTAGACAAAATCAAACTGGAAAACATCAAAAAATAATGAATCTACCACAAAACAATTTTTTTCAGAAAAAGATTCATTCTCTGATTGGAACAAACCTTCCCAGATACAGAATTTCACTGATGAAATAACTTCAGGATATGTATCTGAAATCTTGAAAATAAAATTACCTGCTGTTGCTGCCCAATGATTGTCCCAGTCTGGTCCGGTCCAACGGTTTTCCAAACGATAGATATTCTCTGCATCTTTCCAATGATCATCATAGCTAAGTTCATCCTGAACATACAGGAAGATCAGTAAACAGGTAGTTAAGGAAATGGCTAATCCAATGAGATTGATCAGCGAAAATCCTTTATGTCTCCAAAGATTTCTAATCGCAATTTTTATGTAGTTTTTAAACATCTAATTTTCCCTTTTATTTCATTTCCGTTTAACCTTGTCAGGGTTACTTTCAATGAAGCATCTTGCTTAGTCCTGCCAAAGTTTCATTCACGTTAATATTCTCTATCAACCTTGACATTGCCAATTGAGAGAATCATTGCATGAAGCGATGGCAAGGTTATTCTAGTTCCCAAAGAGGATTGGAAACCAGCAGAATTTCATTCTATTCCCACCATTTATTTTCCGGTGTTAACACTTGTGGTTTTCGTTTTTCATCTACTATCCATTCACTCACAAGGTTTGCTGTGTGTTCTACAGTATTTTCAGATGTATCGATAATCTTCACATCCCAACGTTTGTCACCTTTTTGCCAGTTTGTCCAACGATCCCAACCAAATTCAGGAAGTTCATTGTCGACGATTACACGTTGCTCCCATTGGGGATCAACTGCATGCATTCGATGAAAAACTGCCCAGCAAAGTGTATCCATACCCAGCGGCCATTTCTCGTCTTGCGGACGTGCCAGATATCTTTCTACTCTCACGAAATCATTACAATCGAATAAACAACATTTGATGCCATCTAGTTTTATAGCTGAAGGTGCAGCCAATATTTCTCCAAATGGACTTTGAGTAGAAAG
>JAVCCF010000144.1 GCA_030765625.1 Candidatus Tenebribacter burtonii
ATTTATGATTATCTGTCTTTGAATTCAATTGGAGGATTTTTCTCATCGTTAACACCTGAGCTCAGCGACCCTAAGCAAGCCTTGAGTTTGTCAAAAAGCGAGTCGAACGGGTCCGACTGCAGCGATAGGTTAGGTTGGTGTTCCCTTTGTCATCATATGCGCTGGCATCTGCACCGCAACTACCTGACCTCGTGTGTGCACCTCCCCCTCAGCCGAGAGCGTAGCACTCACAACCACCTTCCGTCCCTTAACCTCCTTAACCCTCCCACGGATCTCAAGAGGTACTCCAAGTGGTGTCGGACGCAAATACTCCACCTGCAATGACGCCGTGACGAAACGCAATGGTGGGTCAGTACCCATCTCACGTCCTTCTTTTCGGTATGAAGCTGCTGATGTTGCTATGCAAGCTATTAAAGATGATTCTGCCAGAATAGAGATGAGCTGGCAGAAAGTTTATGATAAAGCTAAGGCTGATATTGAATATTCACGTGGAATGACAAAACAATTAATGAATTCAGGTTATATCAGTAAACCACCTGATGACATGCTGCAGGAAGCTATTCAATGGGCAATTGACCAGGTAAAATAAATTTATCTGGAAGGACAAAAAATTAAGAATTTCGATGTCATCCTGAGCGGAGTCGAAGGAGAATCAACTTCAATTATTTGGGATGGAACAGACCAATTAGGTAAACCGGTTTCATCGGGCATCTATTATTATAAATTAGTATTTGATAATAATTCAAATTGTGCATAACAAACAGCTCCACGGCCAAAGGTTGAACTCAGCGGCGCGCTACCTGAACTTTCCCATCAGGCCACCGAACCTCATCGCGTCCGCTGTAGTGATTTGTTATATTTATTTTTTTACTTGATCTTCTGCTACAGCATCCGGACCTTTTGGGCTTGGTTCAGAATGTGTAGGAATAAATACAGAAATTATTGTTAGCAAAACCAAACACCTCATTAATAAACGAATTTTTTTGTGCATTGAATCGGATTTGCATTTTTCTTCATGTGGATTGTTATTGTTGTATTTTTGACCATTTACATCTGTGTTTTTCAGAATTATTTTCTTGTTAAAATTTCCTTTCATAAAAGCGATGCTAGGACCATTTACTTTATAAATTCTTTCAATATCTCTAGCTACTTCATTAGATATTTCACCCCAAAACCTATTTCGTTCATAAATTTTATACCATGCGTATATAACACCAAAAGAGAGTACAGCTAGAATTCCTTTTAAGATAAGACTTATACAGCAGTTTTGGATATCCACTTTCAAAATTGTAGTTACGATTAATCCTACAAAAACCAACGTGCCTCCAGCAATTGACCATGACAAAATATCGTAGTGGTGTTTTGATGCAAAGCATTGTCGGTATGTTTCCATTAAGAATTCATTTTTATCTGCATTTGGCATAAAGAACTCCTTATTTTCGAAATATAACTTGGCACTATCCCGCCAACCGGCGTGATAACATCCTTATATCCATTCTTCATAACACTCTAACTTCTTTTTCATTTACTTTTCTTAAAATCATATGTAATAGAAATTTAATAGCAAGAATAATGTCAATTGAAAACAATATATATTGCCAAAAATCAATAAATGTATATTTGCTTCATAATATCAATATGCAAGCGAGGAAGGATGAGTGATAGGAAGATAGTAACCAAGTTCATGAGTTGATGAGAAGAAAACATTATAGCATAAGAGAAGAACTGCTCTACTCATTTATCATCCTTACAATCTCAATTATATCCTCAACTTTTTCAGCTGCAAAATCGGGTTGAACTTTCCAGTTTGAAATATTAGTATCGGCATCATAAAATGCACCAATGCTGATAACTTTAAGATTACTTCCATTTTTTTTATAAACTTTGTTAGCATTAATTGCACATCGGATATCGGTTTCGTGATCACCAATATAAATAACTGTTCCGTTTCCGAGAGGAACAAGTTCCGAAATGCATTGCATTAGTCCATCCGGTTCAGGTTTTTGTTTATTACTTTTCACTTCTTCATAACCCAGAATACTTATGAAATATTTCAGTATTTTATTTTTCTGTAAAAACTGAATTATATTCTCTCTGGAATTCTGAGATACTATTCCGTGAGGATAATTTTTTAGAGTTTTAACTACATCTATAATTCCATTGTAGAAAGGTGCTTCTGTTTCATCTTTAAGTTGAAACTCCGACCATAATTTTCCAGCTTCATCTATTTCATTTTCATTCAAATTAAATTCATTCTTATAAAGTGTACGCCAATTCTCAGCTTTTTTAGTAACAACTCGGTAATTATTCAAATCAGCTAAAGCAGGGATATTTTCAGGTTCCTTTCCTGTAATTTGTTTAATGATCTTTCTGGTAACATTCAGGTTTTTAATATGCGTGTCAACCAGCGTTCCATCGTAATCCCAGATGACAGCTTTGATCATTAAATTACTCCCCTGTTACGATAATAGATTAACAAAATAATGAAAAGGGCTATGTTTGCAAAAATACAAAAAAAATTAATATACATACTAGATGAAAAATAGCCAATAGCGACGATCGCTGAGGGCAGTAAAATTAAACCTATTTTTTTCCAAAGTGGCTCATCAGCCACAAAAACAAAAATTCCAATTGCTATAGGAAGCAACAGAGGCCAAAATCTAAAAGCTATCCATAAATTAAACATAAGTAAACTCCGCTTTTACTTTGCTCGATCATTTTCGATGCTCTCTAAAGCTAATTTTCATTCTTGATAGGGCAAGCAATGAATTGAATCAGCTCCTATAAATTAGCTAATAGCTTTGATTCTATCAAGAAAAATATCGATATATCTATCTTTAGCTTCTCCGCTTAAAAATGAAGAATTTATCAGTGCTATAATTTGTTCATCCTTTGCTGGGAATTCTTTGATAATTTTTATTGCTCTTTTCTGTTTAATCTTGTAAAACTCAGCTAGTTTAATAAAATCTTCATAGCCATAAAATCCGTTTTGTTTATAAAATTTTGTTTCAAAATCATCAAACAGGTCAAGAGCCATTCGACTTTCTTCAGGGTAATGCAAAGTGGTATTTAGCAAATCATATGCAGGTGTATGTACAAAATCTCCATCTTGAGTTTCGATTAGTGAGAAATTTTTAAAATGTGCATCACCGTTACCAAAAACATAATTAAAAAGTGCTAATTTAAAGAACTTCTCAAGCTCGATTAAAAAAGCTGAACAGAACTCTTTGATAATGTTTCCAGCTACTTGAACACTAAAATCATATTTATAGTTTTTACCATTAGTTTCTGGAGATATCCCTGCTAATTGGCAGAAATCTTCTTGCCGAACTTTTTCTCCGTTTCTTCGATCAAAACGCTTGGTTATATATGCCGGTTCACCATCTGTAAAATAGATCAAAGCATTTTCGGCAGTCGGGATTTTAAAAATCTGTTTGGCTATTTGCATTGTCAGGTGCTCATTAGCAGGAACATCATTTTGAAATTTGGGAATGTGTTGTTGGGGAACCGGTTTTAGGATATACTCTCCATTTACTATAGTGGGAACTAATTCTGATTTCTCCAATTTTAAAGAAATTTTATCTTGAACACCTGATATTGAAAAATGGTCAGACATTTCGTAACTTACTTTTTGAAAGTCCGATTTTTCCAAATTTAATATAGGTGTTTTTCCTTTGAACATTTTCTTCAAACACGAATTACAATATTGTTTATTCTCAGTATACTTGTAGCAACCTTGACACAATGTCATTTGATTTCCTTGATAGTGACACAGCCAATAGTATCTATATCTGCAGTTGAAATAAGTCTTTTGAAATAATCAGATTCATCTATTTTTAATTTTCGGGATTGAGTTTTTGATATGAATCCTTCAGTTAACAAACCATGAAAAAAGGGAAAAAGATTACTTGATTGGAATTTTTTCTGTTTCTTTGGGAGTGTAAGACTAATAGATTTTAGAGATGGGTCGCTTAGATATTGCTGATCATATTTAAAAAAATAACCTTCACTAGTTTTTTCAATAATACCAGCAAGAATGTTTTTGTAATAAACATTAGCTTTCATCAATTTTTACCCTTAACTTCAAATATAATTTGTAGACCGAGTATTTCACAAATCTTATTCATTACTTGCAGAGTTGGATTTCCTTTACCAGATTCGATATCGCTTATCGTATGCAAAGCCACTTCAGAGATTTCGCTTAGGTCTAATTGATTAATTGCCAATATCTTGCGTCGCTGTTTTATGATTTCCCCAAAATTCTTAATAATCATTTTACCTCATATTTTCATTTTACTGAACATTCTATCTATAAATTAATTTTTAATACTTAATATGCAAGTACTTTTTTCATTTTAATGAAGATTTGCCGAAATTCTTAATGAGGAATTGCAATAAAATGAAATGATATTCATTATAATGAATATCGGGGAGGTTTGGACAATATGGGCAAAGTATAAATTGAAATATTCATTTTAGTGAAAATTAGATATTTCATACAATATTGTAAAAAATTTAATAGACACGAAGACTGTAATAATTCAAATTGAAAAATGAAGAATTTTTTTAAGTTTGCAAGACTTGACTCGCAACGAAGTGTAAGTTGAGAATTGCTGAAATAAAATTGTTCTCGCCCCAAGCTTCACTTTGGGACAAGTCCACTAGGAATTGGAGATTTATATGAGGAAAAAACTATACTTGATAGATGGAACAGCATTTATTTACAGAGCCTTTTTTGCTTTTATTCGCAATCCTCTTTATAATAGTAAAGGGCAAAATACAAGCGCAATTTTTGGTACGATAAATTCATTTATTAAACTGGTAGAAGATTTTAAGCCGGAACATATAGCAATCTCTTTTGATAGAAAAGAGAAAACCTTCCGTCATAAAATAACAGATACATACAAAGCAAATCGGCCTCCGGCACCAGATGAACTTCATCAACAGGTTGAACCAATAAAGGAATTTTTCTCAGCCATTGGATTACAGGATATTTCCAAAGCTGGTTATGAAGCAGATGATACAATTGCTACTTTAGCAGAAAAATATAAGGATAAATTTGATATCGTAATTGTATCGGGAGATAAAGATTTTTCACAGTTAGTGGAAGACAGGATTACACTTTTTGATCCCAAAAAAAACAAAACAATGAATTCAGAAAAGATCATAGAAAAATATGGGATTACACCGGAACAATTTATAGATTACCTTGCGATCTGCGGTGATAGTGCAGATAACATTCCCGGAGTCAAGGGAATCGGTCCAAAAGGAGCTTCTAAATTATTGAATGAATTCAAAACTATGGATGGAATCTATAAGAATCTTGATAAGATAAAAGCTAAGGGGATTCTTGAAAAGTTAATAGAGTTTAAGGAAGATGCATATCTTTCCAGAAAATTAGTCACGATCATTCGCGATGTTCCTATTGAGATAGAGAATAAAGAACTGACTTTTGATAAAGATAAATTGAAAAATGGTTTGGATTTTTTGAATAATTTTGAACTTTCTTCAATTACTAAAAAGATTAAGAAATTGCTTTCTAAACCAAATACAGAATCGGAAACAAAAGAAGTGCTCAGCTTCACAAGCGAATTTGATTTTAATGCAAACGGAACTGAATTAA
This sequence comes from Candidatus Tenebribacter burtonii, assembly GCA_030765625.1. Taxonomy (GTDB): domain Bacteria; phylum Cloacimonadota; class Cloacimonadia; order Cloacimonadales; family TCS61; genus Tenebribacter; species Tenebribacter burtonii. The sequence continues at coordinate 5,624 of JAVCCF010000144.1, forward strand.
AATATCAAACAATTCTTACAGATACTAAAGAGAGTTTTGTTAAATTGTTGTCATCACTGGATACAGCGGAGATCGTTGCTATTGATACAGAAACAACTTCTAAAGATCCGATTCGGGCTGAACTAGTAGGAATTTCTATTTGTGCAGATGTTAACAAGTCACACTATATTCCCCTTAAACATCAAATGGCACAAAATCTTGATACTAAGGAAGTTCTAACTCAGTTGAAAGATAAACTCAAAAGCAAGATAATTGTTGCTCATAATTTTAAATATGACCTGCTCGTTTTAGAAAATGCAGGTTGGAAGATCGAGGAGAATATTTTCGATACGATGATAGCCCATTATTTGATAAATCCAACCTCCAGACATTCCCTTACAAATTGTGCTTTAGAGAAATTTGGACATGAAATGATACCAATTTCTGAGCTTATTGGAAAAGGGAAGAAACAAATAACTTTCGATCTTGTCCCAACTGATCAGGCAGCTAAATATGCTGCAGAAGATGCTTATATCACCTTTAAATTATACAACCATTATTTAGAAGAATTAAAGAGAAATAAGCTTTATGAATTATTTCAAACTATTGAATTACCACTGATCTTTGTTTTAGCTGATATGGAAAAAACTGGTGTCTTTATTGATAAAGAAATATTAAGTGAATTTTCTAAACGAAATCAGAAAAGACTGGGTGAACTCACAAAAAGAATCTATGATCTTGCCGGTTCACAATTTAATTTGAATTCCTCGCAGCAGCTTGCAAAAGTACTTTTTGAAGATCTAGGAATCAAGGCTAAGAAAAAAACAAAAACAGGATATTCAACAAATATCTCAGTTTTGGAATCTTTGGCAAAAGAGCATCAAATTGCCAGACTTCTAATTGAATACAGGCAGATCTCAAAACTGGAATCTACCTATGTTTCCGCTCTTCCCGAACTTATTAATCCGAAATCGGGTAGAGTTCATTCGTCGTTCAATCAAACTGTTGCTTCAACCGGAAGGTTATCTTCTTCCAACCCGAATATGCAGAATATTCCTATACGAACAGAGATGGGAAGAGAGATACGGAAAGCATTTTGTGTAAATGATAATGATCATGTGATTTTGGCTGCAGATTACTCTCAGATTGAGTTGCGAATTTTGGCTATCCTATCCGGTGATGAAAAAATGATAGCTGCTTTTAATAATAAGCAGGATATCCATAGTGAAACTGCCTGCATCGTTTTTAATGTTCCTAAAGGGGAAGTTACACCAGATCAGCGAAGATTTGCCAAGATCATTAATTTTGGGTTAATGTATGGAATGGGATCTTTCCGAATCTCGCAAGAACTTGAAATTTCTCGTACGGAAGCCAAAGAATTTATAGAAAATTATTTCAACAAATTCCCAACAATTAAAGAATATCTGCATTCTGGAATTCAGCAGGCAATAATAGATGGATTTGTCTCAACTATTTATGGTAGAAAACTTTATCTACCGGATTTATACAGTCGCAATAAAATGCTGGCAGAAAGTGCAAAGCGTGTTGCAACCAATATGCCGATTCAGGGAAGTGCAGCAGATATCATTAAGGTCGCCATGATTTCTTTATATGAACGAATCAAAAATGATCCAGATATAAAAATGATAATCCAAGTTCATGATGAACTCGTTTTTGAAATACAAAAAGATAAACTAGAAAAAGCTAAAAAACTTATCATTGAAGAGATGGAAAAGGCAATTCCTGAAAAATATAGAAATATTATTCCACTCATTGTTGATGTGGGAATAGGACAGAACTGGTATGAAGCACACTAATATAATGGTGATTAGGAATTAGGGGTTAGGGAATTTAAATGTAGTTAATTTTAGATTGGACAATATTACCGCTATACCAGTAATACAGTGGATGATTCAAAATTAACAAGCTTATACATCTTTAAATTACTGTAAAAACAGTAAAAACTTGACAGTTCTATAGAACTACAAAGTAATTGTCTTATATTTACCGCAATAGCGGTATTATAGGAGTAAAAATGAAATTAGCAACGATTGGAAGTATAATCCATTTTCATCGTAAACAAGCTGGACTTTCTCAAAAGGGATTATCGGATTTAGCAGAAATTGGAAAAACAGCAGTATTCGATCTGGAAAAAGGGAAAAGTAATTTTAGAATAGAAACATTAATAAAGATCTGCTCAATTTTGAATATTAAATTGGAATTTCAAAGTCCTTTGATGGAGTATTGGAGAAAAAATGAATCGTAAAGCAATAATCTCAGTAAACAATACGCCAGCAGGAGAATTTATAGAATTAGATAAAGGTTTTGAAATCAAATATTTCCCAATTTATACGGGGCAGCCAATATCACTTACACTTCCATTTAGTATAGAGAAGTATACTTTTAAATCATTTCCTTCTTTTTTTGATGGTTTACTTCCGGAAGGTATAATGTTAGAAGTTCTATTGAAAAAAATTAAATTGGATGCGGATGATTATTTCGGTCAGCTATTAACAGTTGGATCTGACTTGGTGGGTGCTGTTACAGTAGAGGAAATAGAAAAATGAGATGTCCAATAACTTATCAGCTAATAAATTCTGGTAAATATTCTATTGCAGGATTACACTCCATTTCTCCCAAATTAGATTTTCTAAATTACATTCCGTTATCTCTTTCTGAAATACACCAGGAATATTTAAGTCGTGCCGGTAAAATGTCTATTCAGGGAGTTCAACCGAAATTAAGCATGAAATTGAACATCAAAAAAGATCAATTTGAAATTGTTGATATTAACGGGAAATTTATTCTGAAACCTCCCAATAATCTATATCCTGAACTTCCTCAAAATGAGGATCTATCGATGAAAATGGCAAATATTTGTGGTATCGAAATTCCTTGGCATGGCTTGATCTATTCCAAAGGAAATATTCTGAATTATGCAATTCGTCGTTTTGATAGAACAGGACATAGTAATAAACTTGCTCTGGAAGATTTTGCACAGCTTTCAACTGCTACAAGAAACACTAAATATAATTCCAGTATGGAACAAGTTATCTCGATCATTGAGAAATTTTGCACATTTCCTATTTTAGAAAAAATTAAATTATTCAGAAGAATTCTCTTCAGTTTTTTAATTGGGAATGAAGATATGCATTTAAAGAATTTCTCACTTATTACTAGGAATAGAAAAGTGGAAATGAGTCCGGCTTATGATTTGTTGAATACAACTATTGCACTGCAGAAACCTATCGAAGAGATCGCTTTGCCAATTGCTGGGAAAAAAAATAAGATTAATCATTATGACTTAATTGATTATTTAGGTAAAGAAAGAATGGGGATTCCCTCAAAGAAAATTGAGGAAGAATCTGATAAAATGTTTTCTTATTATTCGAAATGGAATGATCTCATCGTTACTAGTTTCCTATCTGATGTAATGAAAGAAAAATATTACATCCTAATTCAAGATAGAAAAAAAAGGGTATTTGGATAATCTAGAATATTTGAGGAGAAAATTATGAGTTTACATATTGAAGCAAAAAAAGGAGAAATAGCTGAAACAATCCTTTTACCTGGAGATCCGTTAAGAGCAAAATTTGTGGCAGAGTTTTTTTTGGAAGATGCGGTTTGTTACAATAAAGTCCGAAATATATTTGGTTATACGGGAATCTATAAAGGAAAAAGAATTTCAGTTCAGGGAACTGGAATGGGAATTCCTTCAATATCAATTTATGCAACTGAGCTGATAAAAGATTATGGAGTAAAAAATCTTATTAGAATTGGAAGTTGTGGTGCTATAAAACCCGAGATAAATTTAAGGGACATTATCTTAGCAGAAGGTGCATCAACCGATTCCCAAACTAATAAACTTGTTTTTGGTGGGGCAGATTTTGCTGCAATTGCAAATTTTGAATTGCTTCTAAAAGCTTATCATGTTGTAAAAGAGAAGAAGATGAAAGTTCATGTTGGTAATGTTCTCTCTTCTGATATCTTCTATTATGATGATCCTGACTTCTGGAAAATCTGGGCAAAATATGGAGTAATTGCTATCGATATGGAAGCCACCGCATTATACAGTATTGCTGCAAAATATGGTGTGAGTGCTCTTACTATCCTTACTGTAAGTGATCAAATTGTTCGAGGAGAAGCAACAACAAGCGAAGAGAGAGAAACAGGTTTTTCTAAAATGATAGAAATCGCTTTGGAAACGGTTACTAAATAGCAGGATATTATTGATAGAGTTTATTTGCTAGGTGATTGTTGAAGTAAATGCAAAGAAAGTAACATTATCAAAATTAAAACCTTCAACCAAAACTATTTCATTAAGACTTCCGGAACTTGTTTTAGATGAAATAAAAATGATCGCGAACCAAAAAGATGTACCATATCAATCATTGATTAAAATATTTTTGAAAGATCGAATTGATCATGAATTGAAACATACGGTCAAGTGATTGAATTTGTGAAAAGGAACTGATTTTTTTCATTTGACATTAATAATTTACATAATTGTATTTATTTAATCTTAATAAAGATAAAAAACATGTGAGGGGATATTATGGATATACATGATGAGAAGGATTTGGAAAAATTTTCTTTCAATTTACTAGAAAATTATAAAAAAACTAATCCATTTAAAAGAACTTACTCGACCATATTTAGTTTAACAAAGTGGATTTTTATAGTATTCTCTGGAACATTGATATGGAATTTAGATTATTTTAGTAATAGTACAATATATTTTATTAAGCCTTTGGTCATATTAATAATTTCATATTTTGCAATTGCAACAATTCTGATACTATTATCTATTGTTTTTTTGTTTAAACGAGAATTCAATTATGGTTATGCGTATGATAGAACTGAGCATTTCGATCATTTTATAAAAACTGTAATTGAAAAAGAAAGTGATATAGATAAGGCGAAAACGAAAATCAATGATTATTCTGATTCCATTTTATCTTTATTAAATAAAGGTGATAAGCTAGTTTTAGCCACTTTATCATTAATATACATTAGTGCAATTTTTTTTACTGTAGCTTTATTAACTTTACTATACTATTATTTCTACTTTCAAACTTAGTAATCAAAATCAGAAATAAATAAAAAATAATTATAAAAATTTATTCCTTCCCCACATTTATCTCACCCGCTTTTAATAAAGCAATCCTGGTGAGTATCGGACCAATTATTTCAAAGAAAATACAGGTTGCAGTTACTGTGGTTAGTATCACCGAGCCGATATAATCACCTTCCAGCATTTTGATACCGTCACCTGTTGTTATCATATTGCCCTGTCCAGCAAATTCACTCTTCACCATCAAGGCAAGTCCAATAGCCACACCAGCCTGCGAGAGAATTCCAAGACCAATATAATTTTTGATCTTTTTCTCAACTTTACCAAGCATGGCACCTAATCTTGAACCCAGTATAAGACCTGATGAACGACCAACGACATAGATCAAACCTATCAATCCAAGAGACGGTAAAGCATTAATATGCAAATTTGCTCCTGCAAGTGTAAAGAAAAGAATAAACAACAGTGGCATAAAAGAGCGCAGACTATTTTGTATTTTATTTACAAGTGAACTTGGCTGAGTATTAATAATGAAAACACCTATTATCATTACAGTAAGAATAATGGAAGTATGCAAAATTTGTGAGAACCCACAAGCAGTTAAGATAAAACCGAAAACCAAGATTGGGATATCATCTGAATTCCTCAATTTACTCACAAATAATGAGAAAAGATATCCAATAACCCCACCCAAAAGAAAGCTAAAACCAATTTCTTTTAACGGAATTAATATAGTGGTCAATAACCCAGAAGAGACAGTTCCTGCTTCATGCAAAATAATATCTTCGGCTATTGCAGCAGAGAATCCGAAAATAATGATTCCAAGTCCGTCATCAAAACCAACAACAGCAAATAGTGCTTTCGTAAGGCTTCCTTTTGCTTTATATTCTTGTATCACGGCTACCGTTCCAGCAGGTGCACTGGCAGGAGCAACAGCGGCAAATAATAACGAAAGGGGAAGATCATGAGTTAGTAAATAAATCCCCGTAAAAACAATTGCAAAAGCTCCAAAAGATTCAAGAAGAATTATATAAACAATACCTTTCCCTAACTTTCTTAGCGAAGAAAACTTTAGTTCCATTCCAATACTTAATGCAACAAAACCCAAAGCTATATCCGTGATGAACGATAAATTTTGTTGAATTGGTGAAGATAGTAAATTAAAAAGTGATGGACCTAAAATAACCCCAAAGATCATGAATCCAATAATAGATGGAAGTTTAATGATTTTTATGTTTTTACCAAGGTAATAACTAAGTAAAATAATAAAACCTATCAATAACAATATAGGTATAGAAATTCCATGTTCTAATATTCCTGATGAATGCATTTTACCAAATTTCCAGTGAGCCGTGTAAATATTTTATATTTTGAATAAAGAACATTATGCCGCTCTCTTTTTCTTCGACAATTTCAGCTAGATTATTTGTGAGATCATCTATAAATTCAGATTCTACTGTTGCCGAAATTATTCGGCAGAAATTATTTCTATCGGTCTGCATAAAACTTGTGAAAAGCGGCATATGATAGAGATACCTGCCAGCATTGGAAGCTTCTATAATTGCAATATTACTTCCTTCAAATTCATTGATCACATTAAGAATATTTTCAAATTTATTTTCATTCTGTATTACAACTGTTACCAATTTATATTTATCAGTTTGCTTAATATCTTTTGGCATACTTGTGTGACGAATAATGCTTGCCCGGATATTCTCAGTATCTTTTGCATTAATCAATTTACTGATATTTTCATCTTTACGTAAATATTGTGAGATAAAGGATAGAAGTCGAACATGCTCTTTTTGTCTGTTTGCCGGAGCAATTATAAAGACAAAAACAAATGTATTTTTATTATCGATCGCATCGAAATCTACACCGTCTTTAGAAATTAAAATTCCTATTACAAAATCATCGATACCTTTTAGTCTACAATGTGGAATAGCTATGCGGGAAGAAATCGCTGTTGATCCCATATCTTCTCTTTCTGCCAATGCTTTGTAGATATCCTCTTCAGAAATATTATTTAGGGTTGGGTTATTTTTTGCCAGGTTGGAAATATTCTTCAGCAGTGAATTCTTGTCTTCTTTTTGAGAGCTGATCTCAATACATTCTGTAAGTAGAATCTTTTCAATATCCATAAACTTACCTCCTACTTTTGGAACCATCTTTTTTTTGCTTTTAAATGTCAATTACTGAATAATTCTTTTAAATTTTTATTATACGCTCTTGAGAATTTGCTCAACTCCATAGAACATTTCATCAGGAGAAAGTGCAGCCAGAGCATCTGCATCATTTACTCCCCAGGCTACAGATCCACAGGAAATACCAATTTTCTTTGAAGCCTGAATATCACGCAGTTCATCACCAATATAGATCGCATCTTGCTTCTCTGTCCTACTTGTTTTTAATACTTTTTTCAGTTTGGATTCCTTGCCAAAAATAGAAACACCGCCCACAAAATAATCAATCATTGAAGATAAACTATCACCCAGAACTTTATTGATATTCGTTTTGGAATTTGTGCTGACAATAGCAATTTTATAACCCTTTGCTTTTAATTCATAAAACATACTTTCGATTCCATCAAACAACTTAATCTCTTCGATATGTTCACTCATCATATTACGCATAAACGTTGAAATTCTGGGTAGTTTATAAAAAGGTACATTTAAACGCTTCAAAAAATCTAAAGAATCTAATTTTCTTAATTCAGAGATTTCTTCTTTCTTGATCTTTTTCAAATTGAATTTCTCTGTTACTACATTCATCGTTTCGATGAACCATGGTAATGAGTCTGCCAATGTTCCGTCAAAATCAAATATTATTAATTTATATTTCATATATTTTCCTTTTGGGAATGAAGAGCATTTTTTCATGTTTTAGTGTCAATGTTTTTAGCCGGCAAAAAATAATTAATTGACAGTTCAGGTGTTATTCGGTATTTAGTTAATTGCCTAAATAAGGAGAAAGGATGGCAGATGATAAAGTTTTCAAAGCTCTTTCTGATGCAAATAGGAGAAAGATAATTAACTTATTAAAAAAGAAGGAGATGACTGCCGGTGAAATTGCTGAAAATTTCCATATTTCTAAGCCAACTATTAGTGAACATCTTAAAATATTAAAGAATGCCGATCTTATCGAATCTGAAAGAGATGGACAGTTCATTACATATTTTCTAAATACAAGTGTTTTAGAAGATTTCGTTTCATATATGATAAATATTTTTGGAAAAAAGGAGAGTAAGAATGAATAAGAAATTTTGGATAAGTATTATCATTATCATCATTCAGTTAGCATTAGCACTTTATCTCAGCTCATTGATTGCTGATGATGCAAGAATTCCAAGTCACTGGAATTTTCGTGGAGAGATAGATGGTTACACCGGTAAATGGACTGGTATTTTACTATTTCCGGGAATTAATGTTCTTCTATTTATTTTCATGCTGATTTTACCGATCATATCTGTTAGATACCGAGAAACACCGGAAAGATCCTCCCGCATGGTTTCCATAATTACAAACATTATAATTTTCTTTTTTGCAACTATCCATATCTACACGCTACTTCTTGGAGCAGAATTAATTTCATCCACTGGAAGTTCCATTTACTATATTATTGGTTTAATGTTCATTTTATTAGGAAATATCTTACCAAAAATGCCTTCCAATTTCTTCATTGGAATTCGTACTCCCTGGACTCTTTCCTCAGAATATGTCTGGCGTAAAACTCACAAAGTTGGTGGTATCTGTTTTGTTTTAAGTGGACTATTAATGATCTTTATTCCTGCTATCTGGGGAGATAATACCACAGTTATCACAATAATGTTTGTTCTGTTTATGGCTCTCATACTGTATTCTTTTCTCTATTCATTTATTTTGTATAAAAAAGAAGAAAAGTGATTCTTATCACTAATTCTACTCTAAATGAAGTTTTGTAAAAGAAATAAATTTTAGTAAACAAAAAGGAGTCAAAAATGAAATAAATAGCATTAGTTTTAATTACAACTTTATTAACATTATCAATGTATGGTCAAGATATTACAGGGCAATGGAATGGAATGTTAAACGTTCAAGGAACACAGCTTAGGTTAGTTTTCAACATAACCCAGTCAGATAAAGGGTATAGCTCAACAATGGATAGTCCTAACCAGGGAGCAAAAGGAATTACTGTAACTTCTACAAGCTATGAAAAATCAATTTTAAAACTTGAAATATCAACTTTAGGTGTTCTGTATGAAGTAACTTTGGATAAGAAATTGTTTTTGTTGGAACCTTTAAACAATCGGGACAATCATTTTCATTGAATTTAACAAGAGAAGAAATTGAAATGAAACCAATAGTTCGACCTCAAGAACCAACTAAACCCTATTCTTATTATTCGGAAGATGTTAAGTTTGAAAATACAAAAGATAAAATTGTGTTAGCAGGAACACTAACATTACCAAAAAAAGTAGGAAATTTTCCAGCTGTTGTTTTAATAAGCGGAAGTGGGACACAGAACAGAGATGAAGAATTGTTGGGACATAAACCTTTTTTTGTTTTGGCTGACCATTTAACAAAAAGCGGAATTGCAGTATTAAGATTTGATGACCGCGGGACGGCAAAATCTACAGGAGATTTTGCAACAGCAACATCATTAGACTTTGTAATAGATGTTGAATATGCAATAAAATATTTGCAAACAAGAAAAGAAATAAATAAAAAGAGAATTGGATTAGTTGGTCACAGTGAAGGTGGAATAATTGCACCAATGGTTGCTGCGGAATCTAAAGATATAAATTTTATTGTTCTACTAGCAGGAATGGGAATACCAGGTGACCAATTACTATTATTGCAACAAGAATTAATAGGAAAAGCTATGGGAGTTAGTGAAGAAGAATTACAAAAAACAAGAAGCATTAACAAAGCAGCTTTTGATATTATTATAAAATCAACCAATACAGAAAGTCTAAAAACAGAATTAACAAACTATATTAAACAAACATTAAAAGATAATCCTGAATCTATAGAATCAACAGGAATGATTGAAACTGACTTTATAAAATTACAAGTAAACCAATTAACAAGTCCCTGGATACAATATTTTATTAAATACGATCCTTCTTCAATATTAGAAAAAGTTAAATGCCCTATATTAGCTATTAATGGCGAAAAAAATTTACAAGTACCTGCAAAAGTGAATTTATACACAATTGAGAAGACCTTAAAAAAAGGTGGAAACGATAAAGTTACAATAAAAGAATTACCGAACTTAAATCACTTATTCCAAAAATGTGAGACAGGTTTACCGAATGAATATGCAACAATTGAACAAACATTTTCACCAATAGCATTAGAAGAAATATCAAAATGGATAATAAAACAAATGAAATAAACACATTGCTAATAATGTAAGAAATGGTGTGGAAATAACAATTTATAGAAATCTTGGTAGAAAATATGCGTATTAGAAGTTTTCTGTTCCACATTAATTTAGTGTAAATTTGAAAACGTATTATCCTACCTTTCTTTACTTACTAATTTACTTTTTATTTTAATTATTATATAGAATACACTATACCGCTTTTAATAAGTTGACACGTTTTTTTAGATTTCCAAATTTGCTCCAAATTTATATAAAAACTCGGAGGAATGGAATGAGTAAAAAAGTAACAATATTCGGAGCGGGACTTGTAGTAAAACCAATGGTGGATTATCTGGCAGGAAAAGGCTATGAAGTAACAATTGCCAGCCGCACATTAAGCAAAGCAGAAAAACTTGCAGAACCGCATTCTAATGTTGTAGCAAAACAGTTTTTGAGTGATGATGAAGTTGCTTTGAACAAATTTGTGAAAAACAGCGATATCGTGGTAAGTTTACTTCCAGCAACAATGCATGTAAAAGTTGCTGAGAAATGCATCGAGTTTAAAACGAATATGGTAACAGCATCCTATATTAGTCCTGCGATGCGAGAGCTTGATCAACAGGCAAAAGACGCTGGAATTATTATTCTTAATGAAATTGGTGTTGATCCGGGAATCGATCATATGAGTGCGATGAAGATATTCCATCACGTAGAGAAAGAGGGTGGAAAGATCATTAGCTTTATGAGCTATTGCGGTGGTTTACCTGCCCCGGAAGCCAATACAAATCCTTTGGGATATAAATTCTCTTGGGCACCAAAAGGTGTTCTCAAGGCTGCTGGAAATGGTGCAAAATATATGAAAGATGGCAAGATAATCGAAATTGAAGGAAAAAATCTTTTCAATAATTACTGGTTCGTTGATGTGGAAGATGCAGGAACATTTGAGGCATATCCAAACCGTAATTCTCTCGATTATATTGATCTCTATAATTTAAAAGATGTGAAGACAATGTATCGTGGAACTTTCAGGAACATAAGCCATTGCAACACTTGGTATATTATGTCCCAAATGGGATTTTATAAAGAGGAAGAAATCTTTGACAATCTGAGCGGAACAGTGAAAGAATTTATTCTTACCAAAATGTTTAAAACCGATAAGGATAAATGTCTTAAAACACTTTTGATGGAAAAATATAATCTTCCCGCAGAAAGCGTTATTCTGAAAAAATTTGAATGGCTCGGTTTCTTTGATGAGACTCCGATTCCAATAACAAAAGGTGGTGCTGTTGATGTGCTCACTGCAATTATGCTTGAAAAAATGCCTTACGAAAAAGGTGAACGTGACTTACTTGTTCTTCATCATCAATTCATAGCAGAATATCCAAATAAAACTCAAAAAATCACATCTACAATGATAGATTACGGAATTCCAAATGGTGATACATCGATGGCAAGAACCGTTTCACTTCCTGCTGCAATTGCTGTTCACATGATCTTTCAAGGAAAAATTACAGTGCAGGGTGTTTATATGCCGATTTTACCTAACATCTATAATCCTGTCTTGAAAGAACTGGATAATCTTAATATTAAGATCATTGAAAGATTTTATTGATTCTAACAGAATTATGAATATTTAAGATGGTATAACTCGTTCCCAAGTTCTTCTTGGGAACGTTTTGTGCTAATTAGAGTTGGTAAATGATTAATTCTATAATTAATATAATTTGAAAAATAGACTAGATTTTAATTACTAAAATTCAGTATATGTTTTTTTAAATTGGAGGTACATTGAAAACATTAGGAATTGTAAAAGAAACAAAAAATAAATGGGAATGCCGAGTTCCTCTAAATCCACAAGCTGTTAAAGAGCTGATTCAAAAAGGATTTGAGGTAATTGCTCAACCATCTGAGATCAGAGTATATAAAAATAAAGAATATATTTATGCCGGTGCAAAATTATCAGATGACCTTTCAAAATGCGATTTTATTATTGGAGTTAAAGAAATTCCAATCACTTGTTTGATCCCTGGTAAACCACATCTTTTCTTCTCTCATACTATTAAAGGGCAAGATTATAATATGCCGCTCTTGCAAAAAATATTAGATGATAAGATAACACTTCTGGATTATGAAAAGATCGAAGATGATAAAAACAGAAGACTGGTTTTCTTTGGCAAATTTGCTGGCTATGCCGGTATGGTAGATACACTTCATGGATTAGGACAAAGGCTGAAACAACAGTATAAAATAGAAACACCTTTTTTAAAGATCAAACTTTCTCATCAGTATAAATCAGTTCAAGACGCAATTAATCAAATCAGCCTGGTTGGAAAGGAAATTGAAAAAAATGGCCTTCCGGCTGAGATCACACCATTTAATATTTTCCTTTTAGGATATGGTCATGTTTTTCAGGGATGTCAGAGAATACTAACTGCATTACCAATTGTAGAGATATCCCCAGACCAACTTAAAGACCAAGCTGATAATTACCTGAATAATAAGATATATCTATCAATTTTTCATGAAGAACATTTAGTCGAGAGAAAAGATGGTGGCAAATTTGAGTTAACAGATTATTTCAGAAATAATTCAGCTTACAAATCACGATTAGAACAGTATCTTCCCTATTGCAGTGTTTATATGAATGCAATCTACTGGACTCCTGAATGTCCGGTTTTCCTTCCAAATTCTTATCTC
>JAVCCF010000051.1 GCA_030765625.1 Candidatus Tenebribacter burtonii
GACTTTAGAAAATCAGGTTTCGGTGTCAAGTCGCAACAGCACCAGAATCAAGCCAAGTAGCAACAACACTTTAGAAAATCAGGTTTCGGTGTCAAGTCGCAACAGCACAGCGTGCCTATCATTATATCCCTTAACTTTAGAAAATCAGGTTTCGGTGTCAAGTCGCAACAACACGCTCAGGCTTATCTAACCCTACAACACTTTAGAAAATCAGGTTTCGGTGTCAAGTCGCAACTAGATGGGATAAGTGATGTTTACAGAAATAACTTTAGAAAATCAGGTTTCGGTGTCAAGTCGCAACTAGGGACACATAGCATAGGTTTGTCATTTTACTTTAGAAAATCAGGTTTCGGTGTCAAGTCGCAACAGTTAACTTTCAGACTTGACTTAATAACTCAGCTTGCTGAGGAATTGAGTTAAGAATGAATTGATTATATTAACCGTAATCTTTAAGTCAATTCTCCTGCGGATTATTAACTCAAATCTTACAATTTATTAAATATAATATTTTTATATTTTTTCGTAAAGAATCTAAAATTACCTTTCCGTAGAGTAATATTTTCACTATCAAAAAATTCCAGCAAGATCATCGCAGTCCCGCGGTTCGTAATCAGAAGGTCTCTCAATTGCGAAACTTTAATACCCTCGGTTGATTTTGTAAGTTGTTCAAGCAATATTTTCTTTGCCTTTTCAACAAGATCAAAATGAAGATATTTTTGCTGGAGGAAATAAATATCCCCATTATCAATTAGATAGGAGATTATCTGTCCCATCCGTTTTTTTGATATATTTTCATCATTTGCAAAATCAATTAATTCAGATGGATCAACAGCAATGTTGCCTTTCGATCGTATCAAATCATCTGCTTTTTTAATCATCGCTTTTATTTCATTGTTCAAGTTAACTTCATGAGAAATTAGAACCCAGGTTTTTCCTTCTTTCCTGAGTTTTGCTCTCTCCTCTAAATTATATAAAATCTGAGTTAGTGTGATTTTTGTTTCTCCGTTTTGATCTTCTCCAAAAATCCCCATTAATTCCTTAAAAGTTTTTCCGCTATTTTTTAAAGGATTCATAATATGAAAATCCTTTAGTCCACTAAGTATCTTATTTTGGTAAACTGTGTTCATCTTTTTTTTCAATAAGATTATTTCATCTCTAGATTGGTAGAAAACAATATCTCCAGGTAATTTTTGGAATATCACTTCTATTAGTTCATCAGGATTCACATCAAGGTAATCAGCTATTGTTTTCTGTGATAATGGCAGTGCGGATTTCCGTACCTCTGCAGCTACCATTTCTTCAAGTTCTCCACTGGCAATTTTCTTCACGATCTCAATTTGTGTTTCTCTTCTGCGACGATGATGCAAAGGATACGGGTCTACCACATAACCTCCACCCAGAGTAAGATTTCCTGATGAATTCCGGATTATAAATTTATCGTTATATTGTGTAATGATCGGATGTGGTAGGTACACTTGCGCTAAACAGTTTTCTCCACTTTTTAAATGATCTCTATCCAACAAGTGGATCCGCGCCATAATTCTGTTGGTACCTAATAAAAAGATCACCTGATTCCACAATTCTAAAGTAACATCATTTTCATATATATTTAGTTTGATATCAATAAGTTGAGTTGATTTTATCTTTTTGTTCGATAGCACCATCCCATGCTTAAACTCTTTTTGTTTAAAGCCAACCAGATTAAAAGAAGCACGATCTCCTGCACTAACTTGATTCACTTCCTTGCCATGATGCTCCAACCTTCTAATTCTCAATTCCTTCTCATTTGGAAGTAGAAATACTAGTTCATTTTTCGTGATCGTTCCTGAAATTATAGAACCATTCACAATTGTACCAAAACCTTTCTGGGTAAATATACGATCAATATACATGCGGAAAAGACCTTCCGTTTTCCTTTGTGGAATTGCATCAACAATAATTGATATTTCATTGATAAGTTCCTCGATTCCATGTTTTGTTTGGGAAGAAACTTGAATTATTGGAGCATTATACAAAAATGAATCTTTTACAAAATCTTTTAACTCTTCAGTTGCAAGTTCTAAAAGTTCTTCATCTACCAGATCAATTTTATTTAGAACAATTATTCCATTTGTGATTCCAAGAGTCTTCATGATCTCGAGATGTTCTTTCGTTTGCGGCATAATCCCTTCATCAGCAGCGATAACTATAAGCACGAAATCTATTCCACATGCTCCTGCAACCATTGTTTTAATAAAATCTGCGTGCCCGGGTACATCCACAATTCCCACACTATTTCCATTTGGAAGATCTATATGTGAAAAGCCCAGATTTATTGTAATTCCACGTTCTTTTTCTTGTTTGTGTGTATCACAATCGTAACCCGTAAGTGCTTTAATCAAAGCTGTCTTGCCGTGATCAACGTGTCCAGCAGTTCCCATTATCAGGTGTTTTGTTTTCATTATACCTTCTTATAAAAATTCTCAATTATTAAAATTTGTTTTGTTAAAATTCCGTCAAGAATACATTAGTTAATTTTTCTAGTGAATCAAAAAAATCTTTACATAAAAAAAAGTGATAAATTGTTTGTTCCAAGTTAGAGAGAGGACGGAACTGGTGTTCCAACTGGTCTTCAAAACCAGTAATAGGCAGCTAAAACTGTCTACGGCAGGTTCGATTCCTGCCCTCTCGGCCATTTATAAAAAAAGAGTTAACAACGAACTAAAACTAACAAAAAAAGTAACTATTATATCTCTGCAATTGGATTTGACTTAAGAATTCAAAAATCTTTAAGCTTTGCCTGACAAAGACTTGAGTTGAGAACAAAAAAAATAAACACTGAGATTCCTATAAGTAAAAGAAAACTTATATCTGATCTTTAAATTTTATTATCTGTGTCTATCTGAGTAAACTGCAGTTAATAACTTTATACAAAATTCATCAACTTATTAAAACAAAATTGACAGATTGTTGTACTCCTTTTTTTTGTATAATCAGAAGTTTAGGAAGGTAATATGAACAAATTAATTTTTTTCTTATTTTTATTATTGGCAATATCTTCTTGTGCAGATAACTACCCAAAATTCGATGCCAACAATGCATTTAAACATTTGGAAAAGCAGTGTGATCTTGGTGTAAGGAATCCTGGTTCGGATGGTATTGAACTTTGCAGAGATTATATCATTAATGAATTAACTAAATGTAATGCAGAAATTGAATTGCAAAAATTTACAGAGATTATTAACGGAGAAGAAATTGATGGCGTGAATATTATAGCAAGTTTCTATCCTCAAATGAGCCGACGAATTCTTCTTGGTGCACATTACGATACCCGCCCATGGGCTGATAAGGAAGAAGATATTTCGCTTCATAATACCCCAATTCCAGGAGCAAATGATGGAGCAAGCGGTGTTGCGGTCTTGCTTGAGCTGGCAGAAATTATTTTTACACAACAACCTCAGCAGTTTGGCATAGATATGGTCTTTTTTGATCTGGAAGATATGGGCTCTTACAGAGAAAATGAAACTTGGTGTTTAGGTTCTTCTTACTTTGCAGATAATTATTCAAGACCAAAACCTGAGAAAGCAATTGTTATAGATATGATCGGCGATACAGATCTTTCTATAAATATGGAATATTATTCGTATCATAACTCTCCAAATCTGGTTAAGGAAGTTTGGGAAATTGCAAAACAACTTGGATATAATGAGTTCAACCCCAGAATAACAAACCGGATATATGATGACCATTATCCGCTTATTGCTGCAGGCTTTAATGCAATAGATATTATCGATTTTGAGTATCCCTCCTGGCATACTTTGGAAGATACTCCAGATAAGTGTTCCCCTAATTCCCTGGATGTTGTAGGGCAAACTATGGTAAATTTAATCTATCAGGAAAAATGAAAAAACTGAATAACCTTCTCACATCAAATGAACAGAAACTTCTACTGTTCATAGTTTTCTTTGCCTTTACCGGTTTAGTGACGAAGTATACAGGACTAATCGCTGAAGAAGGGGTAAATTTAGCTGATAGTCTAAACTTCCAAAAAGATTACCAACTGCAATACGATTTACAAAATATTACAAAAGAAGAACTGATAACTATACCTGGAATCGGAGAAAAAAAAGCAGAAGATATCTTACGATATAAAGAAGAAAATGGTTTTCAAACTAAAACAGAATTAATGAACATTAAAGGCATTGGTAAGAAGACATTTGATAAAATCGAGAAGTACTTCATAGACTTGGGATTTGAGGATTCTACAACTACTGTTATTCCTGTGAGAAAAGCTATCAATTCCATTCCAAATAAAATAAATATCAACACTGCAGGAAAAAACGAATTGACAAAAATTACTGGTATTGGTCCTTCAAAAGCAGAGAAAATTATTGCATTTAGAGAAAAGATCGGAAGATTTGAGAAGAAAGAAGATCTCTTGCAAATCAAGGGAATCGGCGAAAAGACGTTGGAAAAAATGAAAAATCAAATAACGCTGGGAGAATGATTATGATGGATAAGGCTACACTAACCATCACATTAGCTGAATTGTATGAAAATCAGAATCAATATATCGATGCATTGATGATCTATAAAATTCTTTTTAAAGAAAATCCAACGGAAGAATTGCAAAATAAAATTGAAGAATTGAAAGATAATATATTCGATGAAGATTCTCTTGATTACTCTTCAATAATTGATCAGATCTTTACCAAAGAAGAAAGAAAAATATTTAATATTCTACCCCACAAACGCTATAAAGCATACAAAGAATCACAAATCGAACTGAAAAATGAAGAAACATATCCGGAGGAATTTGCCAAAGTAAAAGAAGAAGAAATTACTATAAATGATACATTAGAAGATGATATTTCTCTAGAAGAAATTGATCAACCAGTAAATAATAGTGAAAATAAAATACTAAATTTATTAATACAGCTTTCCCATTTAAAGCCAGATACTGTAGAAAAAATCCTTAAAGAAAATGTTGGATCAGATACATCTCTCGCAGAAATAAAACTATCTGACTTAGATTATGTGATAGAATTACTAAAAGTTTCAGAGAATGTCGAAAGAGATTAAAGAGATAAATAAATTGTGCATTAAGTGCACTCATAAATGTAAGCAATCAGCAGAAGTACACCTGCTTGGTTGCCCTCATTTTGAAATGAAACCTAAGCAATTGGAAATACAGTTTTCCTATTCTAGTAAGGTTCGCAAATGAGAATTATAACAGGAAAATTCAAGAAAGCAAATCTGTTTACTGTTCCAGGTAAAACAGCTCGTCCAACAACAGATTACATAAAGGAAGTCATCTTCTCAGTTATCTCATCTTGTAACGGTAAAAACGTTCTTGATCTCTATGCAGGAAGTGGCTCTCTCGGTTTTGAAGCACTGAGCAGAAATGCTGATTTTGTGGATTTTGTCGACTTCTCTGATAAATCCATAAAAACTATGAAACACAATATCGAGAAATTAAAATGCACTTTCGATTGCAAAATTCACAAGAAGAAAGTGAGTGCTTTTCTTAATAGTATAGATAAAAAATTCGATTTGATCTTTATAGACCCTCCATATGATAAAGATTTAGTGAATTTTACAATTGAAAAAATTATTGATAATTTACTGCTAAGCCAAAATGGACACATTGTGATTGAGCATTCTCCCAGAGAAAAATTATTAGAAAAATGGAATGTAATGACCACTTATAATAAAAATTACGGAAGCAGTGTGATAACTGTTTTGACAAATGAAAATTTGCAAGCATAATATATTGAACGGAGTTTGTAATGAAAATTTATAATACACTAACAAATAAAAAAGAAGAATTTATCCCTATAGAGACAAATAAAGTAAGAATGTACGTTTGCGGTCCTACTGTATATAATTATTTTCATATTGGAAATGCAAGACCTCTTATTTTTTTCGATGTCGTAAAAAATTTCTTTGAATATATTGGTAATAAAGTAACTTTTGTACGGAATATTACTGATATCGATGATAAACTTATCAATCGTTCAATTGAAGAGAAAATCCCTGTATCACAAATCGCAGAAAAATATACTAAAGCTTTTTTTGATGACTGTAATGCATTAGAAATAAATCCAGCTGATCATCATCCTAAAGCTACTGAATACATCAATGATATGATCAAGCTTATTAAAGAACTTGTGGAGAAGAAGTTTGCTTACGAAGTAAATGGTGATGTCTATTTTTCTGTTTCAAAATTTACGGGATACGGTAAACTCTCCGGTAAAAAATTGGAAGATCTGCAGGCTGGAGCTCGTGTAGAAGCTAATAAGCAAAAAAAGCATCCCGCTGATTTTACACTCTGGAAAAGAGCAAAACAGGGTGAGCCAAAATGGGCAAGTCCTTGGGGTAAAGGACGTCCCGGTTGGCATACTGAATGTGTGGTAATGTCCCGCAAATTACTCGGTGGGACTTTTGATATCCATGGTGGCGGGATTGATTTAATTTTTCCTCATCATGAGAATGAAATAGCACAGGCTGAAGCATCTAAAAATCAGAAATTGGCAAATTATTGGATGCATAATGGATATCTTAATATCGAAGGTGAAAAGATGTCTAAAAGTTTAAATAATTTTTTCACAGCGCGGGATATTCTTAAGAAATATGATGCCGAAGCAATCCGTTTTTTCTTTCTTTCCAAGCATTATAGAAATCCAATAGATTTTAATGAAAATATCATTAAAGAATCCAGTCAAGCTGTTAAGAATTTTTATAATTGTTTAAAAAGTGTTGATTATCTTTCTTTTAAAGACGAAAAACTTAATGATCCTGATAATGAAAGAAAGGCTAATAGAGATTTATTTTTACAATTTATGAATAATGACTTTAATACTGCACAAGTTATTGCTTTATTATTTGAAATAGCTAGTGTTGTTAAAAATAATGATGAACCATTATATAGAAAGAAAATTTATTCTCACTTGCTGGTTGAATTTGGCAATGTGTTGGGATTCTTCCAAGATCTGGATAATAAACTTAGTAATGATCTTAGTGATATTTCCGGTGAATTAATAGAGCTTATCATTAATATTCGTAATCTCTTAAAAAAAGAGAAAAATTGGGAAATTGCCGATGCTATCCGTAAAGATCTGAAAGAGATTGGAATTATCCTGAAAGACACACCAAAAGGAACAAATTGGAGCATTAATAATTGAGAAATCTATAGTACTAAAATCTTGTTGTATTATTTTATTCTAAGTTCTTATTTCTAGCGTTTTTCAGCATTTATTAACTATTGAAATTAAATTGTTTTTATTCCCATTATTTTTTTATTTAAATATACAGAAAAAGATTTGACACATATAGTCAAAGAAAATTTTTTGTTTATTCGGTTGTATTTGATCTTTTTATAAACATAAAAGTGAAATTTGTTGACAGTGAATTGTCCTAAAAATCCTCTGTTTCGACATCAGATTGCCGACATGGCTCAACGGTAGAGCACTCGACTTGTAATCGAGCGGTTGTGGGTTCGATTCCTACTGTCGGCACCATAAATTGGAGGGGTTCCCGAGTGGTCAAAGGGAACAGACTGTAAATCTGTCGGTGGATGCCTTCGGAGGTTCAAATCCTCCCCCCTCCACCATTTTTTACAATTTACAAAAAAGCGGGAGTAGCTCATTTGGTAGAGCATTAGCCTTCCAAGCTAAGGGTAGCGAGTTCGAGCCTCGTCTCCCGCTCCATTTTAACAGCTCATGTAGCTCAGGCGGTAGAGCGCATCCTTGGTAAGGATGAGGTCAACGGTTCGAGTCCGTTCATGAGCACCAGAAAACATTAAAAAAGATAAACAAAAAATTGCCAAGGAGGGAGAAATGGCTAAAGAGAAATTTGTGAGAAGCAAACCTCACGTAAACGTTGGAACAATTGGTCACGTAGATCATGGGAAGACCACACTTACAGCAGCTATTACGCTTTACCTCAGTAAAACAGGTGGAGC
>JAVCCF010000036.1 GCA_030765625.1 Candidatus Tenebribacter burtonii
AAGGTGAAAAACTCAAAATGAAACCTAAGGAAGAGAATGTTTTCATTAACATGTCAAAAGCTTTTAAAGTATATGATAAAGTTGTAGAAAATTTAGAGTTAGATCAAATTTCAGAACTTGATGACTTGATCAAGCTGATTAGAAATGATTTGCAAAAAAGACCAGAAAAAGCTCAGAAAATTGTAAATACATGGTTCGATTCAAACATTGATTATTATGTTGATAAAATCTTAGTAAGTGAACTTGGCTCACATCAGGATCAGAATAAAATATATGGATTACTCACTACAGATAGAAAAGTAGAATTTTTTAAACGTGCATTAAAATCTTGTTTAGCGAAAAATCTACAGGGTTTTAATGCAGGATCATTTATGTTAGGAAGATTTATTTGTATTGAGCATCCAATTGAATTTTGGAATGCATTTCAAGATCATGAAATAGGGTTTATGTTAAATGAATATATTCTGTTTGAGAAATATTTAAATGTTCTTTATGAGGTTGGGGAGAGAGAAGTTAATAGAGCCAGGAAGAAGATCTTAAACGACGGACTGGGTAATATCATGGTCAAATTGGGAAATGCTATGGTTTTTATGCCCTTAAAGCTTTCTGAGCAGGATCTCAAGAGTGTTAAATCAGTCGTCATTCTAAAATACGATAAAGAGACATTGGCTTTAATTGAACTTCTTCAACAACCTTTTGGATATTTCTTTAATTATAATGCAACCTGGTCATTCAATAGATTAGAAGAACTTTGCATTAGAGAGGGAATTCCAATCCCTGAAAAACATGAGAAGTAAAATTAGTTCAATAAAAAATTTTTAAGAAGAGAAAATGAAAAAAATGGAAGAAAGACTTGAATACAGGATTTTCACATATTCAGCATATCTACTGAATAAATTTGGAAAGAAGATCTTCAGAGTTGGATTAAGCACTGGAAAAATATGTCCTCATCGTACAAATAATGGAGGCTGTATTTTTTGTAATCCGCAAACTTTTACTGGTGAATATCAATCTCAGGATCTTTCTATTGAAGAACAATTCAAAGATGCAATTCCCAGAATTAAGAAAGCTTGTGGAGATGTTAAATTGCTTGCCTATTTTCAAGATGAAACTTCTACGTATGGAAGTATCAATTTCTTAAAGCAAAAATTCGATCAAGCCCTTTCTCATCCCGAAGTTGTCGGGTTAGTCGTTTCTACACGCCCTGATTATATTAATGCAGATGTAGTATCACTGTTAACTTCTTACCAGCAATCTGTTACAATTGAAATTGGTTTGCAGTCAATTCATAATAGCAGTTTGGAATTCTTAAACCGTGGACATACGTTCCAGCAAGTTGAAAAAGCAATAAACATGTGTGGTGAAGCAGGTTTAACAGTTGGCGTGCATCTAATCCTTGGCATCCCAAATGAAACCTATAATGAAATGCTGGAGACTGTTAAATGGGTGTCGTACAATAAATATATCAAACAAATAAAATTTCATAATCTGGTTATTTATAAAAATACGACATTAGCTGAAATGAAAAATATCCCACCTTATACTATCAGGGATCATATAGAAAATTTAGGAAATTTAATTCCATACTTGCGGGGAGATATTGCAGTATCACGTTTATTTACCTCCAATATCAGAAGAACACAAATTGCAGTGAATAGATATAGAGGAAATAAAACTCAATGGATGAATGAACTTAGAAAGATTTTATACAAGAAAAACTTGAATCAGGGAGATGAAACAGATGTGAAGTATGATTATAGGAAATATTATAAATAGTTGTCATCCCGAGGTTTCTTGTAGCCTAACATACGAAGAAACTCATGGAAAAACTTACGGCTTTCATCTTACTTTGAGTAGAGATTCTTCCGGAGAGCAACGTGAAAGATTCGTCGAGTCTTCGCAAAGCTTCGGCTTCGCAGGCAGAATGATAGAAAAAATATTATAAATAATTGGAGGAGAAAATGATCAATCCATACAAAGTAGTAAAAGAGATCGGATTTGAAAGACTTGCAGGAAGTGAGAATGAAAGAAAAGCTGCTAAAATACTGTGCAATTACATAAGTGAGTTGGGATTAAACCAAAAATTTGAATTGTTTAAAATTACTTCATTCGATACAGGTTCAGCAAAGATAATAGCTGACGGAAAAGAGTATTTTGCTCATCCGCATGGGCTAAACGAAAATGCAACTATTGAAGGCGAGCTGGTCTTTCTGGATAATTCTGATATTGTGATCTATAATAAAGGAGCATTTAAAGATAAGATTATAATGAGTTATGGATTTTCGCGTAAATTAGCATTGGAATTAGTTAAAAGCAAAGTGAAAGCTTATATTGGAATTGGTGCACCAAATAAGAAAGCGAATAGTTCATCACACCATCAAAAAACATATAAAGAAGGTTATGTACATTCTGTTAATGTAACTCATGAAGATGCTATCAAATTGATAAAAAAAACGGGTAAACATATTAAAATTGAAATTAAACAACAGGTAGAAGAAAGAACTGCACAAAATATTGTTGTGGATATTCAGGGGAAAGGATACGATGAAAATCTTACTTTAGTTTTTGGGCATTACGATTCTGTTTCCCGTAGTCCGGGAGCTTCCGATAATGCAGGAGGCTCGGTTACACTTCTCAAAGTCGCAGAATATTTTTCCAAACATACTCCACTACGTGACTTGCGCATTATTTTCTTTTCAGGTGAAGAGTTGGGACTATTAGGAAGTCAAGCATATGTAAAAGATCATCTAGAGGAATTGAAACAAAGAGTGAATTTTGTAGTGAATGTAGATGTTGCCGGAGATGATATCGGGACAGATCATCTGAATGTTATTGGCAGTAAAGAATTACTTGGTTATCTTGATGGGATTACCAAAGAGGTCGGGATGGTTTTTAATAGTAAACTCGATATTTTCAGCAGTGATTGTATGCCGTTCACACCTTATGAAATTCCTTCTGTGAATGTATTTAGAGCTGGTGGCAAAGGTAGCAATGGTATTCATACTCCCGATGATCATCCAAGATTTATCTCTAATAACGGATTGAAAAATACAATAAAAGCTACCATAAATATTGTGGATAGAATTGTGAATGCAAAAGTTTATCCTGTGAAAAAAGAGATCGATAAAAGCTTGAAAGAAAAAATTGAAAAATATCTTTGGAATCTTAGCTACGAAAAACCGGAATTAGAGTGGGAACCGAAGTATAAGAAGTAAACCACAGATATTTAGATTTATTGCATCAAAGCTGAAGTTTGGATTGCTTGTTAAATGGTTTTTTTCTTTGCCCGAACCCAAAGGATACCTTTTTGTCCCTGTTTATAGGACAGCTTCCCATCGAAAAAAGGTGCATAAAAATTACCAATGGGTCCTTGATCAGTTATTCTATAAGATTGAATTTCCATATTGTTTAATAAATTTTCTTTAATGATTTCCTCGTTAAGTTGCTGAGATTCGCTTGATGAAGCAGGTTCTTCCAAATTAAAACTGCCAATAAATTGTCCTCCGGGTTTTAATACTCTCATTATTTCATTACACATTACTGAAAAATTATCAACATGATCTATAGCATTGAGAGTGAATATTATGTCCACAAAGTCGGTTGGTAAAGGAATCACTTTTTCAGTAGATTTTAAATATATCATTCCATGTGAAGTGATGTTATCCGTGAATTCTTCAGCATAACGATCTGCGAGTACATCAATACCAATTCGTAAGAGTGCTGAGCTAGCCCAAACTAAACTACCGCGAGGACCACAGCCAAAATCAGCAACAATTTTTCCATGTAAAAAGTTGTTATTAGGTTCTTCCGCCATTGTTAGTATTAACCTTTCATAATGAGTGTTACTGAATTTTCCTTTATCAATTTTAATTCTACTTCGCCAAAAAGATAGCGCAGCAACATTTTTTTTAATCAAATGATTTCTTAATGGACGAAGAATTTGTTTTAATGGTTTAGGAATTACTGCTTTCAGATTACTTTTTAAAAACATATAGTTTTCCCCAAAATATTTTTCTGTCTAATTTACAATAACAAAATTTTAAATCCATACTACTTTATTAAGTAATATGACAAAATACTACAACTCCATTTGATTGTTGTAATTAATGATATCAATATTATTGTGCTATCAATAACCAATTAACAACAATTAATAAGAAGAACTTATATATTTTATGTCAAATGTTTTTCTTGCATTATTAAACTAAAATTATTACTTATCCTTTTTATATAGTATTACTGGTTTGTTGTATACAATATTACCTTGCTGATGGTTGAAACCTTCCGCAATGGTTATGTAAAGCAGGATATGAAGAGGTGTTGAGTTGAATTTAATAATAGTTGAAATAAAATATGAAATAGTTAAATAAAAATGAGAATTTTTGAAAATAAAATACGTGAAATATTAATTAAACAGAATATAGTTATTGGTCTTAGATTTTTGCTTCTGGCAATGCTTCTTTTGTTACTTATTTTTAATGTTTTTTTTGCGGTGTACTCACCGTCAATAAATTCTCAAGGGGTCTTGTTTCTCTTTGCTATTAGTCTTAAAATATTCATGGCTCTTGTCTTTATTTATCTTGTGTTACAGGCGAATAGAGCACTTTTGTCTCATTTTGAAGTAGCAAGATATCTTGATAGATTTAACCAAGACAAAGCTGATACATATCAAAATGCATTTGAATTAAAAAAGGAACTTGAGAAAGGAGAGATATTAGATCATATTCTTAATAAGGCTGATAAAAAAGCAAAATTTCAGATAATAAAAACGGATACTAGTAAGTTAATGCCAGTATTTATTATCACAATAATTGTAATTCTTTTCTCAGGTTTGCTTTTCATATTAAATCCACCGCATTTCACCCAGACATACAATTTTTTCAAATTAAAGGAACTTCCTCAAGCTCAGCACAAAGAATTTGTAATAGTTTTGCCCGGAGATCTTTCGATAACACGGAATTCTAAATTGGAAATAAAGGTAGTTGATCCTGAACCAGAAGTCGAACATAAGTTTTTTTATAAGATTGAAAAAAAATGGCGTGAAGAAAAGCTATTAGATTATAGAAAGACCTTCAATAATCTAGATTTCTCATTTTCGTATTTCATAAAAACTCCATTTGCAGTTTCGGATACTTTCAATATAAAAGTTTATGAACTTCCAATAATTGAGGATCTTCAAATTCGCTATAAATATCCTGCTTATACAGGAATGAAACCAGAGATCCAAAAGAATTCCGGTGGGAAAATTAAGGTTATAGTTGGAACTAAAGTTAGAGTGGATATTATTGCCAATAATCCAATTGAACAAGCTGAGATTTTTTTTTCTAATGGTGAATATAAAGAGATGGATCGACTTGGGAGATCATCATTCCGAAGTGAATTCAAAGTAGAAGATAATGGAACCTATCATTTTAGATTAGAAGATGTTCTGGGGAATAGTTCAAGAAAGATAACAAGGACGATAACAGCAATTTTAGATAAAAAACCTGAGATAAAGATAACTGCACCGGGCAGAGATACTCTTCTTACACAAAATATGCTTTTACCGCTTTCTACTTTTGCCTCGGATGATTATGGATTGCGTGAAATGAAATTGCACTATTTCATAAATCATGATGATGAATTAATTGTTCCAGTTTTAAATACAATAAATTCTAATATAATTACTCATGATCATGTTCTTGATCTTAATAAAAGTATTATGATCCCTGGAGATAAAGTAACATATTGGTTTGAGATTTCAGATAATTCTCCTCAAAAGCAAACTGTTTTTTCACAAAAATATACTGCCAGATTTCCTTCCATTGAAGATATTTATAAAGAGATTGAGAAAAAAGAGAAGGAAAAATCTAATATTCTGGAAAATACTTTAAAAAAATCTGAAGAACTTCAGAAAGAGTTTGAAGAAAAACGTCGCGAATTGATGAAAAAGGATGAAATAAGTTGGGAAGATAAGAAGGAAATTGAGAAACTGCTGAATAAACAAGATGATCTGAATGAGGATGTAGAGAAGGTCGCTGAAGACTTCGATGAGTTGATGAAGAAATTTGAAAATAATAATGCATTATCTCCAGAAACAATCGAGAAAATGAAAAAGATCCAGGAGTTGATGGAAGAAATTTCGAATGATGAGCTACAAGAAGCATTGAAAAGAATGCAGGAAAGATTAGAGAATGTTAATCCTGACGAGTTGAAAAAGGCGATGAAGGATTTTAAATTCTCGATGGAAGATTTCTCTGAAAAATTGGAGCAAACTTTAAAATTATTAGAAGACATAAAGAAAGAACAGTCTATTCAAAAAGCACTTGAAATTGCTGAAGAAATGGAGAAAATGCAAAATGAGTTGAATAAAAAAACTGAAGAGAATAACGAATCAAACAAAAAGTTGGCGGAACAACAGCAGCAAATCTCTGAGAAATTAGATAATCTGACTGAGCAGATGGAAAAAGCTGCTGAAATGATGGATGAAAAAAAAGATTCAGAGATCCTGGAAGAAATGAAGAAGTTGCAGGAAATGATGGAGCAGGACAGTCTTTCCTCTGATCTTGAAGAGAGTATGGAAAATTTAGAAGCTGGGCAGAAGCAGG
This sequence comes from Candidatus Tenebribacter burtonii, assembly GCA_030765625.1. Taxonomy (GTDB): domain Bacteria; phylum Cloacimonadota; class Cloacimonadia; order Cloacimonadales; family TCS61; genus Tenebribacter; species Tenebribacter burtonii. The sequence goes on from JAVCCF010000036.1 coordinate 6,588, forward strand.
AAGCACAGGAATCTCAACAGCAGGCTTCAAAAAAAATGAAGAAAATGAGAATGCAATTAGAGAAAATGCAGCAGATGATGTCATCAGGTATGATGATGGATGTTGCAGAGATCTTGGAAAAGACTATAGCCCGGTTGCTTATATTCTCCCAATATCATGAGAATACTTCCAGTTCTTATTCCTCTGATCCTTTCTTAATCCTTTCTGATGAGATTTCCATTTTCGAAAGTATTGATCTTATTATAAAAGAACTTTATCAAGTTCCAATGATAATTCTCACTATCGGTCCGAAATTCATGTATGATGCCAATTTTACTTTTTCATCATTTCGTGAACTTTTCCAATATGTAAATGATGCAAAAGCAGCAAAAGTAAAAAGCTATCTACAGGATATACAAAAAGGGATAAACTTGATGGTTTATGATTTGATGCAGGCAAGTAGTAATATGCAGCAAGGTAGTGGTGGTGGTGGAATGCAGAGTATGATGCAGGCTTTGCAGCAAATGGGTCAGCAGCAGATGATGATGAATATGATGACTCAGCAGATGATGATGCAAATGTCGGAAAATGGAAAGATGACGGGTGATATGCGAAGCCAAGCTCAGAAACTTGCTAATGATGAACAACGTCTTGCTGAGAATTTAAAAAGAATGCTCCAATCAAATCCGGAAGCACAAAAGCAGACTTCTGCTTTGAATAAGATCATTGAAGACCTTGAATCTATTGCATACGATTTAAATCGTGGAAAACTAAATCAAGAGCTGGTTGATAAGCAGGAACGAATTTTATCCAGATTGCTTGATGCTCAGAGATCGATTCATAAAAGAGAGTTTTCTAAAAAGAGAAAAGCAGAAATTAGCGAGATTGATGATTGGGATTTACCGGAAGAAATCAAATTAAAATTTGACAAAATGAGAAAGAAAGCTCTTCTGCAAGAGGATTATAAAGATCTACCCCAAGAGTACCAGGAGTTGATAAGAGAATATCTTAAACTGCTGAACGAGAAGTATGATGAATAACTCAAAGCTCTGTCTTTGAGAAAAGAGTAAACTCACCCTGCTGTCCCTCTCTTCAAACACAAGAGAGGGAACATAAGAAATGCAGGAAGAAACGAAGTTTTCAGAGGGATTTGAAATAGCTCCCATTGATAAGGGGAGAAGATCGGCTTGCCGATCAGAGGGGTTAATGCCAGAAACTAAAAATAATTTTCTTCCTTATAGGAAAGATCTAAAAGACAAAGCAAGAGATAATCGGAAAAATTTGAACCGACCTGAAGCTAAATTCTGGTATGAAATATTAAGTAATAGAAAATTTCTCGGGTATCGTTTTCTCAGGCAAAAACCTGTATCAGATTATATTCTTGATTTTTTTTGTTCAGAATTGAAACTTGGTATTGAAATTGACGGTGAAAATCATAATGAACAGGTTGAATATGATAAGATGAGAACATTGAATTTGAATAATATTGGAATTAAAATTATTCGATATTCCAATGCTGATATAATGTGTAATTTAGAAGGTGTTTATCTTGATCTTAAACAAAAAGTTAAAGAACGTGAAGAAGAATTGTAAGAATAAACCCCCTTTTATTCCCCCTTATCCAGAAAAGGTGGAAGAGAAGTGATCGTTTTTCTACGAAAAGCCGACACATAAGGGGGGGGGCAGAATGAGGGATTAAGCTCCCCTTTATAAGGGGATATCCGGCTGTTGCCGGAGAGGGGTTAAATAAGTGAGATTAAAATTATGAAAAAATTATTTATTTTTATTATCCTAATTTCAACAATTTTATTAAATGCCAAAACATGGGTACGTGAATACACTTACCAAGCCAGTGAAGCTGACAGTAAACTTACATCTCGTGCAATCTCATTAGAGCAGGTTAAAAGATTACTTTTGCAGGAAATTGGAGTTTATGTACATTCTACAATTCTCAATGAAGAGGTTGAAGTAAGTGGTGAACTAAGAGAATTAACCGCAAAACAGATTGAGATAATATCTGCAGGCATTACCGAAACTAAAATAATTGAAGAAAACTGGAATGGAGAAATATATTACATAAAAGCAGAAATTACCGCAGATGAAAACGATGTAATTAAACGACTCGATAAAGTAATTGAAGACAAAGAAAAAACAAAACAACTTAAAGAATCTCGTAGCAGAACGGAAAAAGCGCTTGCTGAAATTAATAGATTGAAACAACAACTTGCTCAAACTCAAGATGAGAATGAGAAATTGAAAATACAAAAAGATTATAATGAAAGCAGCAACCAGTTATCGGCAGAAGATTTGTTTCAAAAAGGTAACAATGCTGCTGAAATTGGAGAGTATGATAATGCAATTCTTTATTATCAGAAATCTATTGAATTATATTCAAATGCAAACACATACTACAATATGGGAAATGCTTATGGAAAAAAAGAAAACTTTAACAGAGCAATTGAATGCTTTGAAAAAGCCATAGAAATCAATCCTGATGATGCTAATGTATACTACAACTTGGGACTTGTTTATCGAGTAAAAGGAAACAACGAGAAAGGAATTGGATACATTCAGAAAGCAGCAAGATTGGGAAATAGAGCAGCACAAGTTTATTTAAGAAAAAATAGGATTTCTTGGTAAAATGAATAAAGTATATTGTCCTTTAGAATATTTTTGTATTACATATGAATTATCGAAATATTTTAAGAAATCAAAAGAATTTATAATAAACTCAAATTTGAAAATCATTACAAAAAATAACATACCAGATTTTAGTAAGTGGATTTCATATTTTCTTTCGTCGGATGAGATTGAGAATAAAACAGATTATTGGATTAGAGTTAGTGCGAATTGCAGTTTCAAGGAATTATCATTACACATTAATTTATTTCAACTTTCATTATTGATTATTAAACCTTCAAAGACAAAAATTCCATATAAATATAATGGAAATAATTTTCACAGATATGAATATAAATTCAACTTTATTCAAAACTTTACCAAAGAAATTACAAAAAAAGATATACTTAATATTGCAGAAATCTACCCAGCTTTTTTAAAAATATATCAAGAAAGTAAAAGACTAAGAAGTGCGATAGTTTATATGTTAAATGGTTGTATAACCATTACATGGAATTCAGCTTATATTTTGTATATGACTACTTTCGAAACTTTATTATCAGATGGGAGTGAAAGAGGAATTAAGAAAAAACTAGCTTGGGCATATGCAATATTAACTGAAACAGATAATGAAAAAAGACAAAAAGCTTTTGATGAATTTCGGGACATTTACAAAATCAGATCAGAGATTTTGCACGGAAAATCGTTTAAAGACAAATTTGGAAAAGGTGAAATAAATTTAGAAAAACTAGCTAATTGTAGAGATATGTTAAGAAAACTCTGGCAGGTAATATTAGCATCTAAAGAAACAAAAGAGAAACTTTCTGGAAACGATAGTGTAAGACGTAAGTATTTTAAGAAGGTTTCAAATGGTTGGATGCCGGAGGGTTTAAATAAAAAAAAGAGATGCGAGATACTCTACAAAACTTTCAGTTTTTTAAAGAAGCTGATAGGATGTAATTACTCATGAGTAATTTTGAAGTTAATGAATTCGATAATGTTAGATTTAATATTTCAAAAAAAAAGCAGACGGCTGGATGCCGGGAGAAGAGAGTTAAATTATGAATAAACCCCCTTTAATTCCCCCTTACAAAGGGGGACGGGTTTAAGCTCCCCTTAATTACGGGGACTAAAGAAACGTCGGGGTTTGCCTTGGCAAGCCCTTACAGAAAACGTAGTGATAGATCATCGATCTGTCCGAAAAAGGTTGAACAATATTCAACCACTACAACAATGAAAAATCCGGCAATTGCCGGAGAGGAGTTTGGTATAAAAAGAATAATAATTATAATAACACTGGTTATTATAACTTGCAGTGTTTTTGCAGATGCAAATGAGAATGAAATTCTCAAGCGGAAGGCAAATTCCTACAGATCTTCCAGGCAATATGAAAAAGCAATTAGTATTTATGAAACTATTCTTGATAATAATCCGAATGATATTGATAACATTAGTGACTTAATTCTCATCTTTATTCAGATATCAAAGATTGAAAAAGCAGAAAAACTATTAGATACTTACAAAAATAAAATGCAGGGAGATTCATATTTTCGCCTTAAATTAATGATCTTGTTATATAAAGCAGAATTTAAAGAAGCAAAAAAATGGAGTGATAAATTTCTTAATAAACAAAGTGGAAATATAAAAAATTATAAGACCGTTGCCAAAGTTTTTGAACAATACAGACAATATGAAACTGCAATTGGAATTTATCTGAATGCTCGCAAGATTGCTACTGATGAAAATTTATATGTTCGAGAACTTGCCTATGATTATCAAGCACTCAAAGATTATAAAAATGCAGTGAAAGAATTTATTAAATTAGTTGAAACTAAGGATTCATATTCTGCTTTTGTTCTCAGTCGGTTTAAATCGATGTTGGAAGAAGATATTTCTGTTATTCGATATATAAAAGATACAGTCGTTAAAAGTGAAAATCCAGCTATTAAAGAGATCTATTCACTATGTTTGGGAAAGATCGGTGAATACGAAAAAGCATTAAAGGAATATAAATACCTTCCAACTGAAAATATTCTAAAGTTTGCAGATTATGTTAATAAGAACGGGAGATCGGATATTGCGATAAGAGCTTATAATATTTTTTTAAATAGAAGTATTAATAAAATAAAAAATGCTGAAACTAAGATCAGACTCGTAAACATTTATATCAAGCAAAATAATCTAGGGAAAGCAGAAGAAATTTTACTTGAAATATATCAGGATAATGAACTGAAATCAAAAAAAAATAGATATAAAACTCGGGTAAACAAACAGTGCAGAGAACTTCTTGCAGAAATTTATCTAAGGCGGAACGTTTCCCAAAAAGAAATTATCCAGTATCTTGAAGAAGCTAAAGAATTTACATTCAATAAAAATGATGTCAGTGAGATAGAGTACAAAATTATCCATCTTTTGATCATGGACGGGAAAAATGATCTGGCTAAAGAGAAATTAATGAATGTGTTGAAAAATGAAAATTCTGGTTCTGATACTTTTAAGAAAGGGTATTATTATTCATTTCTGATAGCGATGATGACCAATGATGCAGAATCTGATAGTTTATTGGGTGAGCTTCTCATCAATATCCCAGATGATGAAGTGACTAATGATGCATTGTTGCTTTTCCAGAGTATGAATCAACTTCAAAATGATGCAGATAAAGAAGATTTTTTGCGAGCATTTAGGAAAAAATCACAATTCAAAACTCAAGAAGCAATTAGCATATTAGAAATTATATATGAAAGATCTAAATTGGAAGAGATATTATTCCTAACCGGAGAATGGGCTATTCAATTTGGTGAACTTGATTATGCAAAAGAGATATTTTCCCACGAATATTCAAAACCAGATTTGCAGGAATACGCCATATTGAAACGTGCTGAGATAGAGAAAGATAAAGCTGAGAAGAAAAATTATAGCAAAGATTTTTTACAGGATAATCCACAATCGATATTTTCTCCACAATTCCGAAAAATATTGGGTAACTGATGAAAAATTTACTCAATTATATTATTCCATTAATCATTCTGATACTGGTTTTTAGATTTTTTAATTTTATCATGTTTTTTGCAATTCGATTCTGGTATGTTTCTATACCTTTAACATTATATCTATTGTATGAATTCAAGAGAAGCAGAAAAAAACAGAGATTTAAACAGGATACAGGACTTGATCCTGATAAGGAAGTAAAATTGAAAGAAGATGCTGTTATTGAGGATGAAGAGAATGATAAATGATCTTTCCCAACATAATCGTGCTTTGCTGCAAAATTACAAGTATTATCTTAAAGTAGAAAAAGGTCTCTCAGGGAATAGTATAGAAAGTTATGAAAATGATATTTGTAATCTGCTTACACAAATAAGTGGAGATATTGAGAAAATAACTAATAGGGATATAATTAATTTTTTTGTGACTCTTCAAGAAATTGGTCTGACAAATTCAACAATTGCCAGAAAACGAAGTTCTATCAGATCATTCCTTAAATTTTTAATTGAGGAAGAAGTTGAAATTTCAGCAGATGTTAATAATATTCCAAGTATAAAAACTTCTAAAAGATTACCTGACGTACTCAGTGTTAAGCAAATGCTTAAGCTTTTAGATAGCATCCCGACAGAAAAACCAACTGATATGCGCAACAAAGCAATGTTGGAACTCATGTACGCTACCGGTATTAGAATTTCAGAGACTATAAATCTTTCAATACATGATGTATATTGGGATGATAAAGTAGTTAGAGTTTTAGGAAAAGGCGGTAAACAGCGTGTTGTTCTAATCGCACAGGTTTCTTTGAATTATCTTAAAGAATATTATAATTCTGCACGTTCATTATTACGGAAAGATAAAAGTACTGATATTCTTTTTCTCAATAGATTTGGAAATAAACTAAGCAGAATGGGTGTTTGGAAAGTAATTGATAAACTAACCAAGGAAGCTGGAATTTCCAAGCATGTATCTCCTCATACATTCCGGCATTCTTTTGCCACTCATCTTTTGGAAGCCGGTGCTAATTTGAGAGTTGTACAGATGCTATTAGGTCACTCAAGTATAAATACAACACAGATTTACATTAACATTGATAGCACATTTATCATGCAGGAACATCGGCTCTATCATCCAAGGAATTGAGGTTAGATCAGCTAGCTAAATAGAATTGTTTGACATTAATAATTAATAAAAAAAAATGTCGAAGCTTAAAATAATGGAGGAAAAAATGTATAAAAAAATCTTAATACTAACAGTATTATTACTTGCACTTACTATATCTAGTTTATTTGCAGATAAGTCTCTTGAGAGAATTGCAAATGAAAAAGGTGTAGAAGGTGAAACATTATATAATGATAAGAAGTTCGTAGAATCTGCACAAACTTTTGAAGCTGCTATTACTAAACTCGAAGAAGCAGTAAAAACAGATGATATCCCACTTGATAATGAGAAAATAGCAAGATGGCTTGAACTTGCCTTTAATGGTTATTATCAAGGGAAAAAGTTTGAAGATGCTATCAGAATAATTGATAGACAACTCAAACTTGATCCAACTAATTATACATATATTAATTATAAATCAATAATTTTAAAAAAATATCTGAAAAGAATTGATGAAGCAATTGTTGTATTAAAGGAATTTAATTCTACTAAAAGAAGTTTTAAAGTTGAAAAGAAGATAGCTTCTTATTATTCAGATCTCGAAGATTATGAGAATGCAGTTATCTGGTATCAAAAAGCATATGAACAAAAGAAAGATGCAACAGTGATCGAGAAAATTGCAATTATATATCTTAAACTTGATAGGAATGGTGAGGCAATAACTGCATATCAAGATTTCATCAAAACTAATCCGAATGAAAGCGTACTTGCCAAAACTTATAAGAATCTTGGTAAATTATATGAAGATATGGGAAATAATGCCAAATCTCTTGAGAACTATGAGAAATCGATTAATTTGAAATATAGTAGTGATATAGTTCTTACTCTAATAATGAAATATTATGAAGCAAATTCTTACGATAAAGCACTAGAAAAAATCTCTCTTTTCCTTAAGAACAAACCTGGTAATAGTGATGCAATTTATTATCGTGCTATGATCCACTTTAATCGTGAAGAGAAAGAAGCTGCAATAGATGATTTCCAAACAATATCTTCAGATCCAAAATATTCAAAGTTGGCAATGGGTTATATTGAAAGTATAAAATCCGAATAAGTTATTGGAGTAGAAATGAGAAAAATTATCATTGCTGGAAATTGGAAGATGAATATGCTCTTTACTGAGGTCGAAGATTTTCTGTTTGAACTCTCAGATAATCTTGAAGAAAAAAATCTTAATTCTGTTGAAGTAGTTATTTGTCCACCATCTGTATATTTGGAATTGTCATCTGATATTGCTGATGATTCTAAATTCTTTATTGGCGCTCAGAATGTTAATGATAATTCAAATGGAGCTTATACTGGTGAAATTTCTGCTGCTATGTTGGATTCAATGGATATTCCTTATTGCATTATTGGTCATTCAGAAAGAAGAAAATATTATGCTGAATCAGATGAAGTGATAAATGCAAAATTAAAAAAACTGCATGAAAATGAAATAGTTCCAATTTTTTGTATTGGAGAGACATTGACGCAAAGAGAACAAAATATTACTAAAGATATAATTCTTTCGCAACTAAATGGTGGCCTCAAAGATGTTAAAATTGAAGATAATGTCATTATTGCCTACGAACCTGTATGGGCTATTGGAACCGGAAAAACAGCAACTCCTGCACAAGCTCAAGAAATTCATGCGTTGATTAGAGAGTGGTTGGAAGAAAATTATTCCAAAGATGTTTCGGGAAATACACCTATCCTGTATGGTGGTAGTATGAATCCTGAGAATGTTAAGGAATTGCTGATTCAACCTGATATTGATGGTGGACTTATTGGCGGTGCTGCACTTGATGTATCCAAATTTTCCAGTATGGTCGCAACAGCCGTGGAATTATAAGATAATAGTAAAATGGATCTTATAGCCCACGGTAATAATAAACTGTGGGCTAAATTTTTTTGAGGTAAAATATGTTAGACATGAAATTTATTCGTGAGAATTACGAATTAGTTAAAAAGGCAATTAGTAATAAGAATGAAAAAACTGATTTAAAAAAAATATTGGAATTGGATAAAAGGAAACGTGAACTTCAGTTTAAATTTGATAAAATGAGAGCCGAACAGAATAATGTATCCAAACAAATTCCGGGACTTAAGAAAGCGAAAAAAGATACTACTGAAATCGTTGCTCAAATGAAAGTGATCTCAAATAAAATAAAAAATGTTTTAGCTGATTTATCTAACCTAAATGAAGAGTTGGATACTAAGCTTCTGGGTATTCCTAATATTCCTTATAAGGATGTTCCCATTGGAGATGAATCTAATAATAAATTTGTTCGAGAATGGGGTGAGAAAAAACAATTTAATTATAATCCTGCAGGTCATCTTGACCTGATAGAAAAAAATAAATTGTTAGATATTAAACGTGCTACAAAAATATCAGGCAGCGGTTTTGTGGGTTATATCGGAAAAGGAGCTCGATTGGAGCGAGCACTTATTAATTTCATGCTGGACTTTCATATTAAAAAACATGCATATGAGGAAGTGAGTTTACCTATTCTTGTTAATAGGCAGACAATGACTGGGACAGGTCAGCTTCCTAAACTGGAAGATGATATGTACCATGTGAATGAGGATGATCTTTTCCTTGTTCCAACTGCAGAAGTTTCTGTTACAAATTTTTATGCTAAGGAAATTCTTCCTTATGAAAAACTCCCACAGAAGTTCATTTCCTATAGTCCTTGTTTTAGAAGGGAAGCTGGTTCATATGGCAAAGAGACGAAAGGATTGCAGCGTATTCATCAATTTAATAAAGTGGAAATGGTAAGATTTGTTAAACCAGAAATTTCATATAATATACTAGAAGAGATGGTTAACGATGCTGAGGATATACTACAAGCACTTGGATTACATTATAGAGTTGTTACACTTGCAACTGGTGATCTTAGTTTTGCTTCTGCTAAAACTTATGATATTGAAGTTTGGGCTCCTGGAGCAGAAAAATATCTAGAAGTTTCATCAATAAGTAATTTTGAAGATTTTCAAGCCCGTCGTGCTTCTATTCGTTTTAGGAATGAAAATGGAAAAGTTGAATTTGTGCATACCTTAAATGGTTCAGGTTTGGCAACTCCAAGAACTTTCATCGCACTTATAGAAACGTACCAAAATGAAAATGGCAGTATTAGTATTCCAAAGGTTTTACAGCCTTATTTGAGTAATAAGAAGATTCTGTAATTTTATTGCAATTTGCTATATTGTTGTATTTATACAGTTAGGTTTATTGTCTGTCATCTTCTTAAAAAAAATATAAAAATAAGTAACAAAGAATTTGACATAAAAGGGCATGATTTCAAATTTGCCAAACCTCATGCAAGTGAGGTGCTTTTTTTGTTTGATCATTAGAGATAAATTCAAGAAGATAGAAG
>JAVCCF010000119.1 GCA_030765625.1 Candidatus Tenebribacter burtonii
CTTTTTCTCAGAATTCCTTCATTTATTAAAGATGAAATATGCTCTGAAGCATCGATTCCATTTAAGGATAGAACACGATTTGAATTTTCTGAAATCGGCATTCCATCTGCCGTAAATCCGGCTGAGGCAACTCTAAACTTAAGATTCTTTTCAGCTATTATTTTTTTAGCCAGGTATTCTGCAATAGGACTGCGACACGTATTGCCGGTGCAAACAAACAGTATTTGTGGAGATTGAAAACTCAGTTCTATTTCAGAAAATGGAATACGTCCTTCCCGAATTAAATTCAATTTATCATCTGAGAATTCAATAATTGTAGATGGCAAATTATTACTTTGTTGAACATCATTGAGCAGAATTGCAAAATCGAACCAACTTTCAAATCCTGTTGAAATCTCTTCCAAATTTTGAACCGGTTTTTCCCCAGATTTATTTACACTCGTGCTTATTATGGGTTCATCAAATTCTTCGATAAATTCTCTCAATAATTCATCGGTAGGAATTCTGAAAGCAACTTTACCGTTTTGGGTAATATGTTTTAATCTTGTATCAGGAACTTCCAAAACAACGGATAATTCTCCAGCCCAATACTGTTGTAAAATGCAACGAACTTTTGGAGTTATTTGCACATCATATTTTTTTAACCAATCGATATCTGGAATGAGAACTATAAAACTCTTCTTATCTTTCCGATTTTTCAAGGAGTTTATTTTGTTAATAGCTTCCTTATTGAATGCAGAACAGCCAATTCCGAACATGCTTCCTGTGTAGTGTAGAAAGGTTGGTGCTTTAGAAAAATCTATATTTGATGTATCGTTAAATATTTTCATTTGATATAATCCTTATGTTTATGCCTAAGATCATCTCCCTTTCGAAAATTAAATAATTCTACTGCAAAAATTGTTTACTCGCTTTGTTTTGCAAGACATTTTTGTGCTTGACACATAATTATTCAACTAACTTGCATGTTTTGAAATAAATGAAATTGGGGATTTGCACTACAATATCATTAATGATATCAAACAATGTTGTTTGCTATTAATTTAATATAATACAAGATAGAAATAATTAAAACATCAATAAGGAGGAGAAATGTTCGTATTTCAATTTTTAGCAAAATTCTTTAAAATTCTAAGTTCTGCGGCTACGCCGGGACAAATTTCAGGTGGATTCATACTTGGAATGATAATAGGATTAACACCGTTTTGGAGTTTACACAATCTAATCATTATCTTGTTGATCATCATTTTGAACGTAAATATTACCATGTCAATTTTCAGTTTTGGAATTTTTAGTCTCATAGCTTATTTAATAGACCCACTATTCCATAACTTTGGATATTTTATACTTGTTGATGTAAAGATGTTGCATGGATTGTGGTTAACGTTATATAATATTCCAATATTAGCTCTATCAAAGTATAACAATACAGTTGTAATGGGAAGTTTTTTAACATCATTAATCCTTTTAGTTCCATTTTATTTTATGATGAAAAAAACGGTTGTTGCATATAGAGAAAAACTAGAACCCATAGTTTTAAAATGGAAAATCATAAAGGTTATTAAGGGTTCAAAATTATATTCTGTATATGGAAAATTAGCGGATTGGAGGCAATAATGTTACGTAAAAAAGGACTAGGTTCCCTTGTAATAATTGCTATAGTTATTGTTGTTCTATCCATCATTTTTTCAGACCTTTGGTTGGAGAAAAGATTAGAGAAGATTGGTAGTTCCATTGTTGGTGCAAAGGTGGAATTCGATAATCTTGACCTGTCGCTTATCGGTATGCATCTGAAGTGGAAGCGATTACAGATTACAGACCCAAATCAAACAATGAAGAATATGATTGAAACAGGAAAATGTGAACTAGACTTGGAATTCCTTCCCTTACTTTCAAAGAAAGTTATCATTGAAAACATTGAACTAAGCGATCTTCGTACAGGTACCCAACGTGAAAGTGACGGGTATTTTAAAAAGGAAAAACTTTTGCGAAAAGATAATTTCGTATCCAAAACAATGGAACATCTTGAGAATGAAATAAAAGGAGCACCAGCTTTTAACCTTGAGGATTACAGTCAAAAGGTGAATGTAGATAGTGTCCTCGCTATACTTAATTTACAGTCACCCGAACGTATAGATTCGTTAAAAGAAGATCTTAATAAAAAATACAATGACTGGCAAACTAGATTAGCTGGATTAGAAATTGAGAAAGATGCTAAAAAACTGGAAGCAGAAATTGAAACATTAGATGTGAAACAAGTAAAAACGGTTGAATCTATGCAAAATGCCCTACAATCTTTGGATACAATTAAGAAATCCGTGAATACACTTTCTAATTCGGTCACAGGAACCAAGCAAGAATTAACTTCAGACCTGAGCTTAATGAAGAATAGCCTTTCGGATGTGGATAATTGGATCAAGGCAGACTATACACGAGGTTTGTCTTTAGCAAAACTTCCTGATTTTAACACCCAGAATATCGCCAAACTAATCTTTGGTAAAAAAATTGTAAATCAAGTGAATACTTACCTGAACTATGTTTCTACTGCACGACACTATGCGGGTAAATTTAAATCAGATGAGCCTAAGAAAGAGAGAACACCAAGATTAAAAGGTCAGGATATTTATTTTTATACAAAGAATGCCCGTCCTGATTTTTGGATTAAACAGATTAAGCTTTCCGGGCAGACACCTGACAAACTGATTTTAGCAGGTGACATACATCATATTGTTTCTGACCAGCATATAATTGGAGAGACTACAGATTTTAATGTTGGAGGTTCAACAAAAGCAGGTTTGAGCCTGTCAGCAAACGGAGAATTGAACTATTTACATGAAGAACCGCAGGAAACATTTACTCTTCAATACAGCAATTTTTCATTAAAAAATGTCAAACTTTCCGATTCTGAACTATTTCCTCAAAAGATCAACAATGGCTTCGGGGATATGGAAGCAAACCTAAATTTAATAGGTGATAAAATAGCAGGAAAAATAGGATTTGCAGGAAAGAACCTGACTTTTGATCTAGAAGAAACAGGAAAGGCAAAAACTAAATTTGAAGAAATTATTCAAGATGTTATCCAAAACACAAATGAAATTCGCTTTACCGCTGAGATCAAGGGAGAAAGGGATAATCTGAATTTTTCACTCAAATCAAATCTGGATGAGCTTCTTGTGAAAAACCTGAAAGCTTCTTTAGGCAAAGAGTTGGAGCAGGCAAAACAGAGAATCCGCGGAAAAGTGGATGAAGAGGTGAACAAGAAACGGTCAGAATTAGAAGAGTTTATCACCGGCAAAGATAAGCAATTACTTGCAGAGATCGATAAATATGAAGAAATTTTGAATGAACAATTGAAATTAGTGAATGATAAAATAGTTGAGATTAATAAAGGAAAACTGGGTGGAGGAGTTAAAAATAAACTGAAAGGTCTGTTCCAGTAACTTTATTCCAAATACTCTAACGGATTTACCGGAGTTCCTCGTTTCCTTAACTCGAAATGTACACTTGGAACTTCTGCTGAGCCTGTCATACCGGAAAGAGCAATAACTTGATTTCTAAAGATCTTATCTCCTTTGGAAACCAACAGTTTACTATTGTGGGAATATAGAGTATGAAAACCGTTTTGATGATCGATCACAATAAGTTTTCCTGCACCGTTATACCATTCGGCAAATGCTATCACACCATCATCTACAGCAAAAATATCCGATCCTATCTCAAGACCGATATCAATTCCATTATTTAATAAGCTGACTCTATATTGGTCACTTTTATGCTCACCATATTGTTTTATAACTGTTCCGTTTGCCGGCCAGATCAATTTTGCTGTTGAAAATTTAAATGTAAAATGATCGGTAAGAACATCTGCCTGCAATTTCGTGATCAGTTCATCTAAAGCTGCAGCTTGCGATTTAAACTCATTAACTCGTTGATCAGCTGCTTTTTTTTCTTCTTCATAATTAGAAAGTTTCTCATTTAATGATGCAACTTGACCAGAATATTTTTTCTTTTTCTTATTTGTAACAATACGGGTCCAGATGAGATCTTCATATATTTTTGTGCCCTTTTCCTTTTTCTTTTCCAATCCGGTTTTTTCATCTACTCTTGTATTGATCTCAGCAGTTGTCTGCTGAATAATTGAGCTCAAAAGTTGTGTATCCACTTTTTTTTCAGGATAGATTTTGCTAAGATAATGAGCCAGACAAAGCTTGTTGAATTCAAGTTCACAAAGGTTATGCAAATCAATCAGATTTTTATTAGCAAGATCAAGTTTATTCATTGTTACATCTAATTTACCTTTTGCAGTACTTTCAGATTTTTTTAAACTTTTAATCTTTTTTTCAGCTTTGCTTTTTTTAGATTTAGTTGAACTTATATCTTCCTTTGTGTTTTGTGTTTTTTGTTCAACTTCCTGTATCAGTTTATTTTCTTCATCAATTTTTTTATTCAAATCATCAAGTTGCTGCTTTTTCTGATCAAGATTCTGAGCAAAAGTAAAAGTACTCAGCAACAAACATAAACCAATTAATTTTATTTTCAACATTTTATTCATTTAACCTATCTATCGACCTTTTGGAATAGTTTTGTGATTGAACGATTTTGTGTCAAGAAGAGACATAGAGATTAGGAATTAGAAATTAGGAATTAGGGATTTGGGATTTGGGATTGGGGATTGGTACTTTTCGAAGCTTCCCTCGAAGGCAACACTTATAATAAGATTCGGAAAGTTATGATAATTCTAATCCTTCCGAATCTCTTATGCAGAATTATCTAAGAAGAAAAAGCTTCGTAAGGTTTCCTGTTTCTGTTAAGATTCGAAAAGTTGTGAACAAATTTCTTGTGGATACATGCGAATTATTTTTCGTTTGACAGTTAATAAATGTATTACCAAATTTGGATTTAATCCTGTCATTGAAATGATGGAATTACTTATCGAAAAAGATGATATTGAATGATGTGCTTAAAAAAGGATATTATAAGATCTTAATCAATTTTGGAAAATTGATTTATTTAAAAAATAAAAAAACGGAGGACATATTATGTTCAAGAAACAAAAAACTTTAGTTGGGATTATATTAGCAATACTGCTTTTTTCAAATCTTTTTTCGTTTAGTAAAAAGCCGGAAAAAATATCGGAAGTCTCGCTCGATACTTTCTGCGAATCCAATAATAAATTCGGATTCAAAGTATTCAAAGAGATCGTCAAAGAGCAGGCAGACGATAACATTTTCATTTCACCGATGAGTATTTCTTATGCTCTGGGAATGACTTTTAACGGAGCAGATGGAAAGACAAAAGAGGAGATGGCAAAAACTCTCGAATTCGGAAACCTGACCGACTCAGAGATCAACGCATCTTTCAAAGCACTGATGAAAAAATTGATGGAACTCGATCCAAAAGTGATGATGGAAATTGCAAATTCTATCTGGTACCGGGAAAATGTCGATGTTCTTAAAAAATTTAAAGAAGTTAACCAGGATTGTTTCCAGGCAGAGATCAGGAATATCGATTTTTCCGACCAGGAAACAGTCGGGATTATCAATAACTGGGTAAGCGAAAACACAAAAGGGAAAATCACAGAAGTTATCGACGAGATCGATGCTCTTGCTATGATGTACCTGATCAATGCGATTTATTTTAAAGGTTCCTGGACTGATGAATTCAATAAGGAACGTACAAGAGAAGATAAATTTTTCATTGCTGAGGAAAAATCTGTTTTATGTAAGATGATGAATACTTCCAATGAAAATCTTTATTTTGAGAATGATGATTTTCAGGCAATTGAACTTCCTTACGGCAAAGAAAATTTCAGTATGATCGTTATCCTTCCCAAAAAAGAGAAAGATATTAACGAGTTTATTTCCAACCTGAATTTGGAAGACTGGAATTCATGGTTGACCGGATTTTCCAAACAAAATGGTTCGCTTGTTCTTCCCAAATTTAAGATCGAATATGAGCTTGAGATGAACGATGTTCTTAAGATCCTCGGAATGCCGAATGCCTTTACTGCTGATGCTGATTTCAGCAAAATGACGAAGAAACAGAAACTTTTTATCAGCAACGTAAAACACAAGACATTTGTGGATGTGAATGAAGAAGGAACTGAAGCCGCTGCCGTGACGGTTGTGGAGATGAAACTGACTTCTTTCAAACCCGGCTTTTTTATGAAAGTTAATCGTCCTTTCGTGTTTGCGATCAAGGAAAAGGAAACGAATTCCATCCTCTTCATCGGGAAGATCGTCAATCCTGAACCGAAAAAATAGTTTAGTTTATTGAACTTGTTGAATTAGGAAAACTTTCCGAAGCTTCCACCAAAGGAATTCAACCTGTTAAGATTCGGAAAGTTAAGAACATATTTTTCGTTTGACAGCTAATAAATGTATTACCAAATTCGATTTCGATTTGATTAATTAATTTGTAATATTTACAACTTAGGAGTGAAGATTTTTGAAAAAGTTCGTATACACTCCCAAATCGGGGGTATCCACGACCTTTTCCTGAATCTAAAGTAGATATCCACGACCTTTTTGGTCGGGGACACACACATTA
>JAVCCF010000026.1 GCA_030765625.1 Candidatus Tenebribacter burtonii
ATCATCTAGGGGAAGGAGAATTCGTTATCTACCCATACGGTGATATCAGCGAAAGAATCCCGGGAGAACCCGTAAATATTACATTCACATATCCTCTGGAATTCGCTAATGTTATCATGCATTGGAGAACAAACAGAGAAATTAATCTTAACCTTTTAGAAATGACTCCTACAGAAGCTAATGAAGATATTTATGAAACTGACGTTCCAGCTCAAGGTGAAGGAACGATGGTGGAATTTGAAATAACTGCAACCGATACTAGTGGCACTGAATTCACTTTTCCCGAAGAAGATACGGGACTTCTATATTATCCTTATTATTATGATGCAGTTTCCCATATTGCAGTTTTGAACATTCCAGCCAAAGCATTCAATCCATATTCTGGTGAAAAATTCCATATTGAATTTGGTGCAGAACAGAATGATAAAGCGATCTTAAGAATATACAATGCCGAAGGGAAACTTGAAAGAACACTTTTCAATGATATTATAACCAATTTAACAGGGATCAACCAATATGATTGGGATGGCAGAGACAAGGAAAACAACCTGTTACCACTTGGACTTTATATTTGTTTCTTAGAAGTTATAGATACCGAAGCAGGCAATAAAAAAACTGCCAAGGCTCCGATTGTAATCGGTGCACCACTTAAGTAAGGGGGGGGGAATGATGAGAAAGATAATAATTGCATTATGTTTAGTGTTGTTAACTATAAATCTATCAGCAATGTTCGATGATTATGAACCTTCCCCGCGAGCCAGAGCAATGGGTGGTGCTTTCTATTCAATTAGTAATGATGCTAATGCGGTCTTCTACAATCCGGCAGGATTGGAAAGTGCGGAAAATAATATTATAATCGGATATTCGAGTTTATTCGGTAATGATTTTCAGATACTTAATACAGTTTCCCTTTCCATACAACTTCCCCACAAATTTGGTACAGTTGGAATTGGCTTGCAGTCTATGGATGTTGATTTCCAGGAAGTGAATCTAATGAGTGAGAAAATTTATGCTTTATCACACTCATTTAATATCCTCAACGATATACATTCGAATCTGGATATCGGCTATACACTTAATATGTACCATCTTTCGATTGATGGCTTCGGTGAACAACCAGCTTTTGGTATAAACCTTGGAGCTCTTGCTAATGTGCATCAGCGTACTCAGATCGGATTTACAATCACAAATTTGAATAATCCTTCTGTTGGTGAAGATAATGCCCACGATTTACCGCAGAAGATGGCAATGGGAATCTCTTACCATCCCTATACAGATGTGATCACCTCTTTAGAACTTAAGAAAACCATGAATGCCAAAACAGAAATTCATGCCGGTACTGAAGTAAAAATTATTGAAATGCTAACTATCCGTTGTGGAGTCCGCAGTGAACCGACCAGTTACTCGATGGGTGCCAGTTTTAACATGTACAACATTATAATTGATTATGGATTCAACACACACACAATTGATGCAACTCATCATTTCAGTATTGGATATAAATTTTAAGAAGAAGTCATTATAATAAAAGAGCCATCTGACATTTTGCCAGATGGCTTTTTTGATTCTAATTATAGTTACCAAGTTCAAGTTTAGTAACTAATTCATTTTTGTTAATAAGTTATTCATCAACACAATTGCTTAAGCAATTTAGCAATTACCGGATGCTAAAAAGTACTGAAGCATCAGTCCCGAGTGACAATAAAATTTTTGACTATTCTTCTTCTTTTTCCTTCTCTTCTTTTTCCGGATAGACCAGCACATGAATTTTGGTTGCACGAACTACAACTTTCGAGTGACCCTTGCCTTCCTTATCTTTCCACTGATTTCCTTTTAGGACTCCTTCAACAATTACAGGAATACCCTTTTTATAATAGGCATCTCTTTCAGCAAGAGCACCCCATACTTCCACATCAATGAAAGAGACTTTCTCCTGCCATTTTCCATTTTTAGCTTTGTAACGTTGATTGTGTGCTACCGTAATGGTTGTTACGGGCGTATCAGCATCACCTACATGATTGATCTCGGCATCACGCACAATATTGCCTGATATGGAAACTGAATTAATACTCGGTGTTCTAAAGCTCATAATTCCTCCTTTTTAATTTTTAATAGTAAAATGCCTAGTCGTTATTCTGACTTGATATTTTTTAACATTTCTATTCAATATAGAACAATATATTAATCATATTTATTCAAAAGATTTTCTTCAGAAGAAATAATTGGAATTTGCATTAACTTAATAACTAAAATAATTGTATGATAATAACCTGTCAATTTTTTTATCATAATGAAGAAATAAAAAAGCCGGTGAATTAATTTTCTCCGGCTGATAATATATTCTGCTCTAATTTTTTAATCTATTCTTCCTTAAAAGAACTATGTACATGATACGTTAAAAGGACTATAGATTGAGAGTAAAATGCAAGATTTAACCAACTTCCTCCAAATACCACCTGCTACGCAATTGCAGGTTAGATAACTATATTTTTAATTTTTCATTAGCCAAACTATAAATTTATCAACACCTGTTTTGAATTTGGTTTTTGGATTATATCCAAGCAATCTATTAGCTTTGGAAATATCGGCAAACGTTTGATCTACATCACCAGATTGTAATTTTAGAATTTCTTTCTGTGCAGTTTTTCCTAAAGCATTCTCGATTATCTTTATCATCCGGGAAAGTGAAATTGTTTTCGCTTCTCCTAGATTAAATATCTCATAACAGTAGTTTTCGTTCACAAAATCTACCGATCTTAAGATGCCGTCAATAATATCATCAATATAAGTATAATCTCTTTTGGTAGAGCCATTGCCGAAAACCGGGATCACTTCATCAGCTATAATTTTCCGGGCAAATTTATGAATAGCCAGATCCGGCCTTTGTCTTGGTCCGTAAACTGTAAAGAACCTCAAAATCACCATTGAAATATTTTCCAGATGATGATAGGTATGACAGATGAGTTCTCCAGCTTTTTTTGTAGCAGCATATGGAGAAATAGGAAAATCCACAGAATCAGTTTCAGTAAATGGAACCTTCTTATTATTCCCATAAACAGAAGAAGAAGAAGCAAAGATGAATTTATTAATACCGTGTTTCTTACACTGCTCCAGCATATTGACAGTTCCATTGATATTAACCTCGGTGTAAAGAACTGGATCAATAATAGAGGGACGTACTCCAGCCATAGCAGCCAGATGGATGACAAGATCAAATTTGTGATGACTGAAAATGTCTTCCAGTTCATCCTTACTGCGAATATCTGCTTTTATAATTTGAAAGTTATCGAAATGTGCCAGTTCTTTTAAGTTGTTCCTTTTAATTTTTATGTCATAATAATCACAAAAATTATCGAGTCCAACGACATCATGTTTTTTTACTAACGCTTCACACAAATGTGACCCAATGAACCCTGCAGCACCTGTTATTAGTATTTTCATTATAGTATATCCTTTTTTATATTTTATTAGTTAAGTATTGTTTTTCTTGTACAGTGGAATAAGAATTTTCATAATTTGTTTTCCTTTATAATTATTACTTAATCTACCGTCACTCTGAGGAGTATCCTTGCTGTTTCTCTTAACGAAGAGTTGAAGGAAAGACTGTGTGATTGTTTTATTAAAGCATATCCTTCCTTAAGAGAACAACGCAAAAGATTCGTCCAGCCTTCGCCAGCTTCGGCTTGGCAAGCAGGATGAAGATAGATTATTTTCCCCATCTCACTATAAGATATGCCTAAAAAAGAATATTGACATATTTTATAGCCTTCTTATTAACTGAGTAGAGTTAATTAATAAGATGAAAATGTGTTCCAAATATTTTTTTTATTTACCCAGTAATTTCATTTTAAAGGAGGCTAAGATGAAAAGAACTTTAATACTCATCCTACTCATTATTGTTACTTTTTCGGTAAATTCCTTTGCCCAGCAGATTAAGGTCAAAAAGGAAAAGGAATCCGTTACGGAAGAAGAGAAAATTAAAGAGGAAGATAAAAAGATCGAACAGCAGGAAAAGCGGGAAATCCAGAAAAAAGAAGAGAAAAAAAATACCCAGAAAAAAATGACACAAGCAAAAACTAAAAAAAGACCACGCAATATTTCTACTTTCAGTAAAAACAAACAAACTCAGCCTAAAACTACCAAAATCAACAAAATCAAATTACAGAAAATAAAGAAAACCAAACATAAACCATATGCTAAAAAAAAATTCACTCAAAATGTTTTCTACAACAAACCTATTATGTATCATTATTCCATTCCTCCACGATTCATTTACCGCGGTATCTGGATCCGTTATTATTTCGTTTACGATAACGGCTTTTACTTCTTCAATGGTTATCCCTACTTTGTTTATCATAACTACATACACCGTTACAGCTATACCGATCCCGGTTCTTATGATCTGGTGGACAGTGTTACTGACAAAGTGTATGCAACCTTTTACGGATTCAGCCTGAAGCAGAGTTATGACCGTTCTGCTGATTTGCGTGATCGCTTAAATAGTGAAGAAGGATTTTACAGATATTTTTGTGCAGAAAGATTTGAGTATGATACGAACTACAAATATGACTGGGATCCTGATGACTATTCCGACTGGTACTGGGATTAATTAAATAATAAGTAGTATAGAGTAAGGAGTATGTAGTAGGTAGAAAATAAATTTAGCTATTGTAGCAAAATTTCTCGGGATTATTAATCCGACTTAGTGACTCGGTGAAGTGGAGACTTGGCGATAATGTGATGTTGTAATCATTATAATGTCCATTTTCCAGGTTGATTTATCATATTTACAATCATCGCAATAATATGGTCATATTTATTAAAAAGCATATCATGAATTTCTTTATCAATATATTTACACGAAAGTGAAAAATCAAGCCAGACCTGAGTCTCAGCGGCTTCACCTTCAGAATCAGAGAGTTTTGAGATAAAAGCTTTTTCATATCTTCTTTTTCTAAAAGCTTCAGATATATTAGCAGCAACAGAACGGGAGCTTCTACGCATTTGATCAACTAAGGAATATCGTTCTTCTCTTGGAAATGATTTTGTAATTTCAAGTATTTCCATCGCTGCTTCAAATGCTAATTGATAAACTTTCAAGTCTTTATGTGTTTTTATCTTCATATTCTCTTTTTCGCCTTATCTCACAGTCTATTATTCTTCCTGCATCCCTTTCAACATAATCACCCTATTGCCCTTTCGCAAACCGCTCAGTCGTTCATTTCCGTCCTATTCCGTAGTAAATAAAGCCTTTTTCTCTCAATTCTTTGGGATTATATTGATTACGCCCATCAAAGATAACTGGGTTTTTCAGGAGATTTTTCATCTTATCAAAATCTGGATCACGAAACAGATTCCATTCTGTTATAAGCAATAAAGCATCTGCATTTCTAAGAGCATCATAATTTCCATCTGTATATTTTATTTTGGGATTTTTACCAAAAATACGATTTGCTTCATCTATTGCAACTGGATCATAAGCTTGTACAACAGCTCCAGCTTCTATAAGACCATTAATGATTGTAATAGCTGGAGCTTCCCGCATATCATCAGTTTTTGGTTTGAAAGCAAGACCCCAGATAGCAAAAGTGAATTTTGAAAGATCTTCACCAAAATGCTTTTTTACTTTATGCACAAGCACGCTCTTCTGATCCTCATTCACATCTTCTACAGCCTGCAAAACTCTCGTCTTAATTCCAATTCCCTCTGCCATCTTGATGAGTGCTTTCACATCTTTCGGGAAGCAACTGCCACCGTAACCTACACCAGGATAAATAAATTTATATCCAATCCGTGAATCTGATCCGATCCCGCTACGTACTTCGTTAATATCGGCTCCTATAAGTTCACAAAGATTTGCAATATCATTCATAAAAGAAATCTTGGTCGCCAGCATAGCATTAGCTGTATATTTGGTCATTTCAGCCGAGCGAACAGACATGATGATAAGCTTTTCATGACTACGGGCAAATGGTGTATATAATTCACGCATAAGTTCTGCACACTCTTCCGAATCTGTTCCTACAACAATCCTGTCAGGCTTCATTGAATCATTGATGGCATCTCCCTCTTTTAAGAACTCAGGATTGGATACAACATCAAATTTATGATCTACTCCACGTTCGCCCAGAACTTTCTGAACTACAGCTGCTACTTTTTCGGCTGTTCCGACCGGAACTGTTGATTTATCAATGATCACCTTATAGCCATTCATATATTGAGCAATATCTTTAGCAACCGCCAGAACATACTGAAGATCTGCCGAACCGTCTTCACCCGGTGGAGTTCCAACCGCTATGAAACAGATATCACTCTTTTCTACAGCATCTTTAATATCGGTAGTAAATGATAATCTCCCACCTTGTTTATTGCGGTGAACCATCTCTTCGAGTCCGGGTTCCCAGATTGGGATATTCCCATTATTTAACCCATTGATCTTGTTTTTGTCGTTATCCACACAGATAACAGCGTTACCCATTTCGGCGAAACAGGTACCGCTGACTAGACCGACGTAACCTGTTCCTATTATTGCTAATTTCATTTTATACCTCTAATGATTATTGGTTTAATTTAATTTCTAGAATGTTCTTAACTCCAATCTCACGTTGTTCTTGTGAAGTCAAGTCCAGGACATCTTTTCTCCTTTTCGCATCATCTCCCAGTCGTATTGTCGCAAACCACCTAATACCCGCTTTCTTCCTACAAATTATCAATATGACCCTTACCTACACCTTTCACCTTGCAGCCAAGTTCTTTATATTGTTTTATTCTTTCATCGCTCAAGAAATTCGAGCAGTCGATTATAAGTGGTTTAGTCCCACATTTCGCTACAAGATCTGTAGGTTTTATATTTTTATAATCAGAATGTCCGACTGCCATTATAACAACTTCTGCACCATTCAAAACTAACCCAAGATCATTATGTACTTCTTCAGTTTCCAATTCTGCCCAAAATTCCACATATGTATCATGACAAATTACTTCAGCCCAATTTTCTCTGAGTAACCGCACAAGAGTGAAAGAAGGCGAGTGTCTTGTGTCACCGACATCTTCCAAATAGGAAACACCCAATACCGTTACTTTTACATCACGTAATTCAGGGATTTCTTCTTTGATAATATCTACTGTATGGGTGGGCATTGTATCATTAACATTCACAGAATTCACGGCGATCGAGAGTGTGTCATCAATTTCAAATACATCTTTCATAGACCAATTTGCCAACACTGGATCTTTGGTTAAACAATACCCTCCCACTCCCAGGCTGGGTCGAAGCAGATTATCATGAGTTCCTTTACGTTTGCGAATGGCATCACGAACTTTAAAAATATCAACTCCAGCTTTTTCTGCAAATCTTGCCCACTCTAAAGTTAAGGCAATATTAGTAGCACGGTAGGAATTTTCCATCACCTTTGCCATCTCGGAAGCATTTGTATTATCCAATTCAGTTAGAGGAAAATTTTCTACATTTAATACACTACTCAAAAATTCACGAGCCAGTTTTTTACTCTCTTCATTAACTCCAGAGAATACTCGCCAAAAATCACGAATTGAACTCACATATTTTGCACCGGGCATAACTCGTTCATAAGAATGAGCAACAAGTGCAGGATTATTATTAATATCAATTCCACGTTTTACAAATTCTTCTTCAATTATCGGTTTAACTATTTTTTCGCATGTTCCAGGAGGAACAGTTGTCTCTACCAAAACAAGGCATTCTGGTTTGATATGCTGCCCTAAAGTGCGCATTCCATCTCTAAAATGTGTTATGTCACAATAACCTTTTTCAGCTTCACCAAAAGCCGGTTTTGTAGCATCCAATTGGATATCAACCACAACCACATCTGCAACTTCATAAGCAATGTCGTGCCAAGTCGCTCTAAAATTCTTCTTCTGATTTACACATCTTTCAAATAGTTCAGGCACTTCTTTATCTGATGAACTCACTGGTGGAATCCCAGTATTGATAACTGGTACTTTCCAGAAGGAACGTTTAGAAGATCTTTGATGACCATGAACATAATAGATAGGTTCACCATTTTCATCCACTGCATCAGCAATAACAACTGCCATTACGCAGCCCACAAAACCCAAGCCCTGTACGGTTACTATTTTGCGTCCAAGTTTTCTTTGCTCTTCAGTTATTCTGAGAATTTCTTCTCGTTCAATTCTACTCTGTTCTTCACTTGGAAGATTATATTCTGTTCCATCTGGTGATAGTGACAAATTATGCATGTGTTTGCTCCTATTTTATTATTATTTGAATTATTTATTTAGAATTATTAGAAATATTGATTATAAAGCATTAAATCATTCTTCTTTCGCAAAAGTATGCAGTAAGCAAAAAAAAGTATGTAGAAAAAGAGAATAATATTTTTTATTTATTCTCTATCCTTCGATACTTTCCTGCAGTTGCCGGAAAACTCTGGATGACAATAACTGATTATTTCTGAACGAAGGTAAGGCAGGCAGGATGACGATATATTAATCCTCAAATAAACACTTTACCAGGATGACGTATGTTTTCCGTCACTCTGAGGGATCTTCTTGCTGTTACTCTTAACGAAGAGTCAGGAACTTTATAATATACTTTGTCTATCCTTCCTATGGAGAACAACGTGCAAGACTCGTCAGGATGACGAATGTGGATGGAGAGCAACGTGCAAGGTTTGTCCAGTCTACAATAAATCGGCTTTGCGAAGCAAAACGATTCTTCTTTTACTAAGCTTCGACGAGGCAGGCAGGATGACGTGTGTGGATGGAGAACAACGTGCAAGACTCGTCAGGATGACGATATATTAATCCTCAAATAAACACTTTACCAGGATGACGTATGTTTTCCGTCACTCTGAGGGATCTTCTTGCTGTTACTCTTAACGAAGAGTCAGGAACTTCTTGATTTCTTTCACTTCTCCGAAAACTCTCTCACTTACTTCTCGCTCCTCTTACAATAATATTCCACCAGGCTTTAAAGAAGTATTCAAATTGAGTGCTGACGGGTCTTTTCTTTCTTTTGAGTAGATATTTTCTTTCTGATTCTATGATCTCATCAAAACTGGAAGGCATATCTGCATAATAAGGTGGCACTAACCCGGGTTTGAACTGAACACGTAATTTCTGCATATCTTCCGGATACAAGCTGAAGTAATGAAAACTGAGTGCTCGAACACCAACGAGAGAAACATCTCCCCGTATCCAATTAAGAAGCTGAGGTAATTCATCTATCCATAACTTACGGAAAACTTTTCCCCAACCAGTGATCCTGAAATCATCCATAAATTTACCACCTGCTTCCAACTCATTTTCATCATGAATATATTGCTGTAAATACTCAGAATAAGGATGCATTGTACGGAATTTATAGATAAAAATAGTTTCAGCATCCTGCCCGATTCTTTTCATTTTAATAAATGGACCATAAGAAGGATCTGTATCATGGCTGGGAACACCTACTTTACGTGTGATAAAATATAGTTTATCTTCAATTTGTTTTACTGCTTTAACCTTAAAACCACAATATTGCAATCTGCCCAAAGTTTCAGCTTTAGACAGCGTTCTGTTCCTACCTTTAGTAAATGCAAAATAGAAGACCTTAAAAACAGGAAGCTTGGGAAGAACCCTGTGAAAAAACGATTCTGATATATGAAGAAGGACTGCGAGAGGATAGGGGTATTTATGAAAGAGATAGTTGTACCGCACATGAATTGAACGTACACAATCTACAAAATATGCTCCAAATTTCAAATTCTTATTCACTTGAATAAAATACTGGTTCAACCTGCGGAAATCATTGATACGATGCAGATTCATGAAAAATTCCTGAGATTCTGATTCAATGTTTTCCAGATTATACAACGTGTGAGTATTAAGAACAAGAGAATCCTTTTTATAAATAGAAGCAAGGGGAATTTGACTATTTAAAAATTCAAAAACATCATGCTGAGTTACCAGGTATTTGATGCCAAGTTTATGTTCAATACTGTCTTTAACTTTTTTTAACTTTACAGGTATTGCAAAATCTGCTTCATCATAAGAAATATGCGGAAAAACATAACGGGGCTTAATTGAAAATGTGATCGGAATATCTAGTCCGTACTTATTTTTCTTCCTTAGGAAATAAAAGGCAGCAAAAATAATTTCCAACATACTAGAAAGAAGAATTGTCCCAAATACAATTAATCTGGAATATCCAAAACGTCCAAAAAAATACATAGCAATTAGAACCATGCTAACTACAATAAAATCTACTCGTATGATAGAATAAAATAAGTTAATGAGTTTATTAAATTTGTTAATATTATATTTATCGCCAATAATGGATGCAACTAACCAGACAAAAGCAAAACCTAGGAATGGTTGTATGTATTGAGGAAGATATGTTTTTAGACTGGAAGGTTTAAGATAGATCATGAAAAAAAATGCAATTGTTATAAAGAGAAGATCGAAGAATAAAAAAGTTAGAAAAGTTTTTTTGCTAGTCATTATTTCAGATTTTGTTTCGAATTATTAATTTTTTGACTGTGTTTTTTGCTTTTCGAATTACCCATATCTTATACCATTCAGTCTGAGAATCAGCCCAATGTTCAGGGTGAATATTAATCATTATTTTATTAGGAAGCTTATCTTGATTAAGTGCTTGAATTATATTTTCGGTGTGATTGAAAGTAAAATTAAATTTAGATTCTACCTTATCACGTAGATTAACCCTCTCATTATTCCAGGAACGTCCGGCATCGGTAATGTAGAAAACTTTATTAAAATCAATATCAAAATAAGGTTCAGATAAGATCCCATATTTTTTATAATTATACTTATTCCATAGTAGACGACTATCCCACTTCGAGGTTGGTCTGCCATGCATGGCAATATTTTTTATCGGAACAATCTGACGAAGTATAGCTAAATTCTCAATAAAATCTTCTAGTGCAAGTTTGTAAATTTCCTTTTCACTTTTCCCCTTTACCTTATCACCTATCTCACATAAGTTCTCATAGTGATACCCAATTTCATGCCCGAGTTCAGCAATTTCTTTAATTATTTCTGGTTTGAACGTTTTAGGTATGGTTCGAAAATAGTAAGTAGCTTTTACACCTAATTCATTTTCCAGTTTTGCCATGCGTAAAGAATTATTCGGTTTACGATCAACATCATGACGCATTAATATGAATGGGCGATTGGGCGACTTAGAGACATAAAGCTTGAAGTATTCTTCGACTGTAAAAAAAATATAGTTTTTTGAAATAAGTATTTGAAGTAATTGCTTATAAATATTTAGCGTGAAATCTTTCATTCAACTATTCTCTATTTCAGAAAATATTATCTGATTGTATTTCTCATTAATGTCAGTAACCGATGTTTTCAATCTATCAGAATTGAACTTATTTATTTTTTTTACTACTAATACAAAATCACTCGGTTTTGAATAGAAAACATTACCGTAATCATTTCCTAAAAAAAAATTTGTACTCTCAAATTTTGTTGTAAGTACAGGAATACCGCAAGCACGAGCTTCTAAAATTGAAAGAGGTAAACCAATAGAACTGCAATTATTTATAACAGGAAAAATATACAAATCTGAAAGTTGATATATTTCACTGATTTTTTCTAGATACTTATCTATTATTATAATTCCTGTGTTCATCAATTTTTGTTTCAATTGATCAGAACCCAATGAATCTTTTGGAGTAGAACTACTACCTACAATTACGATTTGATAACCAGCTTTCTGTAGAGGAATTAATGATTCTAAGTTTCGTCCTTCATTCAAATGTCCCATATGGGAAATCACATATTTATCAAGTGGGATATTATATTTTTTTCGTAATAAAATTTTAGTTGAGTTGTCACCAATCGGTTTAAAATCATTAAGTTCTGTATATAAAGGTAAAAGTTTATTATTGAATTTTAATCTATCCCAAAAATCCTTTAAAAGAAGTGATGGAGTAAGAGCAACTGTCGGCTTAATAAATTTTATAATTGATTCCTGCCATTTAGATAAAGATTTAGGTTGAAGTGCAAAAATAATTGATTTAATTTTACTTGTATATTTTTTCAAAACAAAAAGCCTTAAATAACTAGCAAAAGTCATTGAGGCAAAAGGTAAATACAATAATATCTCTGGCTCAAAATCTCTGATGATTTTTTTTATCGCACTATCAAAAAATAAAGGATTAGTATTAACAATATGTATATTTACTTTTTTAAAGCCATACCGGCAAATCACACAAAGGTCATACTTTTTATCCAACTCTTTGAACAAGTTAAAAACTGTTTTCTTAATCCCTTCATCATAAGGTGGGTTTAGATATTCAGTTATTAAAAGTATCTTTTTTTTCATTATTTATACCTGGAAAAACGATTTAGATATAGATTTACACTAATTAGTATTTATCGGTTCTCTGAAAGTCTGTATTGTTAACAGAAAAGCTTTTAAAAGCAAAATAAAGGGATTGCCCCAACCTTAGGGGAGTACCGACATTTGATGATAATTTTAGTACAGTCAGAACTTTAAAATTAGTAGGAATCTACTTCAATAAAATCATCCTTTTAGTTTTCTCATGATTCTCTGTCTTAAGTTTATAGAAATAGATCCCTGATGAAACTTGTTTACCTGAAGTATCATTCCCATCCCATACAGTTATGATATTATGGTCAGCATAAACATGATCTTTGAATATTGTTTTGATCTTTTCACCTTTTATATTGTAGATAACAACTTCTACATCATTCTCTTCTTCCAATTTAAAACTAATTGAAGTATGGGGATTAAATGGATTAGGATAATTTTGATACAATCCATACATATCAGGTATTGTAGGATTATCAGTTAAAGGAATAGTAAGCGTTATTGGATCATGAACTTCCGTAGAACCATTTAATGAGACATCTTCAATCCAATACCAGTAAGTTTGATTTTGAGTAACAGGTACATCATCAACATAAACATAATCAGATGGATAGTTGGTAGCTCCATTACCTAGGACTGGATTATCTACATTAAGTAATATAGCTGTCTCAAAACTATTGCTTAAACCACGATATACATTCCAATATGCATTATTAATTTCTGTTTGTGTCGTCCAATAAATGGTTGGTGTACTATCTAAGTATAGGGCATAGAAAGATGAAAGATTAACAGGAAGCGGCTCATCATATTTCTTCATTTGCATTCCCGTAACTTTTACATCTTCATCAGAAGAATCATAACCATAAATATAAATGTGGATAAAGGATGTATTTTCATAAATTTCAACAGCTTCGGTTTTTATTATCCAACTGGTTGAGTTAGCATCAAAATAAAACCAATTTTCACCTAGATAAACATGACCCGTACCAAAACTATTATTATATTGTCTTATACGAACTCCAACACCATCACCAGTTCCACCTTTAACCCATAATCCAAATGTATTCCAACCTTTTTCTATTCCCATTAAATAATCTATGTAAGCAAGTATAAAATTACCATTGTTAGGCGTAGCAAAACATAGGCTATCAGTTTCAATTATACCATCGGTAGAATCTAAATATGTCGCACTATAGTATCCATCTGGAATTCCATTTTCATCTAAATCTACCCTAATATCTGGTATTATATTTATATTTGGATTAGTTGGAGTTACATATAGAGAATCAGTCCATTGTCCAAATGTTCTTACAGGAATATTATTTTCATTACAGAAATATAAGACAGAATCTAAACTTGCAAAATATTCCATATATGAACTGTGATGTCCGCTAGGTACAATACTATGTGGATGAAGTCCATCAATCAATAATTGATGTTTAGCTATCCCATCAGCAATTTTCGCAATATTCCATTTAGCACTGTGATCTTCTGTATTTAGTGGAGATTTCCAACCGTATCTCCATTGTCTTAAATACTCTGGTGGCTCATTATATCCAAATGGATTGAGACCACAATCTGTTGTATTTGTATATCCAAGTTCTGTTCCTGCAATCATCGCTTCAAAAGGATGAACTTCAACATTACCACCATTATTTGTAAATGTAGTTGGTGGTTCAAGTCCCATAGCTTGTGCATTTAAAAGATGTCTTCTAAATATATTTCTAGTTCCATCAACAGTAACCTTTAATAGACATGGTGGAATAACATACCTACTATGTGCATATAAAGGTATAACAAAGTTAGATTGGTCATCATTTAGAAACTCAAAGCCATTATAGCAATATCTGAAATTCAGAGTTGCTATATCCCCATTCCATTCAGAAACTTTATACCAGCCATAATCAGCAGTTCCATCACCATTTAAATCAGGAACCCCATCGCCATAAAGATATACTAAAATATTTTGTTCTGAGTATCCCGTAATTCTGACTGTATTTGTCCCTGCAATAAGTTCAGCTGTTGCACCTTCAATTCTACAACCTGATGAATCAGAAAACTCAATCATTCCTCTTGGTAGATCAAAATTGATATCATCAACAAATTGAAATCCATCCAGCCATTCACCATTACCATTTTGCCAATTTAGTGTATCATACATTGGAACATAGGTTTGTGAAGATCCCCCCATATATTGATAAACATTGTGTCCGTTTTGTTGCATTTCACGTATCAATATCTCATATGAACCATTTTCATCCCAAATCTCTCTTGATTTGCTAAAAGCCCAGTTAACTTTGAATCCATATGTATCAAACAATTGCTTCCAAATTTCTAGATTAACAGGATCTGTCCATCCAGCATCTACTCTGAATGCTACACCACCAATTTTTGATGTTAGTGATAATAATAGTGTAGAGCCAAGAAATAATAATATTAATAATGAAATTATTATTTTTTTCTTTAAGTATAGTTTCATAAATCATACCCCTCTATCTTTTCTATTCAGCTTTAATAAATTATTTATATCTGAAAGAAACAACTTTATAACATTTATATTTTTCAGGATGTTTATCAAACAACTTCTTTAGAGAAATTGTAGTTAGATTCGAATTCACGGAATTGAAATCATTATTGTTATTA
Organism: Candidatus Tenebribacter burtonii; assembly: GCA_030765625.1. GTDB lineage: Bacteria > Cloacimonadota > Cloacimonadia > Cloacimonadales > TCS61 > Tenebribacter > Tenebribacter burtonii. The sequence goes on from JAVCCF010000026.1 coordinate 14,993, forward strand.
ATTTCAATTACATCTTTGGTTGATAAGAATTTTTTATAATGTTTCTCCTTTGCAGCTAATTCATCTCGGGATTCATCTACTCCTCTTGATATAATATTATCGAGATTAACGTTTAGATTAAAAATAACATCCGGTTTAGGTGTTAATAATTCTAATAATTTATAGATAGGTCTATTGTATTTCGCTGAATTGCTCAAAATTTCCATATCTATAATCGAATCATATATATATCTGTCAGCAATAATAGATTTACCAAATATCAAAGGAATTCTAATTTTAATAAAATACCATAATATCATTTCCCAAGAATTAAGTAAACGCCATAAATAAATAGTTACCGGATTCTTTGGTAAGCTTTTTTTCTTACGAGAATCTTGCTTTTTAATTTCTTTTTTTTCAGAATTACTTTTAAAAAACCGAGCCATTTTTAATAATTTGTTAATAACTGGTAAAGATCCAGCTCTACTCCAAATAACATTAGTCTTAATATCACATGTCCTATGATTTTCTAATAATGTATTAATGTGTGAAGATTTCCCACAACCATCTATTCCACTAAATACTACAAATAATGGAGGATGAGGTTTTATTTGCAATTTATTGTGGATAAAACCATCAAATAGATGTGTAATAACGATATAAAACCTATCAAATTTTGAACCAAAAGTTTCATCTTTCAAAATTCTTTTCGAAGAATGAAATCTTGTCCAAAGATGTGGAATTGAAAAGGGCATTTTAACTTCTTTTATTAAAATATTTTTTAACTTTTTAGAAATCCAACCAATTTTATTTATAAAGTTCCATGAATTTTCTATCACTTTTTTTGGAAACATCTCTTCTTGAAAAAGTTTAAAATATAGATGATTAAATATTATAAAACCAGTATGAAGACTTTGCCGCCAATTTAGTTTTTCTGCTGTTTTATAGATATATTCCCAATTAACATCAATATTGTTCATGCAACTTTTAATTGTTAATAAATCATAAATTTTAATTAAGTGATCTTCAAGAAAACAGTGTGCAGTATTTATAAGAAGAGCATCATCATAACAAGGATAATGCACCAGTTCATCATCAGAAGAGACAAGATAATTTTTCCAAAGATGTTTGTTATCTTCATAGGGAACACTCCAACAAACCCTTTCATGTAGATGAATCGGACATACCACTCTATTTCCATCAAATTTCCTGTAAAATTCTTTATGTGCTTCTTGTATATTCCTGAGATCAACATAACCTATTTCTACTAAAATTTCACCGGCTCTTTTAAAATCTTTTTGTTTTACTAAAATATCCAAATTATCACTTAAATATGGGAATTTACCTACCGATTTATGAAAAATATAATCAATCCCTTCAACTTCCCATTTCTTTTTTATTATGAAAAATTCAGATCTCCAATTATTGTAGTGAACAATTTCAGCATTATTAGCTTTTGTAAATTCTTCACATTCAAAAAAGGAACGGTTTACTTGATTTGTATCTAATAACTCAATAAAACTGATCTTATTCTTTTTAAGTTTTTTTATTACTTTTGGATACTCTTCCTTAAGTAATTCAATTTTGTTCTCTTTATCAAATATCAAATCGATAGTATATTTATCTATTCTATTCACTAATTTTGTCCCTGCAGTTTTTTGTATAAGTTCAACGTCATCTGCCCGATGCTATCACTATTAAATTCTAATGCTCTTTTTCTACCTGCAAACTTACCTCTATTATTCAGAATATTAATAAGTTTTGAACTAAAATCTGTTATATCTCTTTCAGCAAGAAAACACCCGTCTAGATCATTTATCATGGATTTCACATCTCCTACATTAACGGAGACTATTGGAATATTACAAGCTAAAGCTTCTTTAATAACAGTCGGGCTCCCTTCGTATAATGATGAAAAAGCAAAAACATCAGCACAATTTAATAATTCCGGAATGATCTCATTTGCAACTTCACCCTTAAAAAAAACATCTTTTATTCCTTTTTGGGAAACATATGCTTTATATTCCTCTTCTTGCCTGCCAGAGCCAACCAATAACAACTTAACATTTCCGATTTTTTTTTGAACATGAACAAAAGAATCTATAATGAATTTTACATTTTTTTCTTTTTCTATACGTCCGACAAATATTATTATTTTATCTTTTTTTGAAAAATGATATTTTTTTCTTATCATTTCACTATCCATAGGGAAAAATTTATCTGTATCTACAGCAATAGGAATTAATTTGATTTTATTTTTTATTGAAGGATATTTTCTAACATAATAATCTTTTGTATTCTTATCAACCGCAATTAACAGATCAGCGAATCTGAAAGCAATTGATTGTAAAAGTTGATAAATAATCCCTTGAATGAACCCTTTCTTATCATAAACAGCGAGATCGTGTGCACCGTGCAAAGAACAAACTAATTTTGTCTTTCTAAAAAAAAATATTGCTGGAATTAACATATCCGGACGCTGTGCATGAATTATAGTTTCGTCCGTTACGCTTAATTCTTTGAGCTTAGAGAACAGGGCAAAAATATATTTATAATTTGAAGGATCAGATTCCGGTAATATTTGCTTGAATTCAGTAAATACTTGATTTGATCCGTTATTCTCTTTACCGACTCCACATAAAACAGTTTCAACATTTTTGGTTCTGAGAAACTTCGATAAATTCATTAAATACGACATTATCCCACCGGATGAAGTCCTGTATGGATTCTCATTTTCAATAAAATAAACTTTCATTATTTAATGAACTCGTTAATATGTTCTAATATTACTTCCGTAGTATCTGCCCATTCATTTTCAATCTTTACATTAATTTTGTTAGATAATTCCTGACTAACAGAATTATTGATAAGTAAGTCAATTCTTTCAAATATCGATTCAACACTATCTTCTTTATACATAATTTCAATTTCAATTAATTCATTATTCATAACCATCTCTCTGCCACCGGTATATATGCATGGTGTTCCAAGCAGGCATGCTTCCCGTGCCATTGTGTCACCTGAGGATAAAGCAAATTGTGCATATTTCAAGATTGAATATAAGTCTTCAACCGGTTCTTTTAAAACTATACATTTATCTTCTAAAACTTTTTTCAGATCATCATCTTCTAAAGAGATAACTACCTTTTTCCCTTTATTCACAATATAGGATACAATATCTATTATGCTTTTGTTTTCTTCTTTATAGTTAAGGCTCACATTAGATATTTCACGAATAAAAACATAATCACTTTCAATTAAATTGAGTTTCTTTAATGAATTTTTATTTGCCCTAAATGTACCTGGATAAAGATATGCCAATTCTTTAAAACCTTTATACTTCCAAGTTCTCTTATTACTGAAATTAATATAATCCGGCATAATATGACGAGTAGCAAAAATATTTGCATGATAAAACGGTATTTTATATTCAACATCATCTTCAAAAGCTAAATATGGTATTCTGTTAAACCAGGAAGATATTGCATTTGTAGGACCGAAACATACAGAAAGTTCTATTTTATTTTTACGCTGAAACCTAAACATTAAAAGGTCTCTAATTAGTTGCCCAAAAAATTTTGAAAGGAATCTTTTATAATGTTTTCCTATTGGTGTTGAATTAAGATCACTCAATTCATAATCTACAATTTTTTGTAATTTGCCTCTGGAACGATAAGTTATAATTATTCTATGCCCTTGTTCTTTAAGTATTAATATCGTGCTTTTAAAAAAATTTACATCCACCGGATGATTTAAATCAAATAATATATTCATAAATACTCTTATTAAAATTTTTGCTTAATTTTAAGCCCAATCTTACCAATTTTCATGAACAAAGGTTTATTCACTTTCTCAAACCTGCCGTAATTAACTAAATTACCACCAAATTTTTTCTTATAATCACGTACCCCATAAGGAACATCAGGTTTTCCCGCTCCTCCAAAATCAAAAGTTTCAAAATTATTTCCCCCCCCCCATTTAAAAACTTCCCAAGGGATTAAATCATTAGGATATTTATTATAGAAATCAAATATAGCTCCAGCATAAAAATCATAAATTGTTTTTTTATATAATAACGCAATCATACATCCAATTATTCTATTTTCGTATTTAGCACAAAACAATTGTAGTCCCATTCTACTATCAGAAAATCCAAGAATATTTTCAAATAAACTGAAATCTGGTAAAGGAAGTTTTGCTCTATCATAAACAGATTGAAGAATTGAATAACATTCTCGCAGTTCGTTTATACTTTTTTCAGTATAAAAAGAAGTTCCTTCCTTTATTGCTCTTCTAATCTCATTACGTCTTTTTGAATGGACATCTTTCCACAATTCATCTTCACTTTTATTTAAGTTCACTAGTATATTCAAATGCTCTTCATATTCAAATCCATTATTTATAAAAATATCTTTTAAGTTTGTCCAATTCCACATATTCCGAAATTGAGAATAAATGGCTTTTCGTTTGATTGTTTTATTATATTCTTGTAAAATAATATTCAATACATCAGCATTTTCATTCCGGATTAACGGACCACCATAAATGATTGATCGAGCAGTAAAGTTTCCTAAAAATCCAGAATACTCTCTTTGGATAACTGCTAATAATAATCCCAATATATCATCATCATTATCAATAACTGCTAAAAATACCGGTTCATATTTTTTTGTATCTTTATAAACCTTATACATTTCATGTGTTTGAAATATGTTTCCATTCCCATGATTTGAAACAAATTCAGACCATCTCTTATTATCTAATTCGCGTACTATTCTATAATTAACCATTAATAAATCCAATTGATTTTAAGGTTGAACACCGGCATTTCCAACTACTTGTGAAAACCAATTTGAATAATTTACAGTTCCGGCATCATCACCACCGGGTTCATCTGTTTCATCCAAGATTAAGTCTTGAATTTCTGTTTCTACTGTAGTTCCCCACCAGTTGTTTTGAGCCAAAACATTGTTCCCACCATTATAGTATTCAAGATGAAATATATAACCTTCATTGATCAAAAAATTATTATATTCAGCAACAATATCTGCACTTCTATAACATCTAATGAATGCAAATGTATTATCATCAATGAATTCACAATAATTAATTGTAATCTGTCCATCATAATTATATTCTTTCTCAGAATAAATGGCATATAGTTCACTGTTTTCAAAAGTGCAATGCTCAAACAAAGGGTAAGAATTATATTGAGCTTTAACATGAGTACTATTACCATAATAATAGCAATTAGTAATAGCAGGGGAAGATTCATACAATTGCAAACCATGATAATCGTTATTCATAAAAATACTATTATTAATAATGATTTCTTCAGAATCTTCTTTTGTCCAGGTACCATAAATCCCATCACGACAATCATAAATAGTACAATTATTAATAATACCTGAATTATTATCAAAAATTACTCCGTACACCAAACTGTTTAACAGTGCTGTATTTTCCACTTCTAAATTACCTTCATTATCAATTCCTGTACCTGCCCATTGAATTATGCAATATGTTAAATCACAGTTTCCTAAAGAACTTGTTACTCCCTCCCAATCACCTTTTGCTGGTTGGGTTTCGCTTGAAGTTAATATTACAGGTAATTCTGCAGAACCATTAATTTCCAATTCACCTATCACAGAGAAATCTGAACTACTTATTTCAATTACGGTATTCTCTAAAATAATTAAAGAACCATCAGTAAGTATAGCAAAATTATCATCAATAATAATATGCTGATCCGGTCCCCAGGTTAAGCTATTGCTTACAGGTTGTTCAGCAATTATTGTCTCACGCATATTCAATTCAACGTATTCATCATCATGAATATCAATGATTCTTTTATGCCAGCCAAATCCATCCGCAGAATAGACAAGGATATATTTATTCTCTGCTATATCTTTAATCTCAAATTCACCATTACTACCTGTTATTGCTGATTTAACCGGCTCACCAAGTAAACGGTGATCACTGAATAAACCTGAATCCATATTTGTACCAAGAGAACTATGATCACTTTTTAGCTCTTTTATCTTCTCAAACTCTGTACCAACAGCATAGAGATCAATTTGTGCGGAACTATTATTTTCAATTATTTGCCCGGATGAATCCATGAAGATTATTTTCCCAGATAATTTATGGGTAGAAGGAGGGGAAGTTGGATCACTATTGCAACCAAAGAATAAAAAAAAGACACAACAAATCAGGAGAATTTCAATTTTTCTTTTCATATTACCCTCACTTAACTAAATTGTAACGAATGTTTTCACTTTTAACCTTCTTTATAGGTAAGAAAAAAAAGGCACAAATTAATGATATATCCCGCAACACATAATACAGAAATAATTCAAAATTTTTATTAAAAACATTTCTTCTGTTTTTATATACTTTTATAATTAGAAAAAAAACATAACCGGATAACCACATATAATCATTTGTAAACAAACTTATAACTAGAAAGAGCATAAGAGATATAGTTGTATAATTAAATTTTATAAGCCCTTTATAAATATAAATATTCGATAAGTGTTTTCGTAGAAGGAATACATTTGGATAAAAAATATTACCAGAGAAAATTGTATTCCACATCCTTTTTTCATTTAGATAATCTATGGTATGATGATTTGCTATTATCTCAGATTTTCTAAGAAGCGGATAACCCAGTTTGGTTAATCTTAAGGCAAAATCATGGTCTTCTCCTTGCCTGAAATTAATATCCATTCCTTTAGTCCGGGTCCACAGTTCTTTTTTTACTATGAAAATACCACCTGTTGTAGAGTGATATTCATCTTTTGATAATATTTTAAATTGGTATGAATTCCCAAGAAATTCATTATTGATATTGTAGTTATAATTCTTAACTTGTCCAGATACAAAATTGTATTTTAATCCATTATCCTGATCATAAACAAGCTGGAGATATTCCGGTATGATTTCCATATCACCATCAATAAAAAAAAGCGAATCTCCTGTGGATTCTTTTGCTCCGATATTTCTTGCTATTGCAGCATTGCACTCTCCGGTTATTTTAAATATTTTGATGCTATTAAATTCTTTTGCTCTTTCAATGCTGTCATCAGTAGAGTTTGAATCGACATAGATAATCTCACACTTTTTAAGCAAATTGAATTCGATAGTATCAAAAACACTTTGGAAGCATTTTGTAAGTTTCCAGCCTTCGTTATGACCAATTATTATGAATGAAATCATTCATGATCCCCCACCACTTATTACTCAATTTCGTTGTACCAATAATTGTTTTGAGAACTCTCAACGAAGTATTTTTTAATTTGGTAATCCGGGCAAATTTATATAATCATTTGTCTTTTTTAAATTCATCAATAATTAATTTAACTTAATCCAATACAATTCAAGCTTAAAACCAGTAATTATAACCTATAATAATCTTTCATCCAATCAATTGTTTTCTTTACACCCTCTTCCAAACTAATAGTCGTTTTATGATTCAATTCTTTTATAGATAGCTCTATGTTTACTCTTTTATCCTTTGTTGTAAGAACTTCACTTTCCTTAAATGTTATTAATTCATGTGATGCACTTGTGTAATCCCATATAATTTTTGCAAGGGTTTCAATATCATGGTAATCATTGCTTCCAATATTATAGATCCTTCCGGGAATAAAATTTTCAGAGATATTAGCAACTGTACGAACACAGTCATCGACATATGTACTTGAACGATAATGTCCTTTAAAAACTTCAATCGGGAGCTTATGTAGTGCATGATAGCAAAACTTGCAATTTACTGATCTGTATGGGTGATAATATTCACCTGGTCCATAAGTATTAAAAAGACGAACTATTACGGTCTCTGTATTATACATTATTTGTGAATTTTTAATTTGCATTTCATTCGCTCTTTTTGAGATAGCATAGTCATTCATCTGATAGATTACATGTTTCTCTAATACACTCTCTTTCATAATATCTAAATAATCTCCATAAACTTCTGAACTGGAGAAATGAATTAATTTAAACTTGTGTTTTTCTTGAAGTCTAATAATGTTTTTTAAACCTATTAAATTACTTTTCCACATTTGTTCATAATAATCTTCTCCATTCCATCTACCAAATTCTGCAGCACAATTATAAACTAAATCAAATGGTCCAGCTTCTAAAACAACCCTCTCAATTTGACGATATTCTCCAATATCACATCTTGAATATGTCCACTTTTCATGGCTCATCTTTTGGATATATCCAATTTCTCCTGAATGGTGAAGTAAATCAACTCCAAATACTTGATGTCCCCTATTTTCTAATTCTATAATTAATTTTTGCCCGATAATTCCTTTTGAGCCCGTTACTAAAATTTTCATGTTCTCTCCTTTACTGATTTCAATATAAATTTATTAATAATTTTTTCTATTGGTTATGTAATTAATTAACAGAAATAATTAATTATCATTTTTAAAAATAACATCTTCTACTTCGTTTAATATTTTCATGAATCTAAGTTTATTTATTTTTACGTCATGTCGTTCTTTTGCTAACTCGATGGCATTTCTTGAATATTCATGCTGTAAATCAATATCCTCAAATAGATTCATTACACTTTTCAAAATAATTTCCTTTTTATTAGTTGTTAAAGTATGACCCCATTTAGATCTTTTTGCATATTGGGAAAGTGCTGTTCGTTCTGGAGCATAAACAATTATTGGAACTCCGCTAACCATATATTCCGCAGTTTTTGTTGGCATTGATAAATACGTAAATTTAAACTTACTTTCAAAAGATAAAGGTAATAATAAGAAATTTGCCTTAGTTAATGTCTCTGGTAATTTTTCTTGTGACACATAGTTATTTATTTGTACAAAAGAATATGCTTCAATTCTATCTCTCACTTCCTGTGAACTAAACTTTGAATAAAGAGTAAATGTTATTTGATATTGAAATTCATTTAGACTTTTGATAATTTCACAGAATTCAAATATTGGCACGGATGTTGAGCCTATCCAACCAGAGTAAAGTATGGTTTTCTTTCTATTTTTTAATGCCGATATTGATTTTATATGAGGTTTCCACTTTTCAACATCAACAGGATTGTGAAACGTATGAAATTTTTTACTATATCTTTTATAAAATTCTTCTGCCATTAAGTCAGAAATGCTTAATCGTACACTTGATTTTTTCACTAAGTTATAAAACTCTCTATTGAATTTCCTTTTATAGAAAAAACCTAATATCCCCGTGTATTTTACTTTTACTTTATCATCCATTACATGAATAATAATTTTAGCATTACAATAATTTACAATTTCTTGTGCAAATAAAATTATAGATAATCTGTCCGGATTAAAATAGAGATAATCAGGTTTTATTCTATCTAGCCACTTTTTTATTGAACTATCTAAAGTTAATTTATTAAAATAACTTTTTTTACCTATGATATTTCTTAAGATTATCTTTAAGCTATTTCTTTTACCATTTCTCTTTTTAATTGTAACTTCCAGAACTTTACAAATTTGGTATTTATCAGCAAAAATATCTATATTTGATTGTTCCGCTCTAGTACTTAATAAAAATAAATTCTCCTTTGGTAGATGATCAACCAGTTTTGATACGGTGATTCCTGAACTATTATCATAGCGAAAATCAATATTAATAAATAGGATTTTTTGTTTTACATTTTTCATTATAAAGATGTCTCTTTTAATCTGTTATTATATCTATCTTGAAAATACTTATCAAACACAAAAGCAATAATCAAACCATAATGAAATATTGAAAAATGTACCAAAGTTGCATTTGCCCATAAAAAAGTTAGAAAAGCGAAAAATGAGCCCCAATAATTTGTTTTAGTTGCGGTATTATATAGTTTTTTTGCTAGAAGAAACCAAAAAACAAAAAGGAAAAAACTTCCAATCAAGCCCCAATAGACAAGATGTGCTAGATATCCTATATGTATTTGGCTACTACCTACAGCATTTGAAGCAGCTTCTATAGCATCTGTCATGCCCACACCGGTTCCAAACCAAATATGTTCCGGAAAAAATATCATAAAATTTCCCATTGCCTTATAACGTGTATTTTCTTGAATAGATCCTTCAGCAAAAAGACGCGTATAATACCAATCTCCTGTATTATATCCAAATGAATGTAATATAACATAACCAATAATTAGTAACAACAATGTAATAAAAAGATACTTAGATATTTTTTTTATCTTTATTTTCTTATCTATTGCTATTTGTAAACTAAGAATTGCAAAACTTATCATTATATATCTGGAATTTGTTAAAACTGCTGATATTCCACCAAGTAGAAAAAATATTGTAAGTGTACTTTTACGTAAAAATATATATACCCCAAGAAAGACAGCAAATAGTGGTATAAATGTCAAACCCATCTCATTAGGCAAATATCCAAAAATAGAAGCTCTTCGAACACTATATATTGAACTATGATCTAAATTATAACCGATATATTCCGTTGCTTTCATAAAATTAGGATTTACTGCCTGAATTAAAGATACTAAAGCAACTATAATAATAGTAACTTTAATTATTAATACTGTTTTCTTTATAAATCTTTCACTAAACTTTGTATTATAGATTATAATAATTGCAAATAATATAGTTAACTGCACATTATTAATAATAATATTAATAATACCTCTTCGTTCAAGATTACCATTCCCAAAATCCCATATAATTAAAAAAAGAACGTAGGCAAGCAAGTAGTATATTGCTTTAGGTATCTCAAGTTTCTGTTTATTTATATATGCGATAAATATAAAAATAAAACCATAAATAAAAAAAAATATTTGAAAGTAAAAGGTAATACTTCTAGAATAAAAAAAGCTTTTAAAAACATGTGCAATTACAGGAGAAATAAGGAATAATAGCAATAAGCTATAAGTAAATTTATTCAATTCTTTCATATAAAATCATAATAAGATAATTATTTATTGTTTATTATTACTTGTTTATAGATACCTAATAATTGATTACGTATAGTATCAGTGTTATGACGTTTTAGTGCTTTTTGTCTTGCTAATTTTCCCATTTTTATTGCATTATTATACTTATTCATCGTCTCAATAATACTTCCTGCCAAAGAATATGGATCTCCAGGTTGGATCATTAATCCTTCTTTGCCATCCTGCAAACGCGAACTCGTTCCTCCTGCTAATGTAGTGATGACTGGTATGCCTGTTATCATTGCTTCACTCAAAACGATTGAACCATTCTCAATATGTGATGGCATAATATATATATGCGATATTTTCAACAAATCAATGATTGCTTTCTCATCTATAATACCCTCAAATTTAATATTATCCGAAAGACCAATTTTCTTACTCAAAATTTGAACAATTCCGTTATATTTCTCCAATCCTGCGATATGCCATTTAAAATTCAAATTCATTTTATCTAATAATATTGCTGTCTTAACAACAGTTTCAAATCCCTTATAAGTTACTCTACCGGTAACTGTAAATAAGTTTATCGTAGTTGAATTAGGTATTTTCCATTGTTCTGAATAAAATATTTTGCGTAAAGTTTCTTCGTTAGAATAATATTCTGAATTAGGTGCTAACACTCTTGTTATTCTTCTGTCCCAATCGGTTCTTCCAATAATATATTTAGATCTAAGCAATATTTTTTTTTCTATGAAACTATTATTTACAAAACGTCTGAATCCTAAATATATTTTTTTTTTAATTCTAAAATTTGAATATCTTATAATATCTATTGTGGAAATCCCTCTAAAGTAAAATGGTACATATGCTGTTAAATTACCCTGTATTGAAATAACTACAGGGATATTAACATAATCCTGAATAATTCCCCATGGCAATTCAGTACCAAAGACATGTATTATATCGGGTTTTAATTCTTTTATAATTTTCAAACATTTAGATTTAATAAAATTTATATCTAATCGTAAAGGGATAATTCTATTTCTAAATTTCTGTAATAGATTCCGATTATGCATTTTAATTTGATAATACTTCGTGTTTTTGTATGCAAAGTTGATATTCGTTTTCCCTGGGAATATTATATGTAAATCGACTAATTCAGCCATCTTTTCATTAATCAAATTCATCCATGAACCAGTTTTCAGGCTATCGTTTTTATTTAGATATTCATTAGCCAAGCCTGGTGTATTTGAAAACCAAAGAACTTTAAGCTTTTTCATTTATTCCATATTCCTTTTGCGGTTTTATTTATTATTTTATAATACTGTACTGGTCCAATTACTATCCAAATAGCCAAGCAAGAGATTGTTCCCAATATAATCCCTGAAATACCCATATCTAAGTACTTTGCAAAAAAAATTGATAGTGGTATATTTAATAATGCAGTAATAATTGATAAATTTCTTTGTAATCTTACTTTCCCTACACCATTAATAAAATGAACGAAGATTGTATTCCAAGATAACATAATTACATAAAAAGCCATAAACACTGATAATAACAATGGAACTTTTATCTTACCACCAAGCCAAAAAGCATAAAATGGATTTGCTATGATAAGCATTATTATTACTCCCAGAGCTAATACAATCCAACTACTAATCAATTTTTTAATTGATTTTTTTATCCAATTAAAATCTTCTTTTGTATATGCTTCAGTAAATGCAGACCAAAAAGGAGCTACAATTATTATAAATCCCATCATTGCCATTCCAAAATATTTATGCGCGATATTATAGGGTGTTACTTCTGCAGGACCAAATAATTGCGTGATAATCATATTATCAGTTGAGAAAATAATTATCGCAGATATTTGAATAATAAAAAAATCAACTCCAAGCTTCATAAGATCTTTTGAATATTTGAAATCTATATATTTAATAGATGGAATATATGCCGAATAATACTTCGAAAAAAAGAACAATGAAGCTATTAATAAAACAAAAACAGGAGTTGCACTATAAACAAAAGCTAATTTAAAAAGAGAGCCTTCTGTTGTTTTTAAAAGTAAAAAAATTAATCCCAAATTCATTATTTTAGCAATTAAATCTAAAGAATCTCGTATTGCTGATTTTTGATCTGCTAATAAAATATTTGTTATTAGCTTTGTTATGAAACGTATGCAAAAGAAAGCAAAAACCACTATCACCATATTGTTCAAATCAGTTTGCAAGTTGGGTAATGTATTTAAAATTTTTGTCCAATCTAAAAAATTATTAACGATAAAAAACAATATAAACAGAGAAATCATTATAGTTGCCACTAATGCATAAGTAGTAGAAACATAGATTTTTACTAATTTATTATCACCATTTGCTTTTGCTTCGGCAAATTTATTTCTAAGACCATTCCCAAGTCCAATATCAAAAAAGCCAAACCAAGCAAGTATGGAACTTAAAGTTAACCAAATACCATATCGTGTTGCATCCAAATACTCTAAAGCCAAAGGAACTAACAAAAAACCAGCAAAGATACTTAGTCCTTTTATAACAATTGATATCGCAATATTTTTTTTAGCCTTAATAGAGCGTTCATGGCCTTTGGAGAAAAAATCAATTACTTTTGAAACCAAAAGATATTACCTTCATTTTTTTTACTTCTTATATATTTTTTATGCTTCATAGTATCTATTATTAATTACTGCTCCAAATTTTCCTTTTGTAGTTTTTTTTGAATTTGTAATATTCTTCATACTTTTTTTTCTAAAATTATTAAGCTTATATGCAGTTTCTTCTAAAAAAGATCCTACTTTCCAAATTCTGTCTTTTTCTGCTCTTAATTCAAGATAAACATTTTCTACTTTATCCCAATATGGATAATAGTATATCTCATTTAAATTGTAATATCCTAACCTATTGCGATCATACCATTTATTAATTAACAAATTCACATTTTCGCTTGGATCAAAATCTAAATCGTAAAGTTCTTCTGTGTTATCTTTTTTATTGAAGATGTATTTATATTTATCATTAATTATTGCGAGTTTTCTGTTTTCTTGTAAATAGTATTGAGTATCGGAATAAACATAATTTAATTTTTCAATCTTATTGTTTAATATTATATCTTTTAACTGGGTATTACTGGTTGGAAAATCTATCGTTTTATTATTACCAATTCTTGGGGATATAAGGAAAATACTAATCGTTCCTTGATATGCATGGAAACCATAAACAGGAATTCCTTTATCTCCGTTCATATGTCCATGATCGGCGCTTATGTAAATGGAGTTATCGTCAAAGCTTTTTCGTATTTCTCCAACGAAACTATCCAAAAGATCAATATCACTTCCATAACTCGTTCTACCATTTATTACGTGAGGTAGATGAACCCAAAGAAAAAAATGTTCATTATTATTTATGATATAAGCAATTTTATTTAGAATAAGATTTATAGTACTTAACGCTTTGTTGTCGTCTTTCACAATTTTTCTTTGTACATTTCGAATAATATTTTGCGAAATATTCTTAAGAAGAATAACCGTTGTTTCTTTTGGAAAGACTTTGGAATATTTCCAAGCTAATTCCTTCCATTCAAAAGGCCAAATCACAAAAGTTTTGTATCCTTTCTTGTGAAATTCATCAAATAGCGTTTCCCCTTCTTTATACTCATCAACTTCTTCATATTTTTTTCTTTTAACTTCGAAAGAATTCTTTCCAGCAAACATAGAGGTTATAGACATAGCTGTTGATGTACCTGCAGTATAATGTTTATTGAAAATTGTACCTTTTACGGCTAGTTCATCTATATTCGGAGTATTCCAGTATTTATTTCCATAACAAGGTAAATGATCTTTTCTCAATGCATCTTTAGTGATTAATATTTTTTTCATTGGTCTTCCTTAAAATGTTCTTCATAATTTTACATTTTAAATTTTCAATTTTAAATTGTTCTTTCTATTCTTTCTCCGACATCCCTCTACTGGATAGGAGAGGGAACGTGGATGAGGTGGATTTTGCTTTTCACATTTCCCTTCTCACATCTCACTTATTTTCTTGAAACTCTTTCACAAGCTCTTCCAAGAAAATTGGAGCCGTTCCAATTTTACCTACTTTTATGCCGGCTGCATGATTTGCCAGAATGGCTGCATTATTAAGAGTAGCTCCGCAACTTAAAGCCAGGGCAAGTACGGCAATAACTGTATCACCTGCACCGGAGACATCGTAAACTTCTTTGGCAATCGTAGGGATGTGAGAAACTGATAAGTGTTGAGTGGTGATTGTTGATCCTTCCTTAAGAGAACTACGTGAAAGATCCGTCAGGATGACATCATTTTTCTTTAACTCCCCCTCTTTGTTCAAGAGAGGGGCTGGCCTGTCGGGGCGTAGCCTTGGCGAAGACCGAGGGGTAAGTCGCTCAAACACATACATCCCATCAGCACCGGCTGTAATGATAATATCGGAATCAAATTTATCAACAAGTACTTTTCCTGCTTTAATAAGATCTTCTTCTGATTCAATAATAATTCCGCTCATCTCTTGAGCTTCTTTTTTATTAGGAGTTACCAGAGTTGATCCGGAATACCATTCTTTATGCTTCGGTTTGGGATCAACAATTAGTAAAATATCATTTTCTTTAGAGAACTGGATCAGTTGTAATATCAATTGTTTGGTTATTGCACCTTTAGCATAGTCAGATATAATAATAGCAGAAAGATCTTTAACTTCTTTTAGCTTATAAATAAATTTGTCTTCCACATGTGTCTCGATGTAATCTGTATTTTCATAATCAATTCTAAGCAATTGTTGATTGAGTCCAATTACACGAGTTTTACGGATCGTTGTTTTATTATTATCTGTAATAATACCCAAAGTTGGAATATTCATTTCCGCTGTCTTACTTAAAAGAATATCTTTGTACTGATCATTCCCCACAATACCAAATAGGAAAGGATTCCCACCCAGAGTAGAAATATTTGCAGCAACATTAGCTGCACCACCCGGAACATATTTTTCTCTTAATACCCGAACAATAGGAACAGGCGCTTCTGGTGATATACGGTCAACTTCTCCATAGACGTATTTATCCAGGATGAGATCACCGATCACAGCAATTTTCTGGTTTTTAAATTTCTTTATTATTTCTTTCATATTTATTACCTGGATTTTTTTTATAGTTGCTCTATCCTTCGATACAATCCGGTACTTACCGTATCACTCAGGATGACGATAAATTTCCCCGTCTCTCTGAGGAATCTACTTGCCCTAGTGGAATTGTGCTTCACACACCTGTTTCACAGGATTCCACAGGGCTTGCTGTTACTTCTAACGAAGAGTCTGGAAAAAGATTAAATATTTCTTTTTTAGTCTCTCCTTCCTATGAAGAGCAGCGTGCGAGACTCGTCAGGATGACGACAACTTATAACTTAAAATTCACAACTTAACACTTAAAACTTAACACTCACAACTAGATAAAGCTTCGCTCCGTAACTTACACAACAAGTTTTTTATAATTTAGTTAAAACTTGTTATAATAACTATTAGGTCAATATATTATTTATATAATAATTTTTTATGGTAATTTGTATTTGCAATATTTTGACTTATTAAAAATAATTAATTTAAATGTAAATAATTTATAAAATACCTGATATTATTTTTACCGTTGCAATCTTCTGTATTAACTATTAAAATAAGATTCTTAAAATAAAGATATAATATCAAAGTATTTTTATCTTTTTTATTAACATTTTTCAGTTGAAAGTTCCAATGCGGAATATATTAAGTTTGTAAGATTTTACTTAATGTAATGTTATGGATAATTTATATAACCTATTCTTCTTTTTCTCCATCACTCTGCTTGCCAAGCCATAGTTCACAACAAAGTCTGGAGAAATCTTTTTACTGATCTTTGAACGAAGAATCTGGGAAAAGATTGAATAATTGTTTTTAACTTATCCTTCCTTAAACACCTGCCCTTCTGAATAACTTGGGGTGAGAGACTCGTCCAGTCTTCAATAAATCGGCTTTGCGAAGCAAAACGATGCTTCTTTCGCTAAGCATCGACTTGGCAGACAGGATGACGATAATATCTGTTCTTCTATAAAATTATTGACATAAATTCTCAACATTTTGTAAATGCAAATAGAATAAAATTTCAGGGAGTTTAGATGAAAAACAAGAATGACATACAGAAAAGTGGTCCTATTCTGAGTGGATTGATAAATATTTTTTTTGATATGATAAAACACTTTATCAAAGATTTTGATTATATGCGTAAAGTAAAAAAAATTGATACAACAGCAGAAAAATTCTCTGCTCTGGAACACATGATAGTACGATTAGAAAATAAGATAAATGACAACTGGAAAGATATAGAAGAGCTGAAGAGCAGATTATTCTGGGGTAACGCCATTAATATTGTTCTATTACTTGTTGTGATCTATCTTCTTATATGATAAGATTAAATTTTTAAAAATATCTACAAGCCTTTTACAATTGTATAAGGCTTTTTCTATAAACTACTTCATAATTAACCCTAAATAATGTCACTCCGTCTTTCTGAGAGATTCTTCATACTTTTCCCTCGAAGAATCTGGAGTGCTTAGACTCTTCGTCGAATGCCTTTGTAAGAGTTCCTCAGAGAGACATAGGTTTCTCATGTATCAAATCTAAATACAAATCCCGCCATTCTGGATTTACTTTTTCAATTAATGCGATCTTCTTCTTTCTCAATTTTTCCTTGATTTGTTTTTCTCGGAATATTGTACTATAAATATCTTCACCTTCTTCATAGTAAACAAGCTTTGTTACATTATACTTTTTAGTAAAACCTGCAACAACATGGTTCTTATGCTCCCACACTCTTTTAAGAAGATCAGAAGTAACTCCTGTATACAAAATTTTATTATTTGCATCACTTAAAATATATACATAAGAATACTTCATAATTAACCCTAAATAATGTCACACCGTTTTTCTGAGAAACTCATCTTGCTTTTCCCTCGAAGAATCTGGAGTGTTTTAGACTCTTCGTCGAATGCCTTTGTGAGAGTTTCTCAGAGAGACGATTAGTCTTTAACTCCCCCTCTAATGGGTTTAAGAGAGGGGCTGGACTGTCGGGGCGTAGCTTTGGCGAAGACCGAGGGGTGAGTTCAGTAAAACATTTTGTTTCTTTTCCACATTTCACATTTCACATTTTTATAGTTACTTTTCTATTCTGGTTAATGAACTCAAAATAAATATGAATTGTATTTTCGGGTAGCATCCCATCAGCAATTTCCGGCCATTCAATAATAGTTATCGCATCATTATAAAGATCATACAAACCCAGTTCCAGAACTTCTTCAGCTGCATCTAATCTATAAAGATCCAGATGTCTGATAATGCAAATTCCCATATATTCATTCATCAGCACATAACTGGGACTGCTTACATTTTCTCTAACTCCTAGAAATTTACAAAGTTGTTGTGTGAAAAACGTCTTCCCCGTTCCCAATTCGCCATAAAGAGCTAACACATCACCTTCCTTCAGCTTTGGAGCAAGCTCTTTTGCAAATGTTATTGTATCATCTTCACTTTTTAGAATTCTTTCTTCCTGCATATTTATCTATTTCTTCGGTTTGCAGACCGCCAACGGTAGAAGCATCTCTTCCATGGAAATTCCGCCATGCTGGAAAGTTCCATTAAAAAGATTCATATACTTGTGAAATGAGTTAGGATAAACAAAATAATAATCATCTTTGGCAATTACATAATTATCGATAATACCACGTGTCGGTAAACCATATTCTTCAGGATCTTCTATATAAAGTGCATGCTTACTATTACAAGATAGATTTTTACCCTGTTTGTATCTTACTGTTGTGGTTGTCTCTTTATCTGCTATAAGCTGGCTGGCTCTGTTAACTCTTATCGAGCCATGATCCGTTGTGAGAATAACAGTTGCATTTTGTTTCGCTATATTTTTTAGAGTTTCATAAAAACTTGAGTGCAAAAACCAGTGTTTTGTGAACGCTCTAAGTGCCTGTTCATCCGGAATTGCTTCCTTTAAAATCTCATCTTGAGAACGGTGATGTGCTAATAAATCCAGAAAATTATAAACCAGAGTTACCAGTTTTTCATTATGCCATGATGCGATCTTCCTGACCACAAAATTACCTTCATCAATATTGAGGATCTTAATATATTTACTCTGGCCGATATTACTTCCCAAATCACTTATATGCTCATCCAGAAGCTGATGTTCATTCCTGTTCCTGCTGCTATCCATCTCGCTGGACCCTACCCAGTATTCCGGGAAATTCTTAGCAATATCATTTGGAAGTAGGCCGCTGAAAATTGCGTTGCGTGAATAGGGAGTTGCAGTCGGCAATATTGAATAATACATATTCAAATCAACATCGAAAAGCTCTTTTATATATGGTTCAATGGCACGGTATTGATCTAATCTCATGCAATCCAGAACAATTAAGTACACTGGTGCTTTATTATTTAATCTTGGAATAACGTAATTTGAAACTACATCGAAAGAGAGTCGCGGTCGGTCATCAGAACTCAACCAGTATTTGTAATTTTGTGCTACAAAATTAGAAAACTCCACATTGCAGTTCATCTTTTCCAGAAAATGAGTATGAATCAATGTCTGATCACTTATATCATCAAGAATAAAATCCCAATTATTCAAATCCTTATAAATGTCAATCCAATCCTCACTTTTAAGATCTGTAAATAACTTTTGATTTAATTTCGCTGAGAATTCTGCATATTGTGCGCCGATCTTATTCCTCTTAATTTTATCTGATTCAAATAGTTTTTTAATTGCCATGATAAGTTGATTTGGATTGATCGGTTTTATTAGATAGTCGGCTATCTGTCCAGCAATAGCACCTTCCATAATACCTTCTTCCTCGCTTTTTGTAACCATGATAACCGGCAAGGAACTGCTGATTCTTTTAATTTCGCGCAGGGTAGAAAGTCCATCCATACCGGGCATCATTTCATCGAGGAAAACCAGATCAAAATCTTCTTTAGAAACCAGATCAATAGCATCTGAACCATTAGATATGGTTTTTACATGGTAACCCCGTTCGGTTAGAAAAAGTATAAAGGGTTTTAAGTGTTCAATTTCATCATCGACCCACAAAATTCTTAACTGTTGCATTTTTGTCTCCTTTGATCTTTTTTTATAACTAAAAAATCAAATTATCAAGTTGCTATATTCCCTCCAGGTAATTATCTTCACTCGTTATTTAATATCTTTCGCTCATAGTACTCATAAAAATCTGAGTCAAATTTATAAAGCCCTATTAATCCTTCATTTATCAACATCTACAAAGCAATCAATTACAGTTATTGCTGTCAAATGAATTTATATTTTAGAATTATTTTGTGCCCAAATGCAACAAATATTGAGTTTATAATTTTTTAACCATTATCTAAAACTTGAGCGGTTATTTGAAAAATGTAATTCTTATTATTTAAAAGAAATATTCCTATTAGACTTATTTCAATATAATTCTTGCCATCACAAAGAAGATAAATAAATTATTCACAAGTTTTTTTGGGATAGAATAGAATGAATGAATTTAAATTAGTATCTAATTATCAACCAAGAGGTGACCAACCTCAGGCAATATCTGCTTTAGTTGAAGGCATTGAAAATAAAGAAAGATTCCAAACTTTACTCGGTGTAACCGGTTCAGGAAAAACTTTCACGGTAGCTAACGTGATTAAGGAAGTTAATAAACCAACACTGGTAATTTCCCATAACAAAACTCTTGCAGCTCAATTATATGGTGAATTCAAACAACTTTTCCCAGAAAATGCAGTTGAGTTCTTTATAAGTTATTACGATTATTATCAGCCGGAAGCTTACATTCCAGGTCAGGATGTATATATAGAAAAAGATTCAGATATAAATAGCCAGATCGAGAAACTGCGGTTGCGTGCGACCATGAGTTTAATGGAGCGCAGAGATGTGATCATTGTAGCAAGTGTGTCATGCATTTATGGTTTGGGAACTCCAGAGAATTACCGTGATGCTCTTGTCCGGTTAAAGGTGGGTGATATAATTGAGAGAGATGAACTTCTTAAAAAACTTATAGAAATTCATTATGGCAGGAATGATGTTGCTTTTGAACGTGGAGCCTTCAGGGTGCGGGGAGATATTGTAGATATCTATCCCGCTTATTTGGAAAATTCCATTCGAATAGAATTCTTTGGTGATGTGATAGAAAATATTTCACGGATAAATCCTTTGAATAATAGAATTCTGGAAGAGGTTGAAGAATATCCAATTTATCCTGCAAATCACTTTATTATTTCTAAAGATACATTGAAAACAGCTATTGAGCAAATAAAAATTGAATTGAAAGATAGAATAAATTATTTTGAGAAACATGGGAAATTATTAGAAGCTCAGCGAATAAATCAACGGGTAAATTTTGATATTGAAATGCTTAATGAGCTTGGATATTGTTCTGGTATCGAGAATTACTCACGACATCTTACAGGTGGTAAAAAAGGTGATCCTCCATATTGTTTATTGGATTATTTCCCTGATGATTTTCTTATGATCATAGATGAATCACACGCTTCAATTCCCCAAATTCACGGAATGTTTGGTGGTGATTATACACGAAAGAAAAATCTAATTGATTACGGTTTCGGGCTTCCTTCTGCTTTTGATAATCGGCCCCTTAAATTTGAAGAATTTGAGAAAAAAATAAATCAGGTGATTTTTCTTTCTGCTACTCCGGCAGATTATGAACTTGAGAAAACTGAAGGTGTAATCGTTGAACAAGTGATCCGCCCAACAGGATTAACAGATCCGATAATTGAAATTAAACCAATAGAAACACAAGTTGATGATCTAATAAAACAGATCAATGAACGAACGGTTAAAAAAGAAAAAATATTAGTAACGACTCTCACCAAACGGATGGCAGAAGACTTAAGTGAATATTTAAGCAAGGCAGGAATTAGAACAAAATATTTGCATAGTGAGATTGGTACAATGGAGCGATCACAGATAATTAGGGAATTACGTATGGATGAATTTGATGTTCTTGTTGGAATCAATTTACTTCGTGAAGGTCTTGACCTTCCTGAAGTATCGCTGGTAGCAATTTTAGATGCCGATAAAGCAGGTTTCTTACGCTCAGCAAGATCACTCATACAAACTGCTGGAAGAGCTTCCAGAAACGTAGAAGGAAAAGTAATTTTTTATGCTGATAAAATCTCTTCAGCAATGCAGATCGCTATCACAGAAACAGAACGTAGAAGAGGTAAACAAATTCAGTTCAATTTAGATAATAATATTACCCCAAAAACTATTGAGAAAGACATTAATGACATAATGATCTCTACAAGTGTTGCCGACGGTTATAAAAAACCTACAAAGAAGACAGATAAAGACAAATTTAAAGAATATTTAGAATTAGATTCCATTGAAAGTATCATTGAATTATTGGAAAAAGAAATGCATGAAGCATCGGAAAATCTAAATTTTGAGAAAGCTGCACAACTCAGAGATAGGATCTTTGAGCTTAAAGAACTATAGCTAAGGGTAATTGATACCAAAATGGACTCGCAAGATATCTATTTTAATCTAAACAAGCCACAGAATTCAAATAATAACAAATTAATAAAAATAAATATCCAGAAAATGGATCATAATGATAGATAGCACTATTATATCTATACGGAGCTGTAATGCCGATAGTAAAGGAACAGCAAAAGAGAAAATGGATGCTTTGTAAGCAGCAGGTGTGTATGTTGTTGTCTCGCCTGCCAATATTGGTAGGAAAGTGAAAGAGGTACTGGGATAAATTGTTGTCATCCCGAGTGTTCGGCAACTGCCGGATGTATCGAAGGATAATAAATGGATTCAATGTTGTTCCGCCACTTCGATACTTCGTAAGTTCCTACTCAATGTAGCATAAATAATGTAAAAATAAATTAAATAAACGAGGTGTTTTTATGCGAGAAATAAATGTTAAAGATTTGATACCAATTGTTAAAAAACTCTGCATCGAGGCCAATTATTACATAGGTGAAGATATAATTTCTAAGATTAAAGAATTCAAAGAAAAAGAAGAATCTCCAACTGCAAAAAATGTTTTGGATATTTTATTGGAGAATTACGAATTGGCTGAGAAAGAGCAAATGCCTATTTGCCAGGATACAGGTGTTGCAGTTTATTTTGTGGAATTAGGACAAGATGTTCACATTGTGGGTGGTGATTTTACGGAAGCGATAAATGAAGGTGTTCGTCAGGGTTATAAAGATGGTTATTTACGTAAATCCATGGTCGATGATCCGATCATAGATCGAATTAATACAAAAGATAATACACCGGCGATTATTTATACAGATATCGTACCGGGTGATGAGATCAAAATCACGATTGCTCCTAAAGGTGGAGGCTCAGAAAACATGAGTGAAGTAAAAATGATGAAAGCTGCTGATGGAATCGAAGGTGTTATCGATTTTGTAGTAGATCGCATTAACAGATCAGGGGGAAACCCATGTCCACCGATAGTTGTTGGTGTTGGTTTAGGCGGAAATTTTGAACAAAGTGCATTATTGGCAAAAAAATCTCTTCTACGTTCACTCACAGAAAAAAATCCTGATCCTAAATGGGCAAAGGTAGAAGACGAAATTTTAGAAAAGGTGAATAATCTGGGGATTGGTCCGCAGGGACTGGGAGGTAGGACCACTGCTCTTGGTGTGTTTATTTTATCCAAACCATGCCACATTGCTTCCATGCCGGTTGCCGTGAATGTTCAGTGTCATGCTGCCCGTCATAAAAGTGTTGTGATTTAGAAAAGAAGAGATCAGACAGGATCAACAAGATTAACTGGATAAAAATTAATGAAAAATGACTTTTGTAAAGTTTGGATTTGGCAAGTTGAAAATTGTGACATGATGTTGTTTCTTATTTTCCAAAAAATCCTGTTGATCATGTTAATCTTGTCGAAAAAGATGTTATAGGAGAAAAAAAATGGAAGTACATTTAACCACACCTTTAAAAACTGAAGATCTGGAAAAATTGAAGATAGGAGATCAGGTTTATATTACCGGAACAGTTTACACAGGAAGAGATGCTGCCCACAAAAGACTTGTGGAACTTCTAAAAAAAGGAGAAAAATTACCCTTTGATCCCAAGGGACAAATCATATATTATGTAGGACCTGCTCCCGCACCTCCCGGAAAACCAATTGGCTCTGCAGGACCAACCACGAGCTACAGAATGGATCCTTACGCTCCTGCACTTCTCGATGTAGGAATGAAAGCAATGATCGGAAAAGGACCAAGAGATCAATCAGTGATAGATTCAATGATAAAAAACAAAGCAGTTTACTTAGCAGCGGTTGGCGGTGCAGCAGTTGTTGTAGCCAAATCTATCAAAGAATCAAAAGTGATTGCTTACGAAGATCTGGGACCAGAAGCTATCCGTGAAATGAGAGTGGAAAATTTTCCATGTATTGTTGCAAATGATGTTTATGGAAACGATATTTACAAAGCAGGTGTTGAGAAGTATAAAAGATAGTGAACCTCCTTTTGATTTTCCCCTTATGAAGGAGCTTAAGGCAGGACTTGACTTGCAATGAGTAGAGCGAATATGAGTCGAAAACTGCAACGATTATGGTTTAGTTCTCGCCCCAAGCTATACATCGGTGCAAGTCCGAAATCCTGCATAAGTTGGACAAAGGGATTAATAAAAATTGTAAAATTGTAAAATAAAGGAGAAGTTTATGGAAAAATTAAAAATGGATTTCACAAATTTAAACGAGGTTTTTCCTGATGATTTTTCACAGGAACAAATTGCCACAGGTAAAACATTATTCCTGAAAAAAATATCGGAAGACGCTCACAAATTTTACGGTGGAAAGATCCAGACCGTTCTCAAGGCAGGCGTGTTTGGATTTAACTGATTTAACGTCTGGTACACACCAGGTGTATCCAAAATTTCCACTACGATCCGTGATGATAACGATACTAGTTTTGATCTTTCTAACAGAGGAAATCTGGTAGCTGTTGTCAGTGATTCCACACGTGTTCTGGGTGATGGAGATTGTACTCCTCCCTGTGGCTTAGGAGTTATGGAAGGAAAAGCATTCCTGATGAAATATCTTGGTGGTGTGGATGCCGTTGCTCTTTGTGTAGACAGTAAAAATGAGAATGGCAAGAACGATCCACAGAAGATCATTGACTTCGTAAAAATGTGCCAGCATAGTTTCGGTGCAATTAACTTGGAAGATATTTCTCAACCTAATTGTTATAAAGTACTCGATATTCTGCGTGAAGAATGTGATATACCTGTTTGGCATGATAATGCTCAAGGAACTGCTTGTGTAACTCTTGCCGGTCTTCTGAATGCTTTAAAATTAGCTGGGAAAAAAATCGGTGATGTGAGAATTGTTCATTTAGGTGCCGGAGCTTCTAATACAACAATTGCCCGATTAAGCAATTTTTAACTTAATTGATTTGTAGGCAGTGTATTAAAAAGTGATTTAAAATTGATTAAATGTAAGCAGCTCAACATAGAATGCCTTATTGCTGATTATTTTTTCGATCTACTGAACACTTTATCAAGATTAAATGTCTGATGTAGTAATACTGCGAGGATCGTAGTTGTTGGCAATGGATCTGTAAAAAATGTTTTAATGAATTCAGGAGCACGTGCATACAGCTCGGGTAACATAGCAGTACTCAACCCGAAAATGAGTGAAATGCCCACTACAAATGTTTTTCTGGAATCCCAACTATGACTGAACATCTCTTTCAATCCGACACAGATCATAAAG
>JAVCCF010000110.1 GCA_030765625.1 Candidatus Tenebribacter burtonii
ATGTTACATCTTCTTCATATACCAATGTGCCAGGATCACCATAACTGCCACCTTCATAAACCTGTATTGCTACATAACTGAAGTCTAATGAATGAAGGAATATATTCACACCTGTGAGTGACCATCCACCATAATAACTAGATAGTTCTACATCATCAAAGCGTGCAGCACAGATAAAGTCTACTACTCCGGTTGTTCCGATTCCGTTAGCAGCGTATCCTGTGTGGTGTAAAATTGTTTCATCCGTCCAACCAGGAGTATTCCAGGTAATTAGTATATCGTTGTAATCTTCTACAACTGCTGCAGGATTTGTTGGTGGATCAATGTAAGGAGGCCAACCCATTTGAAATTCAACTTCAATAATTTCTGATTCACCTTCGTCATAAACTGCAGAAAGACCTGCTATATAATATGTTTCTGGAGTAAGTCCATCATATGTGTATTCAGTTACATCATCACCTACTGTAGCTTCAAGAACACCATCAAGATACACATTGTATCCTATAAGCACATTTGATGATGGAATTGGAGGTTCCCATGTAAGCAGCAAGAGATCTTCATCTATCTGCACATTTTGAGGTGGATATAAAGAAGATGCTTCATCTGGATCATATAAACCATTATGCTGAATGTTAACTCCATCAATTACCATATAGGCGAGGTCTTCATTCCAGGCTGAATCAGTATTCCACAAATAGCATTCAACTACCCAATTCATAATGTCTGTTGCTGCTCCCATAATCTCCAAATTACCATCATTATCTACATCACCGAAAACTGGTGAAATCTGCATTGTAGTTGAACTCCATATAGTTCCACAAGCTAATGGCCAGTCAGCACATTGAGTTCCGTCATGATTATAAGCATTATAACCAAATCCAAAATTATTATTATCTATCATCAATTCTACTTCATTATCACCATCCAGATCGGCAATCCCAATTTGTGCATATATCGCATTGGTAGGTCCTGCAGGAAATCCTGCAATGTTATTGCCTGCAGCATCCCAGGCATAGATATAGTCCATTGGTGTACCGGATGAAACCTGATCACCAACCACAACATCTAACGAGCCATCCTGATCAATATCTCCGAGAGAAACCGTTCCGAATATCCATTGATCTGTTGTTTGTGGCCAACCAGCTACAGAGCTGGCATCCTGATTAATTGCAAATACAGCGCCTGCGCTACTGGAACAACCACCCCAGATAATTTCTCTTAACCCGTCACCATCAAGATCACACAAGATTGGTTGGGAATAGGAATAATTATACCCTGGATTTGAAAGTGGAAATCCATCTAAAATATTACCTTGAAGATCGTAAACATGTAAGCTATTATAGCTTAATGCAATAATTTCAGGGATTCCATCGCCGGTTATATCACCTGCAGAAATCCCGGCACCCGGAATGTAATCCAGTTCCTGTGGAAAACCAGGATAAACACTTCCGTCTCCATCGTAAACATAAACCCAGCCTTGCGGATGATTCCTAACATTAACCAATATTTCCTGATCTCCATTTGAATCGAGATCGAAAAGACATACATTGTTTGTACCACCTCCGGCTTGAGTTACGGGAAAACCAGTGCAAGCTGTTCCATCTAATTCAAAAGCATAAAGTGCACCTGAATTAGCTGTAGAGTTATTACGACTTGTGCAGACAATTTCCATCACGCCATCACCATCAATATCACCAGCAGCCGGACTGCTCCAAATATAAAAACCTAATTGTACAGGCCAACCTGTCACTGTGCTTCCATCTAGATTCAAAGCTGTTATCTTTGTTCCCACACCAAAGAGGATTTCTGACTCCGGATCGGCATCCATATTTACATAAATTGCTCCATTTTTACAATTTGAACCAGCATAACTAACAGGCCATCCATCTACGACAGTTGGAAGCTCCCTTTCCAAAGAGATATTCTCAATAAGCTTTGAATCCAAATCACTTATTAATACTCTGCCTTCCATATCAGGAATAACTGTTTTTTGAAGTTCTTCCGGTAATTGTGAGTAATGAACAATTTCTGCTGATAGTTTTAAAGAAATTAGAATAATAAAAATAATAAACACTTTAAATAGTTTCATAGTTTCTCCCTTAGTATTATTTCTATTTTCATTAATTGTTTTTCTTTAATTTCGTGTCAACTATCTTGTTTTGTTCTAGTAAATCTATTCCAATAACTGTTTAGAATCATAATTCAATTGACATTAGAAAACCTAATTAAAATATAGAATGGAAATAGATAGGAAATGAAATGAAAAAGAAATTTGATTTTGGTCCGTATTTATATATTTTACCGGCAGCAATAATTATTATTGTTTTCCGTCTGATACCCATAATTTTATCGTTCATAGTCAGTTTTTATGATTGGACGATAACTGGTCCCGGAAAATTCATCGGATTTGAAAATTACATAACGATGTTTCATGATGGAGAATTCTGGCAATCGATGCTTAACACCTTCTATTTGGTGATTTTTGTTGTTCCATTTAGTTTAGTACTTTCACTTATTTTTGCAAATTTCTTGAATGGAATTGAGAAGATGAAAAGTCTTTTTCGTTCAATTTATTTTATTCCTACTGTAACCTCGATGGTTGCTATCTCTATTGTTTGGAAGACCATATTCAATCAGCAAACCGGGCTGGCAAATTTTTTCCTAACCAAAATTGGATTTGATCCGATGGGCTGGCTGGCAGAGAGCAGGGGAATATTAGATATTATATTAAGCAGTCTTGGGATGAATTTCAGCGGTTTTATCCAAACTCTTTCTGGTGGAATTGGAATGAGTTATAACACTCTTTATTTACTGCTTGGAGGTCCTTCGCTGGCTTTATTCTGCATTATTATTGTAACGATCTGGAAAGGACTTGGCTACAATACGATCATCTACCTAGCAGGATTGCAGAACATTCCAAAAGTATATTACGAAGCTGCTGATATTGACGGTGCTGGAAAGATTAGACAATTCTTCAAGATTACGTGGCAATTGATATCACCAACTACTTTTTATGTTTTGATGATGACAACCATTGTAACTTTCCAGGTTTTTTCACAAATTTATTTAATGACAGGTCCACCGGTTGGAGGTCCTCTTGGAACGACCAAAGTAATAGTTTACTTCCTATTTGATAAGGGATTCGGTGAAAGTAACAACCTCAGCTATGCAAGTGCTGTTGCCCTGGTTCTCTTTGGAATTATCTTAGTTCTTACATTATTCCAGAAAAGACTAGAAAAGAAAGTCCATTATTAAAGGTAATTTATGAAAAAATCAATATCATATATAATTCTAAGTGTTTGCGGTTTATTTATGGTCATCCCGTTTATCTGGATGTTAACAACTTCTGTAAAATCTCAATTGGAAGTGAATAAGGGTAACGTTGGATTTTTACCCATTGAACAATATTCCACTTATGAGGAAGATGAAAAAGTATACCGGATCTCTCCAGTTAAAGTGGATGGAGACAGCACTTATATTCATGTCTTTGATGAAAATATGAATCGAATCCGTTCGTATGAAAAAGTTGCAACTTCGGAGATTGTAGAGAATAAAGAAGTGAAATTGCATTTTGAAAATTACAAAGAGGCATTCACAAAAGTACCATTTAAACGTTATTTTATAAATACATTGTTCGTTTCATTTTCGGTCGTGTTTGGAGTGTTAGTAACTGGTTCTCTGGCAGCTTATGCATTCGCCACAATGAGATTCAAAGGTAGAGATTTCATTTTTTATCTTTTTATCAGTATGATGATGGTTCCTCAGCCGGTTTACTTAATTCCATCTTATGTATTATTAAATCATCTTGGTTGGATAGATACATACAATGCACTTATTATACCCTGGATAGCTAATATATTTACAATCTTTTTGCTCCGGCAGCAATTTAAAACTATTCCCGATGAACTTTTTGATGCTGCCAGAATAGATGGTTGCAGTCGTTTTCGCACTTTATGGGCATTGGTTCTTCCACTTTCTAAATCAGTGATTGTAACCTCGGCAATATTTGGTTTTATTGGAAGTTGGAACAGTTTTATGTGGCCACTTGTAATGACAGATAGTCCTGCTATAAGGGTACTTCAAGTAGGTCTCAGTTATTTTTCACAGGAAGCTTCGTCGCAAACATCTCTTTTAATGGCAGCTTCTACTTTTAGTATTCTCCCGTTGGTTATTTTATTTCTTTTTGCTCAGAAACAAATTATTGCCAGTTTTGCTTCGAGTGGTTTAAAAGGATAACCTCACCCTCGGTCCCTCTCCTATGAGGAGGCGAGGAATGCCGGAGAAAATGAGAGAGAATTTGTGGCAAGGATAGGCAAAAATAAACAAAAAGATGCTTTGCATCTAAAATAAAAGGAGGTTAATATGAAACTTATTAGTAAAATTCTGGTGGTTATTGGTACAATTTTGATGTTGTTTGGTTTTATCACCTTCCTACAAGGAAGTGCTTTTTTGGGAGTTGGTTATCCGGTAAATTATTTTCATGCGGCAATTAGTTTCTTGCTTCTAGCTTTATGTTTAGAACTTGTCTGGAAAAGTAAGAAAAAAGAGTAATTACTCAGCAATTGGATTGTATTAAAAAAGCCTTTTCCTGTTTGGAAAAGGCTTTTTTATGTATCTCGTTCACTCTTGAACGAGTTTATTTTTATTCAGACAAGAGTATCTGAGCTACATATTTCACACAAAGAATGCTGCTACAATTATGTAACCAACTATTCTAAATGAATACACAATAATTGAAAATTTCAAGAAATTTATGCGAAAGATACCGGCTGCAATCGTGATGGGATCTCCAATAAATGGTGCCCATGCAATGAACAAACTGTAAGTTCCGTATTTTCTCACATACCTGATAGCTTTTCTGCCGTTCTTACTTTTTCTCAGTTTGGGAATTAATGGTCTGCCGATAAGTCTACCAATCCAGTAGTTTGCTGCGCATCCTAAACTATTACCAATAGAGCAGGCAATCAGAGCAGGAATAGGTTGAGCACCTGCTGCCAGAGCAGCAAGCAGAATTGCAGAGGAACTGGCAGGCACAATTGTGGCTGCAATAAACGATGTGAAGAAGAGAGCTAACACACCGTAATTATTTATAAAATCCAGAAGCCAGGGAGAGAGATCCATTTGATTAAGTTTTTATGATTTCTCTAATTAATTGATGTCGTAAATTATTTCTTAATTTTGTACTATATATTGTTTCAACAGATTCATTAATTATATCATCAACTTTTTCTTTTATTTTTTCTAAATTAGAAATTATCGATGATAAATAATTAGTATCTGTAGGTACTGATAACTCCTCAATTTCGGTATCTATAAATATTTTTATGAACCGTGCTTCTTCTTCTGTATCACAAATTATAAAATCCTTTTTAGAATAATATAATCTCCAACCCATTAATTCTTTATCAATATTAGGAAAAATATTTAAACCAATATTTGGTAATTTAATCTTTTTTATTTTTTTTTGGTTCAAAATATTTTTTTTATAGAATGAACCCAATGTTTCCTCGCCAATTCTTTCCATAACTGTATCAATAAAAGCTTCAACATTAATTCCGTCTTTATTTTTCTTCTTTTTCTCAACACTTTTTGCTTTTTCAATCCGAGATTTTACTAAATCCACTACAGCTCTGTAAACTTCAAGTTGCTCTTCATCAGTTAAGCCTAAAATATCACCCATAATTATTTTATCAAGTTCACGTCGATCTTTACTGACTGAATCAAATGTTAATACTTCATTATTATTTAAAATTTCTTTTAAAGTGTTTTCCATTTTTCTTTTTGAAAGTTTATCAAAAGCTTGTGTTATCTTTTTCTTAAGGTTTGATGAAATTGTACTAAAATCAACAACAGGAATTTTATTAACCATCCAAACATCCATATCGATGACATTTATAGCACCCGTTAAAGTTCTTCCATATAATTCATTAAATAAAGCTACTACAGTGCTGTTTAAAAAAGAACTATAAAGAATTTTGTTTTTTGGTTCTTTCAAAAAAACCGGAAATAAA
Source organism: Candidatus Tenebribacter burtonii (assembly GCA_030765625.1). GTDB lineage: Bacteria > Cloacimonadota > Cloacimonadia > Cloacimonadales > TCS61 > Tenebribacter > Tenebribacter burtonii. Next base: position 6,012 of record JAVCCF010000110.1, read on the forward strand.
TTATCACTAGAATAAATTGGAGACTCCGAATATGGTATTAAAAATCTATCACCAATTCTTCTTGGATAAAGTATATGAGTTTGTTTATTATTTCCAAGATTAAACCAATTTTCTCCTCGTGAAGAACATGTAACAGTTTTAGACGGTATTAACTTACCGAATTTACGATTTTCACCTTCTTTAATATATTTAAATACATTTTTAGATTTTATACTTTTTTTGTCTTTCTTTATGTACAATATCTTCCAAATCAAATCATTCTTATTTATCGAAATTGACTTTGTTTGTTTGAAAGACTTTAATATAAAATTTGGAATCCATTTTCCTTTATCATCTTTATGCATCCAAAATTCATTTTCAATCCCTTTTGCTTTTATTTCCTTTTCGGTTATGTAAAAAAAATCATTTGCACCGGTTTTAATACCAAATTTTACAGTAGCAACTTCTTTTAACGGAATAAGTTTATCTTTCCCCTTTTCAAGGATTGTAAAGAAAATTTCAGGTGCTCGTAAATATTTACCCCATTTCGCTCCAACATATTTATTTTTTTCTTCATCAAATCCTTCTTCCCACAATTCATTTTGCGATTTTGGAAAAACATGTAATTCATCATTCTCATAAACATTAATATTAGATAGAATTGTTTTTTTTAAAGAATCTATTGCTTGTAATCTTTTGATTTGATCTTCCCAAACACTCGTTGCTGGTGGTATAAGATATTTAAGTGGTTTCTTAAGATAAACAAAACGAGCTAAATTATTATCACGTTCTTTTTTATTCTTACACTTCTGCAGAATTACAATGCATGTATTTACATCTGCTTCATCAAACCATCTTTCAACTTTAGATTCAATTATTGCAACTATTTTATAATATTTCAGAAACAGTTCCTGTAATCCTTTTCCATAATCAGTATCGAGCCAGGAATTTGAAACAATAAAACCAAAATAACCACCATCCCTTAAAAACTTGGTTCCATGAACAAAGAAATAAGCATGAATTCCAGCACGTTTACCAATTTGAACAATTGTTCTGCCTTTATCATCTTTTAGAGAATTCAAGATAATTTTGTTTTTATAAGATTTATCTTTTTCAGATATTCCTTCGATTTCTTCCTGTCGTGTGTAAGGAGGATTGCCAACAATCGCATCAAACCAGCGAGGATGTTCTATTTTCCTTTCTTTTGCAGAAAGTGTTTTTGAAATTCTTTTTCTCCATTCTGTAGGTTCAAAACCTTCTGCACCGACAAACATAGAAAAAAAATCGTCTTTTAAAATATTTGGATAATTTGTGTCTGATTCAAGTTTCTTAATTGCAAGATTTATTTGTGATAGATGTGCTGGAAATTTTGCAATATCTACTCCCCACAAAGTTGATAATATTTTTTCGTGCTCCAGTCTATTATTCATTAATTTTTTGTGATGATAAGCTCGAACAAGGAAAGTCCCAGCTCCGCAAGCAGGATCAATAACTTTATCATTTTCATGATGTAAACAAAATCTGAGAATCAAATCCACTATATCAGCTTTAGTAAAATATTGTCCTAAAACATGGCGTTCATCAATAGGTATTAATCTTTCAAATAAACTTCCAATTACATCATAACCAATTTTTGAAAAATCGTATTGTCTTAGAACTTTTATTAATTCTTTTATTTCCTTTACCACTTCAATTGAATCCGGGAAAGCAACTGTATCAATAAAATCTGCATCGTAGATTGTTTCGTAATCAATTTTTAACACTTCGTTAAAAAAACCGGATAAATGACTTTTTAATAGAGACCCTTTGGTTAAGCTTTTTGGTATTTCAAGTGGATCAAGCCTGTCCGGTCTTTTCGATTGAAGAACATCATAAAACAAAATTTTATTTATTAAAAGATAGGCTGTTTGACGTGCAGCTTTTTCAAAATCATTTTCCTGACCAATAAAATTCCAGCCTTGATCGTAAAACCATCTACCTAATTGTTTTTTAAATTTAAAATCTTTATGGCATTTATCTTCAATAATTTGCCTATAATAAAAAGTTAAGACTCTGATTTTTTCATGTAATCTGTAAATAAGGAATTCATCGATTGGATGTTTAGGCTCTTGTTTTTCACCAGTTTGTATTGCGATTAATTGAATTAAAAAATCTTCGGTTGTTTTCTTAATCGGTTCTTTATATCTTGGTTGTTCAATATAATCCAGATTCTCGATTTCAGATAATGAATATTTTTCAACAAGTTGATCTTCCTCAGAATACTTATTTGGGTTGTTTGCTTTTTCAGTATTAAACCATAGTAATTTTTTAAAGTTGGTTGTTGCAAAATATTTTGCCTTTCTTCTGTTAGCTTTTTTTCTGGCTGGTTCTTTAAGTTCTTCTTCGTCAAAAACATTAAAATATGGTGGCTTTGCTTCAATTAGTAAAAGGACTTTTTGGCTTTTTCTTGTTTCGTAAATAACCAAATCCGGCATTTTTCTATCAGAGCCGGAAGTCTCAACATCTGGCATTCCTAGATTAAGTTTTTTTTCTTCTATTATATTTCTCATCCAATGCATTAAAATCGCAACAGCGGTACGCTCAGTTTTCTTAACGGTTGTATCAAATGGATTTGAGAATCTTGTTTCTTTAGATTTTAAACTACTCATTATTTTTAACCTTATCAACAATTCTTTTAGCAATTTCAAATGTAGCTGCAATGCGAGTAATTTTCACATCTGAAAGCCCTTTGATAGATAAAAGTTTTTTCATTGGTTGGTTGGCAAGTCCTTTAAATGACCCAAATTTTTCTAAAACTTCTTTAGCAATATCCTCAGCTGATTTTCCTTTTATTCCTGATGAAATTAAAATTGAAAGAAGTTCAGCATCAGACAATTTTTCTGCTCCTAGTTCTCTTAGTTTACCACCTGGATGTTGCCATTTCAATTGATTATCCTCCATAGAAAATTATCCTTTGTTTTTTAATATTAATTCTAAATTTCTCCTCTTTCCCTTCTGTTTTTATGTATTTGTTTATGTTTACTTTTTGAGATCACTCTTATATTTTTTGGTGTATCTTTACCACCTTCAGCTATGGGTATAATATGGTGAATCTCTTTCCCTTTTGGTGGATTACCACCTTTGTATCCTCTCTTCTCAAGAATTTTTTTGATTTTTGCTGGATCTCGTTTTGTTTTGGTCATTAGAATTACTTCCTACAATAATTTAATCTTTATAATACTTTAGAATTCTTTCTCGATCCTCTTTCTCTTTATCACCCTTGTAATAAATCTCAATGAATTCGATTTTATCCAAATCGGGATAATACGCATAAATGATTCTAATACCACTTCGTGAACCTGTTCCTTTCAAAGATCTACAAGCAAATTTTCGAGCTTTATAAATTTTGGGATATTCAATTCCCAATCCTGCTATTTCCACGATTCCCTGATTATCAAGATTAATTTTATGAAACAGTTTTAATTGAGCTTTAATAAAAGTTATCAAATCATCATCTAAAGTTCTGAAACGTTTTTTCAGCTTCTTCAAATCTTTTTGAAATTCTTCTAAATAAACGATCTTTTTGAACACGCTCATTAATTAGTCTCGAACCGAGTAAGGAGTTGTACGATAAAAAACAGATTCGTATTCAATGATCTCTCCATCATCAGTTGTGAGCCAGGGAACATCTCCATGAGAATATTTACTGATTTGGGCAGCATTCATATTTGCCAAACGATTCAGAACCGTATCTATCATTTGAATTTCATTTGCATTTAGAGAAGATAAATCTGGTTCTCTTTTGGGTAAATATTTAGTTCGAGGGTATTTAAAATAATCATCTTTGATCTTTTTTAAATCTTTTCCTTCCATCTCTTTTACTATCTTAATAAATTCTTTTGGTGTTGGACCATAATGATTTTTTTGGTATGTGGCTCCAATTAACTGTTCTTCGTATTTTTCGTAATAATCAAAATCAATGAAATAGAGAATTTTATAGAGAACTGTTTCTCCAATATTTGGTTTCGATCCAACCTTATTCAGAATGTAGAGCAACACTTCCTTGAATTTATTAAGATTTTTTTGGGGAACATTAATTCTAATTTCTTCTTTTGGAGGCATTTCTTCCGTTGTTCTATCTAATACAATTTTTATCTCTTTTCTGGGATTAAGAAGCTCATCAGTAGATATGTTGAGAACTTTAGCAATTTTCGCTATTTCTTCTGCAGAAATTTTCCTGGTTCCGCTTTCAATCTGTGAAACCGCCACTCTGTTAATATTCAAAAGATCTGAAAATTGCTCTTGAGATAATCCAACATTTTGCCTTAATTTTTTTAATTTATTACCTAAAGACTTATAAAAAGTATCCATACCACCCTCCACGTACAAACTTGAGTTGTTGGATTATCTGTCAAGTGAATGTTTGATATTATTACATATCAAATAATTATCTGATCTTTTATCTCATGCTCATTTGGTTTAAGCTCTATTATTTCTAAATCAAATTCAGAAAGCATTTCACGTAAATTTTCCAGAACCGGATTTTCTGTATAAAAATGTCCGGCATCAATTAAGGGTATATGACTATCCATAACTGTGTGATAAGTAAAATCAGCAGAGACAAAAACATCTGCTCGCCCGTAAACTTTGGATATTAATGAAGTCCCGCTACCACCGCAAACAGCTATTTTTTTTATCTTTGTTTTTGCAGATTTTCCAGCTTTCCATAACGTCACAAATGGAGCTTGCAAATTTTTCTTAACTGTTTTGGCAAAATCTTCCAGTGATGTTTCATTTTCTAATTCGCCAATAAGACCAAGTCCAAAGTTTTCACTTTGCTTTTCCTGTTGATAAACAGAATAAGCCGGAGTTTCATAGGGATGAACTTTTTTTATTGCTTCAATAACTTTGGATAATTTAAAAGAATCGACAAAGAATTCCAGTTTACGTTCTACAATCTTTTCCAGTTTATCTTTTGTACCAAGAATTGGATTGCTCCCTTCTTCAGGCATGAATTGACCATTAACTTCATAATCATTCATACAATTATTATAATTCCCAATAATTCCAGCTCCGGAAGCAAAGACAGCATCGGCTACTTTTACCATGCTGTCTGAAGGCACATAAACTGCAATTTGAAATAACTTTGACCCGGTTTCATTTGAGAGGAATTCCAATTTAGTTAAACCTAATTTTTCCGCTAAAGCAAAGTTCACTCCTTTTTTTACAACATCCAAGTTTGTATGAGCACAATATACAGAAATATCATTTTTAATTAATTTCAGATAAAGCGGATTTGTGATCTTGCTTATCGGTCTAAAAATAAGTGGATGATGAGAGATTATCAGGTTAACATTTTCATCAATAGCTTTATTAATGGCATTTTCTGTTACATCTAATGTGAGCAGGATTTTTTTAACTTCCTGGTTTCCATCACCAAGTTGAAAACCAACATTATCCCATTCATAGGCAAGTGCTGGATCTGCTATTTTGTTTAAATGAGCAACAATATTAGAGACTTTTATCACCTTCTTTTTCATTTTTAATTCCTCATTCCTAATTTCTAATTCCTAATTTTACTTAACATCCCAAGGGTAAATTATCCAGTTATTTCCAGCATTTTCACCTACAAAATCTGGTTTGAATTTACTTTTATCTTTCAGGTGAATAACGGCAGTATATAAACTTTTAGGAGAGAGTGCTTCAATATATTTCTTTGCCTTAACGAAAGTTCCACCCGAGTCTGCAACTTCATCAACCAGCAACACATTCTTATTTTGAAAACCAATATTTACAGGAAGATCCTGCACAATTGTCGGATCATCCAATAAATTGTCTTCACTATCATAATTAATGATTCCTATGGAATAAAGTGGTTTGGGGAATCTTCCGTCATGCGGTAAAAATGTCCTTAATATTCTTGCAGGTATCCAGCCTCCTGTTGCAATTCCGATCACTATATCAATTTGTATTCCACTTTTAGTAATTTCGTCTGCTATCTTTTTTACTAAGCCGTGCAGCTGATCATAAGAATATCTTACCTTTATTACTTCTTCCATATTTATTCTCCCAGTTTTTCTTTTACTTCCCAATATGTAAAACCTTTGCGCGTCAAGTAGTTTAATATTTTCTCATCACGCTTATATTTTTTCAAGTTAGAAAACCTGCTTTTTGCTTTCATAATATTTTTTTCCAATATTTCATTTTCTGTTTTGGAATTAAATTTTTTTTGTATTACATTTGAAATGATATTTTCATTGATCTTCTTTGCATAGAGTTTGTTCTTTATCTCTATTTTGCTTTTAAAATTTCTAATAAGATCTTCTGTAAGCATTTCTGCAAACCTCGAATCGTTAATAAAGTTAAGTGAAACTGCTTTCTCAAGTAATACGGACTGGAGTTCTTTTCTTAAAAATATCTTTTTGGATAGGAATTCGCTACATTCTCCATAAGAGCGTTCACGGTAGGCAAGATAATTGAGCAATTTATTCCAGGATTGTTTTTTTATTTCTTCAAGAAATTTTTCTGCTTCTTGATCACTAAGCTCGAAATATTCAAGCTGACCCTTACAATAAAAATGGAGAATCTTATCTGGTAAGATTCCCCAATATTCATCATTAGCTAAAACTATTGATGTAGTTTTAGTTCTCTTTATCGTCTTTAACTTCATCTTCTGATGATTTGATAAGTCCTAAAGCTTCTTTTACTTTTATTTCAATTTCTTCCAAGACATCTTTATTTTCAAGTAAGAACTCTTTAACCTTTTCTGATCCCTGTCCTATTTTGGTTTCTCCGTATGAAAACCATGAACCGCTTCTATTTACAATATCGTGTTCTACAGCTAATTCAACCAGGAGATCAAATCGAGATATTCCTACTCCAAATATTATTGGAAATTCCACTTTTTTAAATGGCGGTGCAAATTTATTCTTAACTATTTTTGCTCTTGTCTTATTTCCTACGATTTCTGCTCCCTGTCCAATTTGTTTGATTGATCCCACACGTCTTACTTCTATTCTTACAGATGAATAGAATTTTAAAGCTACACCACCAGTTGTAGTTTCCGGATTTACATAAGCAGGAACACCAATTTTCATTCGTGTTTGATTAATAAAGATCACTGAAGTATTTGATTTACTAATAATAGCTGTAAGCTTCCGAAGTGCCTGTGACATCAAACGCGCCTGCAAACCAACATGAGTATCACCCATATTACCTTCGATCTCAGCTCGTGGAACAAGAGCAGCAACAGAATCAATAACAATTAAAGCTATGGCATTACTGCGCACAAGTGTTTCTACAATCTCTAAAGCCTGCTCACCGCCATCAGGTTGGGAGAGAAGAAGATTTTCCGTATCAACTCCAATGTTTGCGGCATAAATAGGATCGAGTGCGTGTTCCACATCTATGAATGCAACAATTCCATCCTGCTTTTGAGATTCTGCTACACAATGCAGGGCAAGAGTAGTTTTACCGGAAGCTTCAGGACCATAAATCTCAGTGATCCTTCCCTTTGGAATTCCGCCAATACCGAGAGCTGCATCTAAATTAATTGCTCCCGTAGGAATAACACCAACAGAAGTTTTTGGTTTATCTCCCAATCTCATAATAGTACCAATACCAAACTGTTTATCCAGTTGAGTGAGGGCTGTCTTTAAAGCTGAATTCTTATCTTTCGTAGTCATAATTAACTCCTTGTTTAAAAATTATAGTTAACAATTTCAATATAACGTGGACCCCGAGGTTTGAGCAAACTCTTATATAATATAACTCTCGAGACCTCAAAGCTTTTTATATTTAACTCTGTAGTTAATATTTGCTGAATAAGTTTTTCTGGCAACCTTTTTTTTATTCTACCCAGAGTTATGTGGAAACGTAAAGGTTTTGAATCAATTTTATAATCCATTTTTCTTAATTCATTTTTTAATTTCTTTGATATTTTCTGAATTATACTATCATCATTTTCCAAACCGATCCAGATTATTTTAGGATTTTTACCCGGAAGAATCTCCAATTTTGGATTTATAAATAGAAGTGCAGAAAATTCCGAAAAATTGGTCTCTATAAATTCTGCAATTTCAGGAATATCTTCTTCTTTTGTCTCACCTATAAACTGGAAAGTAATATGAAGATTTTCTTGAGGAACCCAATTAACATCAAAAGGATATGATGAACGAAAATTGCTTATTATTGCAGCAACATCTTCTTTGATATTTTCAGGAAGATCAAGAGCTACAAAAGTTCTCATTATCTTTTATAACCAATATCAATTAAGAAATTCTTACGCTGAGTGATATCGCTATCTAGCTCTATTCCCTTGGGTGATGAACCATCGATAACGCCAAGAACTCCCCTTCCCTGCTCTGTTTCCGCCAAAATTACCTGTACCGGATTTGACGTAGCGCAAAAGATATTTGCTACTTCCCTGCAGGTCTTAACTGCCGGGAGAACATTGAGAGGAAAAGTGTCTTTTAGCACTATTAGAAATGTATGCCCTGCTCCAATTCTGCGTAAATTATCAGTTGCAATTCGCATAAGATCATCATCGGTTCCCTCTTTACGAACAAGGCAGGGACCGGATGCTTCATTAAAAGCAAGCCCAAATTTAATACCAGGAACGCTATTGACCATTGCTTCAAACAGGTCTTCAACAGTTTTAATGAAATGTGACATTCCAAAGATTATATTACAATCTTCTGGGGTATTGATTTTTTCTAAAACAAGTTCCATTTTCTTACTCCATGGTTTGAATTGGTTACAATATGAATATTGTGTAATTTACAGTAAAGAGTTTTTTTGAAAATTTGGACAAAAAAAAAGACCGTCACCAGTCTTTTATAAAAAATTTATTGGTTTTAAATAACCTTTTTTACTTTGTTACCCTTTAGACAAGAAGTACATACTTTAACGAACTTAACTTTTCCGTCAATCTCCGCTTTTATTTTATGGAGATTAGGATAAAATTTCCTCTTGGTAGCATTCATAGCGTGACTTCTATGATTACCAACTTGTGCTCCCTTTCCACAGATATCACAAACTTTTGACATAATAACACCTTCCTAATCCTTTATTTTTCATTAGATTGAACTAAAAAAAA
>JAVCCF010000175.1 GCA_030765625.1 Candidatus Tenebribacter burtonii
GGTTGTTTATTTGTGAGTTTCCGTGGACGCATTGTTAACCATTGTTCCGTTTCGATACGGTTGCGAGTATTTTCTAGGGGCACGCCGCCGTTAAACAACATGGAGCGAAGCGGAATGTTGTTTAATGTTTGGCAGCTGCCACGCTCTTCTTGCTTCTCTTCTTGCTTGGCTGTGGAGCTGTGTGTTAAGTGCATTTAGATTTTAGAAGTCATCTCAATTCTTTTAACAACTAACACTTTCAAGATAATGGTATCGACATAAATAATTAATCCTATAATATTAAGAAATTACTGAAACACACATCGAAATCCTGTAGTCCAACTACTTGATGAAGGATTTGCACCCCAGCGATCAAAACAGTAACACATATATGGGCTTGATGTCCAACTACCACTGCGATATACTCTATATGTAGTTAAGTTAACACTCCACCAACTATCGGTCCACTCAATTACATTGCCTGCTATATCATAAGCGCCATATGGTGAAGGGCTATCTATTGTAGCAAATCCCTGAAAAATTTGACCGTTGTAAAATCCAACGGGAGTAGTTGCCACTTCGTTTTCTTCAAATGGATCTCCATCACCTTCGAAATTTGCTCTACCGATAACAATATCATTACCCCATGGCCAGCAATAACCGGTATTTCCGCGAGCTGCTTTTTCCCATTCATATTCTGTAGGTAATCTAAAATCATAGAATTCAGCAAAAGCCCAACTACCAAACCAACTTACTTCAACAACAGGATGATTTTCATAACCAGAAATAACATTGAAAGAATTTCCATTCCATTCTATCTTACAATAAATGCTATTTAAATCCAAGAATTCATACAAACCTTCACTAAAATGTTGATCTCCAACATAATGTCCTTCAACGGAAGATGATGTTACAAAAATTTGACCTGCATTCAGTGCGCTTTCAATATAAACTAAATATTGATTATTAGTTACTTCATATTTCATTATTTGAAAATTATAGTCTATTTCTAGAATTTGTGAAGAAGACCCATATGTATATTCTCCTGCAGTAACATCACACCAATCGAAATCTGAAACGCTTGTAGTAGTAAATTCCCATATGTCACTTGTTGTTGAATTTAAGTCATCGTCATATGCTTTTATCTTCCAATAATATGTCATCTCATCAATCAAATCTCCAGGATCATAATAATTCTCAGTTTGACCAATATTTACCAGAGAAGGATTTGATGAAGTTCCAAAATATATATCGTAAGTTAATGTATCTCCATTAGGATGAGTACAAATCCAAGACAAGGTTGAATTGATAGATGCTGAATAAGCATTATCAAACGGTATAGGATCTGAAGGTTGACAGGGATTGTTAAATATTGTAATGGATAATAAATCACTTATGGCTGAATTTTCAGAGCTGTCAATTGCTTTAGCATAAATTGTAAAGACACCATTTAAACCTGCTGTATCCCAGCTATATTCATAAGGTTCTGAAATATCTTCGAAAGATTTAACATCATCAATATAGAATTCGACTTTTTCAACTTCTACATTATCATTTGCTTCAGCAACAATATTAATAACTTCTCCTGATGTTATTACAGCGTTATTTATTGGATAAGTAATTACAACAGTTGGTACTTCAGTGTCTGGATTAGTTTTCTTGTCGCTACTACAGGAGATGATAAACACACAGATTAATAGAATAAACAAACTAAATTGAACTACTTTTTTCATCTTTCCTCCAAATTTTTTTATTTTAAAATAACTTCCTTCATTACATATTTTGCACTTAATGTTTGGCGTGTGCGGCGGGATCGGAACGATTCCGACGAGAACAAACTAACCAGCCGTTTGAATCAGAAGATTCAAACAAAGAGCACTGACCAACTTTACCGACGACACGCTTGTTATAGGCATTTTCTTCAAACGCATTAATCTCTGATCCTATAGTTTTTGTCATAAACTCTATTTTTATCACGTGCACCGTCTGCGACTACTTCAAAAGTTTTATAATCAGCTTCTTCGCAAACCTTATCAAAAAGGAAAATGTGCTGATCATCTTTGCTCCAAAATCCACCCAGTAATTGAAAGTGCTTAACATTAACGCTTTCAATTTTACTATCGCGGAAGTAAATATTCTCAGAATCCTTTGAATAAAATTCCGAAATAACCTCAAAGTCGCTTGGATATTCTACCAAAAGAACATGTAATGTCGGCTTCACTAAAAAGTTATATCCAAACCACACGTTTTCAATATCTGCAGCATAAGTTTCATTTATAATTCTAAAAGTTGTCGGATTATCCGAAATGATTTCGGCATCAAAGTATATGTGTTTTTTATCTCTTGCAAGATAAACACTGATCAATTTGAAAGTCGCTGGATCAGCATCTGGGATTGATTTACCTTTGTAAAAAACATGGTTTTCGTCCTTAGAATATAATAAAGAAAGTAATTTAAAAGTACTGGGATCTGCGTTGGAAATAACTTCCGAACCATAATATACTCTAAACTTGTCAATTGCGTAGTATTCAAGAACAATGATTAAACTTTGTTTTTTAAAGGGCATCATATCCATCTTAACGGACTTTAAAGATTGCTGATCATCCATATTAATTGGTGATGTGATTTCATGAAAGTCTTCTTTTGGAAGGGTTGGAAACTCTTCGCCAATTTGAATAACCGAAAAACTTTTATAGTCTGCACTTAATAGAGTCTGACCTTTATAATAAATGTTTTCAAAATCTTTAGCATATCTGTAGCCCAAATTAGTAAAAGATTCAAAACTAATATTAGTTTTTTCGGGACGTGGCATATATGAACTATAAGATGGAACTGATTCCTTATAATAGATTTCATCATTTAAAACTGAATATCCATTTCCAAGTCGATCATATTTATTAGGATTTTTGAAATGTTTCATCCTGTTTTCTGTGCAACTCAAAAGAACAAAACTTACTACAAAAAGAGTGAAAAATCTCATTATGTTCCTCACTTATAAATGCCTATAATGTTCTGCGTGTGCGGCGGAATCAGAATGATTCCAGCCGAGAACGAACGACCCAAACCTTGAACCGGAAGGTTCAAGACGAAAGCACCGCGAGACCAAACCGACGACACGCTTGTTAGGTGCATCATATTTTAGTTACCTTGTTCAAAACGATTTTGTTTTGTAATTTATCTAGAACAATCTGACATTTTTTTTGTTGTATATTTAAATCAAACTCTTTAACGAGTAGCATTAAGGATTCAAGCTTATCAAGCTGATTTAGTTGAATATAATATTCATAACCATAAATTATTAAATTGAGAATATAAACTGTTTTTCTTACTTCATTATTTTTTACACATTCTTTGATCAATAATGCAAACTTTTTATTAGTTGTCTTTTTCCATGCAAACGGAATAAATTTATCTATATCATTTAACACATATTTTCGTAATTGTGAAAACTCTTTATTAAAAACAATTTCTTTCTTGTAATAATATAAAGTTTCAAGACCTACTTTGGACAAAAATCTGCTAATTTTGAGAGCATTTACTCCCCGTTTAACTATGTCTGTATCAAATGTCCATTTATCTTCCGACACAGTAATTCTGAAATTTTTTGCATTAAGTTTTTGTTGCACCTGAACTTTATTTTTATCAATCTTTTGAATGTTTCCATTAATCACATCAAGTTTTGGGAATTTACCTTTTTTGGTTTTTTGTAAATAGTTTACTCTCAATTCAGATCCGAAATTATTATGACAGAAATAATTGTCCAAATCAGAAAGATTATTATTATTGCACAATGAACAAACAGCTCCAGAAATCGTAAAATTAGTCTTGATTAAACTTTCAGGTAAAATATGCTCAATTGATTCATATTTTATAGGTTTCTCACAGAATATACATTTATTCATTTTATCCTTTTTGGGATGCACCTAATGTTTTGCGTGTGCGGCGGGATCGGAACGATCACGCCCAAAACAAACAACCCAAACCCTGAACCGAAAGGTTCAGGCAAAAAGCACCACGATACCAAACCGACGACACGCTTGTTAGTGGCTTTATTTATCTTTTGGCTTCAAGGATGTTTTCAAGTCGGATGCTTTATTGTAAACTGCACTTACTGATCTGTTCAAATTCCTAGCAATCAATTTTGTACTTGTTGAACTTGCGTGTTTTCTTAGATAAGAAATCTCTTTTGTAGACCATTTCTGTCCTTTTTTACTCATCTTACACTCCTTGTTAACAAAGTCTTTTTCTTTTATCCAAAATTATTCATGTTAATAGTTAAGTTAGAATGGAACATCATCATCCGAAATTTCAGTTATTGTTTGATTTTGTGCCTCAGGTTGATTAACAATAAATTTAGCCCTCTCGTACAATTCATCGAAAGTTATAATTTCAGGATTTTTTAAGCTTTGACGGAATAATTCGAATGATGAAAACTTATCTTCATTAACTCTATCACTATGTACAAATTCATTTAAGTTACCAATAACTAAAAATGATTTTGGATTGTACAAATAAACTTGTTCTCCTGTTAAATCACCACTGATCTTATCTTTGATTTCAGTTTTTGTAGAAATGTTTTCGATTGCTTTCTGAACAGTTTTCTGAATTTGAGATAATGCTCCAGACAACTCATTAGATGCTTGCCAACATTCAGGTCTATATGGATTCTTCACTTCTTTTAATAGTGGTGTTGTAGAAGTTTTAATTTCAGCAAAACAGATAGAATTAATCAGACCTTTTGTTTTAAGCAAAAAATCAACCCTTTTACCTGAAGAATTAAAATCATAACTCTTTATGACTTGTTCCATTTTCTTATTATCAATCGAACTACTGAAAATATAGTTCAAGCCGTAACCAAAAATCCATTGATTCTTTTCAAAAAAAAGTTGCCACTCAGATTCTGAGGGATCGTTAATAAGCATTAACTCAAATTCTTTCAAACTTTTTTGTCTATTGGATTGTATTCTTGCTAAAGAAAGTTTAGTTGCTAAATCTGGATTGATTTCAATAAGTTCATCCCAAATTTCTGAACAATAATTTAATTTCAATAGTTTTTGAATTAACTCCTTTCGGTCTTTGGGAACTTTTAATATTTCTTCAGCATCAGAGATAAATGAATATTTTCCGTCTCTTCTGGGAACCCCTTTTCCTGAAATTGTATACAAATCTGTTAAACCATCATAAAATTTTTTGATTTCATTGCTATGAAATTTAATTTTAACGCCTTCACCAGCTTTTAATTTAGTTAAATCAATAGAATGAATATCTTCCCATTCATCTTTAAGTCCTTTTCTTTGGTGCAATATCGTACCTGAAACAGTTTCACCTTTTTCTACTTTAGTATCATTTATTTGAGCTACAAAGATTCGTCTTGTTGTTTTTTTCTCATAGATTATGATAGGTTCCTCAATGTTTGCAACACCTCTTACGATATGTTGAATATGATAATCACTCATCTTTACCTCTCATTTTATTTCCAAATAAAAGCCACTAACGGCGGCGTGCCACGTCATCTTGCCTTGAGCATTGGATTTGTTTTTCAAATCCTGATGTGATTAGCAAGATGATAAAAGACGAACAAATATAAAGTCAAGGGTTGTTTATTTGTGAGTTTCCGTGGAC
>JAVCCF010000094.1 GCA_030765625.1 Candidatus Tenebribacter burtonii
GGTAGTGTACGGGGAATTGATTTGAATATAAGCAAATTTCTTTCAAACTTTTTCTCAGGTTCAGCTGCATATTCGTTAACTTGGGCAAGCGGAAATCATTCTGCAACTTCTATAGATAATGAAGAGAGTTTGCGAGAATTCCCATTAAATTGGGATACACGACATAATTTTAGCTTTAACTTTACTTTTAAAGTGAGAGCAGGTGAGGAATTTTATATCCCATTTACTGAAACTGTTCTTCCTCTCCAAGATTTTTCAGTTAATTTTCTTTATGCACTTTCTTCAGGTACACCCTATACTCCACATGATGAGAATGATGAGCCCTCATTGGAAACCAATAGTGTATTCGCTCCTTATATAGCAAATGCCAATATGAAATTTACAAAAAACTTCAATCTTGGAAAAGATATGCAACTTAGATTTTATGCTAATATTTCTAACTTGTTTGATAAAGATAATTTTAATTCTGTCTATCCTATTACTGGAAACCCATATGCCAGTGGAATTAATTTAGATCCTGATAGTGATGGTTATATAGACCCTAATACTATTTCTGCACGAGATCTATTAGATAGAAATCCTGCAAATGTAGCTGCTGGAAGAACTTATTCTTTTGGTTTGACTTATATATGGTAATATAAAAAATAAATAAAAATAATTTGGAGGATATCAAATGAGGAGAAGACTTTTGACCATATTCATGATATTAGCACTTACTAATTTCATATTTATTGCATTAGCTTTTGCACAAGAGGAGGCTGTAGAAGGAGAAGCTACAATTGAAGAAATTGCTGCTGAAGAGGTTGTAGAAGAAATTCCGTTTGAGGAAACTTCTCAATCTGGTGGACTTGAAATGTTTGCCCGTAAGATCGTTGGCAGCGGGCTTGTGGACATCTTTATTCAAGGTGGATTTGTAATGTATCCTGTACTCCTTCTTCTTATCTGGGGTATAGCTACAATTATATGGAAACTAATCTCTCTCAATTATGCAAAAATTAATCTTAATGATTTTCTTGGAAAAGTAATTCCGCTTATTGAGGAGAAAAAATATGATGAAGCCCTTAAACTTTGTGAAGAAACAAAAGGTCCGGTTGCTGCAATAATGCATAACGGTCTCTTAAAAGTTGATAAGGGGATTGAAGCAGTAGAAAAAGCTATTGAAAATGCGGGTATTATCGAGATGGCATTCTTAGAAAAAGGATTTATCCCACTTTCTACGACAATTAACCTCGCTCCAATGTTCGGTTTCTTTGGAACAATTATTGGTATGATTCGTGCATTTGGTGATATTGCTGCTGCCGGTGAAGTGGAACCTACTATTGTTGCTACCGGTATCCAAATCGCTCTTATCACAACTGCTGCCGGTTTGGCTGTTGCTATTCCAATGCAGTTTTTTAATAATATGTTCCTTGGTATGGTAGACGGTCTTGTGATGGATATGCAAAGAGGATCAGAAAAAATGATAGAAACTCTTGTAGAGAATAAATAGGAGGCAATTGTGTTACGCAGAAAAAGAAAAGATCTGGGAGGAATTCCCACTGCATCAATGTCTGATGTAGCTTTTCTGCTGCTTGTCTTCTTTCTATCAACTACAAAATTTGATATAAAAAAAGGTTTGGGGATAGTTTTACCGGCTGCATCTGACAACACTACGAAAAAAGTTAGATTAAAAAATGAAAACCTTACCAAGATCTGGATAGATAAAGATGGAATTGTTACTCTTAAATCCGGTGGAAATGAGCAAGTTGTTCCAATGAATGATCTGCAAAAAATGGTTAATCAGATTGTTAAAGATAATCCCGATATGGTGATATCCCTGAAAACAGATAGAAAAAGTAAATACCAGTATATGGTGAAGGTTTTAGATAAACTTCAAGCTGCTGGTGCAGAAAAAATATCTTTATCAACGAATTAAGAAGGTATTATGGCTAATATTAAAAAAAGCGCAAGACCTGAAACGGCAATACCAACTGCATCTATGTCTGACATAGCCTTCCTGCTTCTATTATTCTTCATGGTTTCCACAGTGTTTGTTAGAGAAAAAGGAATACCTGTGAGAATGCCGAAAGCTGCAAGTATTGAAAAAATTCCCCGTAATCATTCGGCTACAATATATGTAAACAAAAATGGATTGATCTCGATTGATGATTTTGTTGTCTCCATACCTGATGTAAAGTACGTTATGCAAAAGAAATTAGCAGAAGACTTTAATGTGCTGACTTGCTTCAGAACAGATAAAGATACTAGTTATGGTATTATGTCCGATATCCTGAATCAATTACGTGAAGCACAAACTTTGCGTGTTTATTTTGAAGCAAAGTTGCTAAGGTAGGTGAAATATGAGCAAACAAACAGTTGATTGGAAAGACATTGCAGGAAGCTATTATGATAAATCGGTAAGTTTAGCTATCCTGATTTTATTATTTACATTTCTTGTTTCCCCTAAGGTTGAAGTAAAACCGTATAGCAGAAATATCAACATCACCGAAGCAATTGATATCCCACCTGAGATCAAAGAAAAAATTAAGCCACCTGAAGAAACTGTTAAACCTGTGGTTGAGATTATAATAGAAGATGATCTTGATAGTGAAGATGATGAAGATATTGAAATCATTGATACAATTGATCCTACTATATTAAAACCAGAAGAAATAATTCTGGAGAAAATTCTGGGTCAAACTTCAAAATTTGCTATCTATGAAGATGAACCTTTTGCCATTAGAAGAGCTCCATTAGAATATCCGGTTTTTGCTAAAAATGCAGGTATAGAAGGTGATGTCGTACTACAAGTGGAAGTATTTACCGATGGTTCTGTAGGGGCAATTGAAGTTGTAAAATCATTAATGTCAGGTCCCGGTGGATTAGATGAGGCTGCTATAAAGTCTGTTAAACAATGGGAATTCTCACCTGCTAAAAGTGGTGGGAAACCCGTAGCTTGCTGGGTTACTTTCTCGGTTGGTTTTTCTTTAAATTAAAAATCTGGAGGATTTTAAATGAATATTAATAAACTAAGAGTATTAATAATCCTTATGCTCTTTATCGTGTTTGCGGCAAGTGCCTTTGCCAGAACTTACACAGAACCTGTGGCAGATAAGAAATTTGATGCTTCAGAAGTACATAACCTGGGGAATATATGGTTAAGAGTTAGTAATTACGGTTTCTTTGGTTCAGGAGGAGTGGAGTGGCCATCTCTTGAATATCCCGGAGGTTCATCTATTGACTATTTATTTTATGGTGGATTGTGGTTTGGTGCTAAAAAAGTTAGGAGAGATCATTTAGGCAGAGAGTATTACTGGCTTAATGATCCACCACTAAATGACGAAGACCATGTAATATATGGTGATTATGAAAATGGTTATAATGAGTCACTAACTGTATTAATTGATACTTTGACCAGTATAGGTATTGATGGATGGCATAGTATTAATGAATTATTACCAGCTTATAATCCTTTGGAAGCTTCATATCTTGGGACAACATACACAGCTCATAATTATCAAGATAGGTCGGTAACAGCTTCAATTAGAGAACAAAGAAAAGGTGTCGATGATGACAATGACGATTTAATTGACGAAGATCCTGCAGGATATGCTTTTCCATTTAGAGTTGGGGATGAACTACCTGAAGCCTTTCAGGTATATGGAGGTGATTGGTTACACTATTCTGAAGGAGCTTATGGAACTGATATTATTACCAATGAAGATAACCAATCTATCTGGTTCCCTCTTGGTTTTGTTGACTTAAGTGATGATACAAACGAATTATATAATTTTGCTGAACCAAATGATGATGATGGCGATGGAATAGCCGATGAAGATGGATATCCGGTTTCAGAACAAGATTTTATTTCCTACTATTATGATTATAGCCCTTTTGAAAATGGTAATCCAGATCAGGATCGAGACTATGATTCTAGTTCTGGCTCAAATAATCATGTCCCACTTAATATTAGAATTCGCCAAATGAGTTATCAGTGGAGTTATGACTATATTAAAAATCTGGTTTATGTAGAGTTTGATATTACAAACATGAATCCTGAAGACACATTATATGATTGTGCAATGGGGATTTACATGGATTCTGATGTTGGTCCACAATCTTTTGGTGGAACTAATATTGCACCGGATGATATCAGTAGTTATGTAAAAGGTGAAGGATTTGAATTTGCTTATACATATGATGCTGATCAAGATGGTGGATTGACCACGGGATATGTTGGCTCTCGTGTTTGTACCCCAGATCCGGATAAATTAGAATTTGTTTGTTGGACTTGGGATGTTAGTTGGGGTCCTGATGATTGGCAACCATTGCAATATATATCAACATCTAATGTAACATCAAATGAAAAATATTGGTTGTTAACAGGAAGAAATCCAGATATAAATACAGCGATAAATATCAGGGAAGATCCAACTTACCAGATCGTCCATAACCCTAATGGAATTGACACCAGATATCTTTTTGCGTTTTACGGAGCGCAACCTGGAACACCAGCATTTGAAGATCCACAAAATAGATGGAACCTTCCACCGGGCAGAACTATGAAAATTGTTATTGCTGTGTTCCCGGGTGATAGTGTTTTTGAATTAAGTAATACTGCTAGATTTGCCAAGTTTATTTATGGTAAAGCCCAAACACTTACAACAGTTGTTGAACCTGATATAGAACCTCATTATCAGGCTCCAGAACCACCTGATTATCCAAAAATGTACGCAGGATTGATTAATGATGGTGATGCTTTAGATCTATATTGGGATAATATATCAGAATATACAATAGATCCAGAATTTGTTCCTCCAAGTAATGCTGGCTGGCAGATTGATTTTCCTAGTTTAGATAGTTATGCAATTGAAGCTGATACTACAGATATGCCAGAGATATACTGGCCAAGCAGGTGGGGAATTGATCTTGTAAATCCTAAGAACAGACTTGTAAATCCATGGACAGCATACAGGCTAAGACATGATTTCCAGGGTTATGCACTTTACGGTAGATCCGGAAGCGGCTCACAGGAAGATTGGGTTCAAAAAGGTAAATGGGATAAATATGAAACCGATCAGGATTACGAAGATTTTCAAGTTAATGCAGGTGACTCATTATTTATAAACTATGAAGGTGAACTTGGGATCGGTAATCTCAGTCAATCACTTCCAACTAAAAGAATAATTACCGAAGAAGATGAAAATTATTTTCATTTGAGTGAACAATATGCTTTAATCCCTTATAATACTGGAGTTGATGATTACGTTTTTGGAGAGCACATTTATGATTATACAAAAACACGGACAACTGCGTTGGATAAACCAGAATTAGAAAGTTGGTCTGATAATGACAAAGCTTTGTATTTTGCTAATCCAAATCTATTGGCATTACCAAATGGTGATGATATATATCTTGAATTATATTCTAAAAACTTGATCCCATTAGAAGGTTTTGTCAGTACAGTACTTCTTGCAGATCCTGATAAAGTTGAAGAACTCAGAATTAAACGTCTTTCTCGTAGATATTATAACAAAATAATTTCTAATCCACCCAAGGGCATAGAATATTATGTTGCAGTTACTACATGGGATAGAGGTTACCCATCTGAGAATATTCTCTCACTTGAATCCGGAAGAGATGCTGATGCTAATATGAAAATACTATTCCCTGGTCCATCTGCAAAATCTGACATGGAGAATATTTACGTTGTTCCAAACCCATATATAGGACAAAGTAAATTTGATGGCAGAGTAGAAAGAGATTATACAGGTGATAGAAGTAGAAGAATATGGTTTGTGAACTTACCGGAAGACTGTACAATAAAGATTTATACACTCGCTGGTGATCTTGTTGACAAAGTTGTACATCATGGTGGCGAAGGTGAAGATATTGTTAATCCATCTGTAGCGTTGAATCAAAATAAATTAAAACAAAGTGATATCACGGCAACAGGAATGGAACCATGGGATATGTTATCACATAATAATCAGATTATTGCAGCAGGTATATACCTGTTTTCAGTAAAAGATCGTGCCACTGGAGATATCAAAGTTGGTAAATTCGTAATAATTAAATAATTGGGTTTAAGGTTCATAGGCATAATGACTATGAACCAAACTCACAATGATAAATGAGAGGTAAAAAATGAAAAAATATGTTGTTCTACTTATAGTAATTACGATTCTTCCAGGATTGTTGTTTGCAGATATTTTTGCAAAAACAGGAACAGCTGGGCTTCAATTCTTGAAAATAGGTATTGGCGCAAGAGCTTTAGGTATGGGTGAAGCATATACAGCAGTAACAGATGATATTTCTTCTATTTATTGGAATCCTGCTGGTCTGGCATTAAAAGCACAAGATCAAATTATGTTTTCTCATACTTCTTGGATCGCCGGTATTAATTACGAATTTGCAGCTTTTTCTAAAGTTACTCCATTAGGAACTTTTGGAGTAAGCACAGCTTTACTGCATATGGATTATATGGATGTGATCGAAGAAGAACCTTTTGAACCAACCGGTGAAACATTTACTTGTTACGATCTTATGGCAGGTATTACTTATGCAAATGAATTTACTGATAAATTCTCCTTCGGACTTAACATCAAGTATGTACGTGAAAAGCTTGATGAGTTTGCTGTGAATGGTGTTGCGGTTGATATTGGTTCTTTGTATAATACCGGTTGGAAAAATCTTACGATAGGAATGTCGATCAAGAATTTTGGTCCGGATCTTAAGTATGAGATCGATGAAGATGGGGATGGATTATTAAATGAAGATCCATTTGATCTACTTGATAATGATGGAGATGGACTAATTGATGAAGATCGTGATGAATATCCATTTAAAATTCCGATGGGATTCTCTTTGGGTGTAGCAATGGATATATATGCAAGAGATAACCAATTATTATTAGCTTCTGTTCAGCTTGATAACTGTGTAGACAGACAAGAAACTTATAATTTAGGCATGGAATACAAAATAGGTTCTTTTAAAATTAGATCAGGGTATCAATTGAATTATGATGAAACATCCTATTCGGCTGGTTTCGGTTGGAGTATTCCAACTAGCTTTGCTGTAATTAATATAGATTATTCTTATACAGATATGGGAGATCTGGCAGAGAGTTTCTTAAAATCTCCCCAAAGATTATCTCTAAAACTGTTATTTTAAAAAATAATGTAAAAAAAAAGGAGGAAAAAAAATGAAAAAGATGTTAATCGTTTTGGGTTTAAGTTTGTTAGTGTGTTCACTAGTAGCTGAAGATTTTATGCAACCAGCCCAAGTTGCAAAAGATAGCTACTATTCAGGAATGCGTTTTGGAGTGAGA
>JAVCCF010000177.1 GCA_030765625.1 Candidatus Tenebribacter burtonii
ATAGGAAATGATGTTGTTTCCTCAAAAGTGATGGGGTCTATAAAAACAAGTTCTGTAAAAAAGTGACTATTATTAATCATCTCAAGTTCATGATAAGCTAGATAATCACCATAAGTTCTTAAAATATTATGTTTAAAATTTTCTGGAAATGAAATACTGTTAACAACAACTGGCTCAAAAGGATCTGAAACATTAATCTTATATAATGCACTGGAAATTTCATCTGGCGGATTAGTACGAGTAGAAACCGAAACAAAAACGTTATTGTCGATTTTCTCAATATCATCAACTTTTCCTTCAATTGGTATTACGCTGATTCTGTTAAGTTCACCAGTATTTTCATCTACTGTGTATATTTCAAAACCATAATGACTTATAGCATACATATAATTATCTTCTATTAATAAGCGGTGACTGACACCATAATGACCACTAACTGCAAACTCATTTATT
Organism: Candidatus Tenebribacter burtonii; assembly: GCA_030765625.1. GTDB lineage: Bacteria > Cloacimonadota > Cloacimonadia > Cloacimonadales > TCS61 > Tenebribacter > Tenebribacter burtonii. The sequence continues at coordinate 454 of JAVCCF010000177.1, forward strand.
TTGTCACATTCAAACGTTAAAGATGAGAGAATTATTGGAAGCAAACAAAGAACTATTAATACTATTTTCATTTTTCCCTCCTATTTTATTGCTTGTAACGCCGGGCGTGCCACGTTCTTCTTGCTCTTCTTTCAATCTGAATGTGGAGTGGCTTGTTACAAGTATATTTTCTATTTCAACAGTAAACATTTTTTCACCACTTCAGTTTTACCATTTATTTTCAATTTATATAAGTAGAGTCCAGTACCCACTTTCTTCCCTGAAGCATCTTCTCCATCCCAAACAATTGAATGCTCACCTCTTAAAAATTGTTCATTAACAAGAGAATTAATCTTCTGCCCTTTAATGTTGTAAATTTCAAGCTGAACTTCTCCATCTTGAGCTAGATTGAAAACTATTGTTGTTTTTGGATTAAATGGGTTTGGATAGTTAGTAATGTGCGGTTTGATTGTGATAATATCATCTGCAGCATGATTTTGTTCATAATCATATTGATAAATACTACAGGAAGTAGACTCTATGTAAATGAGATAATCATTACCGTCTCTTTTAAATGGAATGATTTCCTGACATTCCGACCAATTCGTAAAGCTATAGATTTCAGAGATAATTCCGGTTTCCCATGTGCTCAAATCGTAAACAGTACACTCATAATTTCCCAGGAAAAGCAATTCATTCTCTTCATCTACAGCTATCAAACCACTTTCAGGAACTTGCAGTAGTAATTCCGGTGCTAATGGATTTGTAATATCAAATATTGAACAAGTACAATAATCTCCTTCCTCACTCAGAAAGAAAAGGTTCTCGAAGAAAGCTACTGTTTCAGCACCACCGGTGGGTGTTGTGTAGCTATTCACGAGTTCCATCTGATCATTAGTGTTTATATTATTAATAACTAATAATTCATTGGGTGGAGTTAAATAAGCAACCTGATCGTTAGGGAAAAATATTTGTCCCCCCAAAATACCTTCAGGTAAGTTAATGCTTCCAACCTCCTCGAATTCGTTTTCATCATTTATTATATACTTATAGAAGGTTTCAAATGTTGCATTAAAATAACCAACATCGTTAACAAAATTCATCCAACCTGCAAATGTTTCATCGGTAAGCCTGGCCATTTCTCCCAAACTGCCATTCTGATTGATTTGAATAGCCATATCCGTTTGTAATAATGGCTCAGAGTTCCAACAAAATTGAATCATCTTGTCTTCATCTCCACGCAAGATAACACTGTAATGATCGGTAAAATATGATTCTATATACTGTGGATTATTTAAATCAATTAAGTCCCATTGGTTTATGCCATCCAGCATAGTGGAGACATATAATTGATGATTATACAAATAACCACCACCATGCATAATGCCTTTATTATATACACATTGCATTAGTTCAAGATTATCGTTACCAATATCATAAACAAAAAGCCTACCCATGCCTGTTACAAAGTATACTATATTATCATTTACACATAAATCACGAATTTCTTCTAATTGGTTCAATTCAATCTCGTCTAATAACATAGGTTCATTTAAATTACTAATATCATATAATCTTGCATTAATACCGGAAATTGCAATAAGATTATCCCCGCTGACCCGAAAACTATGACAGCCTTCCAATTCACTCAGAAATTCCCAGTTGAATGGATCTGATATGTTGTAAATATGAAATGAATTATTGTCCCCACAAATGAATAATGTATCTTTAATGATTTCCGCTCTCCAGTAAGCCATTGACTGATTGGTTATTCCCGAGCCAATTAATTGCAATGAAAAAGGATCCGAAATATCATATAAATAGCGTATTGAATTTTCAGTAAATGATCCAATACCATCTTTTAATTTCCGAATCCCGCTTCCGGGGTGAGGAGTCCAGAAACTTGTAACTTCTTCAAAAGTTTCAAAATTATAAACATGTATATTCCATTCATCATTAGTAGATCGGTCATTCACAAACACATAATCACCATCAATAAAAAAAAGATGATCTCCTAAATAGTTTATAGGTGATGAAATAATAGGATTGGAAGGATCCTGGATATTCAAATGATAAAATAAATTATCAGGAGATGCAGCAAGCAATGCAATAGAATTTTTTACATCAATTTCGTGTACCATACTTTCCAAGTTTATTTCCTGATCAAGTTCTAATGTATCATTAACTATATCAAATGTTCGCAGTCCCCTGAAATTACTTGTATAAAGCTTGTTATTTTGTATCATTAAACCATGCCTGCTGTATCCATATGATTCAGAAAATGAAAATTCTGAGATCTTATTCAATTCGAATGCGAAAACAGGTAAAGCAAAAAAAGTACTTATTAATATGAATAATAATATTTTTTTCATTTTGACTCCTACAATTTATTATCCCTAAATCATATATTTATCAATATAATCTCGTTCCCAAGACAAACTTAGGAACGAGAAATAATAATAGATTCCCGATCTGGTCGGGAATGACAACTATTTAAAATGGAAAATCATTTCAACAACAAACATTTCCTGCTGGCAATTGCTTTACTATCTACTTTCAATTGATACAAATATATTCCTGATGCAAATCCTTCTGCATCCCAAGTTACTTCATTAATTCCTAATTCATAATTCGTAATTTCTAATTGATCCACCTTCTGCCCTTTTATATTGTAAATATCAAGTTGAACTTCTCCATCCTCTGGCAGGTTGAAAACTATATTAGTTTCTGGGTTAAAAGGATTAGGATAATTGGAAAGTGTGATATCTGGTTTTGGAAGTTCATCTTCTACGGATGTCTCAATAGAATAATTGTAAGTTGAAATGCACTCTCGTTGCTCACAAAAAAAATAGTTTTCTTCACCTTGAGAGAAAAAAGAAATACCGCTATATTTAGAGTTTAAGTTAAAATAATCAAAGGGTTCCAATTCACCAGTTGGATCATTCTCAAGGTCATATAAGAATACAGTATAACGACCAGGGCTAAATAAAACATTATCTATATAATAATTCTTAAAACAGGTCGAAGTATTCTGGATAGTAAAAGCAAGTTCAGGATTTATAGGATCATCTAAATTGTAAAATGAATCACTTACAAAGTAACTTGACGAACTTGTATTCAAGTAAGAGTTAATCATCTGAATATTGGAACCATCTACAAAATTGGTGATCTGATTTACCATTTCCGGATTTTCATCCTCAAAACCATCAAAAATAAACAGATTCGCTCCCCCATTTTCATAGAGTCCTACAGCATATAAATATCCCTCAAAGAAAAATGGTGGTCGTAACATAATTTCAGGATATTCATACAAAAGGATTTGTTCAATATTTTCAGGATCAGTAATATTATATTTTCTTATTTCCACAGACTGGAAAGAATTCACATTAGAACGAACATAAATATTATCCGGTTCATTTTCATTAATTATAAATAATGGACTTGCGTTTAATAATTCATTCCATCTCAGAATTGGATTTGAAAGATCAGATATGTCATACACACAAAAATAGTAACCCAATTCCAAGTTTAGATGTATTATATAAATATATTCATTAATTATTTCAAAAGCGAATACATCCAAATCATCAAGTAGAATTGTGAGAAACTCAGGTGAATTTACATTTTCAATATCATAAACATACAATCCTTTAGAAAAACCTGAAGTTATCAAATAATTATTATTATAAATTTTGAATTCTTTGTTTGTTCGATTATTTATAAAGTTATCAACATATTCGATTGTTCCGTCATTAAAATCCATTAATAATATACCATGATGATATGTGCCTACATAAAGATGTCCATCATCATAAATAATTCCTGCTAATGTCATAAAGAATGGATCAACAATACTTAGTTCATCGATCGGATATTCCCAAAAATCATATAATAAAGGATTCTCAATATCTGTAATATCTACAACCTCAATACCTGCAGATTGAGAAGGAATTAGAAGAAAGTTATCTATTTGTAGGCAATCTCCAAAAGGACTTGCGTTGTTATACCTATAATAAGTACTAACTATATGTATGTCTGTTAAATCTGAAATATCATATATACTGATACTTTCGTTGCCCAATAGGACTAAATTATCATCGTTAATTGCATAAATTTTCATAAAGTCAGTAGGACATGTAGCAAAATTAACCGATCCAACCATTTGAATATTATTAATGTCTGTATAATCATAGACATCAAAAATAAGATCAGTATAATTTCGTCTGTGTAAAAAATAATTTTCCATTAATGAACAAGTCCAACTATTTATTGGAAATGATAATATCTCTTCAAAAGTAACGGGATCAATAAAAACAAGCTGTGTAATTACCCATTCATTATCGATATCTTCGAGTTTATGATATGCAAGATACTCCCCGTACGTTCTTAAAATATCATGTTTAATATTTTCTGGAAATGAAATGCTGTCAACAATAGCTGGTTCATAAGGATTAGAAACGTCTATTTTATAGAGTGTACTGACAATTTCATCCTGCCTTATAATTATAGAAGATACGGAAACAAACACG
>JAVCCF010000008.1 GCA_030765625.1 Candidatus Tenebribacter burtonii
TCTGTTTTGTTATTGCAATTATTGTTGCATTAGTTATGGGTGTTGCTTTCGGAGAGATTGGGATATGAAAAACATCATTAAAATAACACTTATAATAATTTATTTCCTTTTTATTATTGTATCGTTTTTCTATCATTATGAAGTTGGAGAAGCTATTGGGAAAAACTTTCTCTCATTTGCCTTATCAATGCTCAAGATAGTACCTGTTGCATTTATTTTAATTGGTTTATTCGAGGTTTGGATAAAGCGTGAAACTATAGAAAAACATTTAGGTAAAGATTCCAGCTGGATCGGATTTTTCTGGGCTATTATTCTATCCAGTACAACTGCTGGTGGATTATACGTAGCCTTCCCTATTGCTGCACTATTGTATAAAAAGGGAGCTAAATTAAGTATTATTTTTACATATCTGGGAGCCGTTTCCGTCTGCCGTATTCCAATGACTATATTTGAAGCTTCCTTTTTAGGGATAAAGTTTACACTGATCCGTTTGCTTGTTTCTTTACCACTAATTATTGTTTCTTCCATTGTTATGGGTAGAATTCTAACCATATCGCATTTTAAAATAAAAGGAACTTAACTATTCTTTTTATTAAATTTAGTTTGAATAACTTTTTATATTAAATTATATAAAAGGAGAAAATCATGAAAAGAATATTAGTAGCTATTGATTTAATGGATGAGACAGATCAACTGATTGAAACAGCTAAGAGATTAATTAAACAATTTAATGGTGAATTATGTATTGTCCACAGTGAATCCATTGAAAATTATCTGGTGAGTAATGAATTCGATATTTATCCTTCTATTGAGATCCCCGCGATGATAGATATTCGTAAAAAATCAATTGAGACACAACTAAAAAAGATAGCTGCAGGATTAACAAAGGAAGGGATTGTATCTCAATGTATTCTTATGGATGGCACAACTGCTGAGCATATCCTGAAAGAAGCAAATGAGTTCAAAGCTGATCTCATTATTATCGGTTCTCATAAACATGGGAGGTTTTATCACCTTCTATTTGGAAGTTTACATGATATGCTGATCAATAGATCATCTATCCCCATTATGGTAATCCCGCCTAAGGAGAAAAATTAATGTTCGAATATCAACAACACGGAAAATTCTTTGCACAAATAGCAGGGTCAATGGAAGACCTTGGAGCAATTGAATTAAAGGAGTTCGGAGCAAAAGAAATTACTGCTGTATATCGCGGTATACATTTCAAAACTGATATAGCACATATTTACAGGATCAATTATCAAAGTAAACTCATTAGTAGAATTTTAGCTCCACTTATTACATTCGATTGTCATAGTACGAAATATCTCTATAACACAGCATTAAAATTGGAATGGAATCAACTGTTGGATAACAATAAAACATTTGCGATATATTCAAATGTATCGAACAGCAAGATCACTCATTCCAGATATGCTACTCTAGTATTGAAAGATGCAATAGCTGATTACTTTAAAGAGAAATATGATGAACGACCTAATATTGATACTGAATCTCCAGATGTTGTATTCAATCTTTTTATTCATAAAAATAGAGCAACCATAAGCTTGGATACTTCAGGTCAACCCCTTCATAAGCGGGGATACAGGCAAAGCAAAGGTTCTGCTCCAATGCAGGAGACACTGGCAGCAGCCATAGTTAAACTTTCTGGTTGGAAAGGAGATAAACCACTTTATGATCCGATGTGCGGCAGTGGAACACTTCTTTGTGAAGCTATGATGAATTATTGTAGAATTCCGGCAGGCTTTAAACGAAAAAGATTCGGATTTGAAAATCTACCTGAATTTGATGAGAAAGAATGGCAGGCAATTCGAGATCATAGCACAAAACATATTCGTGAACTTCCAACCGATTTAATTTTTGGAAGTGATATGAGTTACTTTGCAATTGAAGATTCAAAACTGAATTTTAAAACTCTTCCATCTGCACAAAATATTAATCTAAAACAAATTGATTTTATGTCTCTTCCAGAAATTAATAACTCTACTATTATTTGCAATCCACCTTATGGAATACGATTAGGAACAAAGAATTCGGTTGCTGAATTATACAAGAATTTAGGTGATTTCCTAAAACAAAAATGTAAAGGTTGTGTTGCATATATTTATGTTGGTGACAAAGAGTTAATACCGGCTATTGGGTTGAAGCCATCCTTTAAACGTCCCTTGAAAAATGGAAATCTTGACGGAAGATTATTAAAAATTGAGGTTTATTGAAATCAATAAAACTAAAATTCTTGACTCAGACTCAACATAAACAAATTTCAAATAGTTATAAATTAAATTGGAGGTAATTATGAGAAGGAATCGAATTATTGTTCTCTTTCTATTGTTAACAGTTTTCATTTCCTGTTTTGCTCAGGAAATTCAATTTGGTAAAATTGATTCAACAGCAAAATTGACTGAAGGACCCTATGTATTCTGGGGGAATGAGAATGCAACCATCAAGTATATTCTAAATGATAATTTTGTTTCACAAGATGTTACAGTAAAAGGGAAAGGATTATTTTCTTTCAGCTTAGAAGGTTTCAAAGACGATTATGAAATTTCATCATACCCTCCAAAGATTGAATCAAGTACCTTTTCAGATGTTTTCAAATTTTTTGTGATCAGTGATATTCACGGACAATATGAACGTATGGTAGAAATATTAAAAGGTAATGGGATAATTGATGAAAATCTCGATTGGGCTTGGGGAGAAGGTCATCTCGTAATTCTGGGAGATGTTTTCGACCGTGGGGATATGGTGACAGAGTGCCTGTGGCTTATTCATAAATTGGAAAGACAAGCTGAAGATTTGCAGGGGAAAGTACATTATCTGTTGGGAAACCATGAAATAATGGTTTTACGAAATGATCTTCGCTATCTTAATGACAAATACAAAAAAACCGCTGAACTTATGCAAATGTCAATGGGAGATATCTATTCACAAACCTCAGAATTTGGTCGTTGGCTCCGGACAAAACACACAATTATCAAACTAAATGACGTTCTCTTTGTTCATGCTGGTATTAACCCTGAAATGTTAAAATTTAATAATGATTTCATTGAAATTAATAATCTTATTCGAAAGAACATTGATGCTCCAGAAGAAAAATTTAAATATAATGATGATTTAAAATTTCTATTTGGAAGTGATGGACCATTATGGTATCGTGGATATTTTGAAGACACAAAAACATCTCCTCAGATCAAACAAGATAATTTACTGAAATTGTTAAATGATATGGAATTAAGTAAGATTATAGTTGGACATACAACCCAAGACTTTATCAATCCTTTCTTTAAAGATAGCGTAATCCCTGTAGATACTGGTATTAAATCTGGTAATAAGGGAGAAGCACTTCTATATGAAAACGGAATTTATTACCGTGCTAAAGCCAATGGTTACAAAGAACAGCTGATTTTTCCATAGGAAAGAAATATAATAAAATAGAGTGTTTTATCATAATTGAGAACTACTGTCTTTGCGAGCATTCTTCTTGCTGTTTCAAATGAAACAATCTCAAATATCTGTTTTGTGGATTAGATTGCTTCGAATGAATTTCTATGCTAGACTCCTCGCAATGACAATTTAGAATTTAGCATAATCTATAGTCTTGAAAACAAGGAGGACAATAAATGAAAAATATTATTATTTTGATTCTTTTAGCGACACTAATTTTGGTAGGATGTGGCAAGATCGATGATGCAAAAAAAGCTATGAATGCTGTGAAGCAAATTGCGGAAATTGCGGAAGATACTGCAGACTCATTTATGGATCTGGATGAAGACGAGATCAAAAAGATCAAATTGAGTAAGAAAGAAGTGAAATCATTCTTCAAAAATATTGAAAATATTAAAGAGAAATATCCTGATATTCATTTTCAGGTTGCTCAAGTAGCCTTTGTTGAAGCTATTAGCGAAGGTAAAAATCTTAAAGACATTGTTAATAAAGAAATGAATATTTCCTTTAAGGAATACACCAGGCTTTCTACCGTCATAACCTTCGCAGAAGCAACCGGCGCAGGATTACAGTTATCAAAATCTATGTATGAGCAAATGATCAACGGAAAAGAAACTTTGGAATCTCAATTGAATGCAGTATTATCTGCAGAGGAAAAGCAGGAATTAGAAACAGCTTTAGATGAGATGAAAAAAGAGATCAAAGAATTTGAAAAAGAGATGAATAGTGATGATTTTGCAAATATCAAATACAATTTTGATCTGGTTCGTAAGATAAAAGAAGAATTAGATATCTAAAAAATTTACAATAATATATTTTCCGAAAAAGATTTGATTTATTTTGAAATTTCGCTTTCATGAGTTTTGGAGGTTGTTATGGAAAAAAATAAAGGTAGTTTTGATATTGAAAAATTTGTAAAAAAAGATGTTGAAAAAATCTGGAAAAAATATGAAAATTATAATTTTATTAAATATCCTCCGGTAACGGTAAAATACATTTTTTTTAATTCAATAATATTTATTGGTTTAAATCCTTCATTGATAGATAAATCAAATAGAAACTTACATAAACTTGAGTCCTATGTATTATATCATGAGAGAAAAGACAATTATAGATATTTTAATAAATTTACAGATATTGCTAATGAGTTGAGTCTTAAATGGAGTCATATAGATTTGTTGTATTATCAAAATACAAAGCAGAAAAAAATTGAAAAAATGCTTAGAAAAACTAGTGATCCTGAATCAAATTTTATAAATGACCAACTTAAAGTAACAAGTAAACTTATCATCTCAATTATTAATAATACTAATCCAAAATTATTCGTAGTGAATAATGCTTTTGCCAGGAAGTTATTCTTTAATGAGAAACCTTTCGTAATGCCCAATACAAGTGGTGAAACCATAAATTTTTTATGGGATGATAAAATTGGAACATATTTATACAAAAGTATCCCATTTTATTTCACTGGAATGCTGACTGGACAAAGAGCATTAGATAATGGATCGTATAAGCGATTAACTTGGCAAATTAAACATTATCTTAGAAATGATAATAAGAAGCATTCATACTAAATCTAATTATTTTGCTAGTATTGAACTGAATTATGGTTTTGTTCTTAAGGTTAAATAAGAACTGAGTATTATGAAGTAAAAATCTTTTAATTAAGGATAGATAAAGTGTTCCATAAATTTTCTTCATTATACTCCATTTTTTTATTCATGCAACTCCGATTTTTGTCGGAGTTTATTTTGCTTTTATTAAAAATAAAACTTGCATTATGAACATATGTTCAATATATTGTCTTAGGAATTTTAGGAGGAGAATTTATGCCAAGAGGAAAAATGCAGCGAATTGTTCACAGACCTCCGCTTTATACAGAATTCAAACCAGTAGGGATTAGAGTTTCTGAATTAGAGCCGGTTAAACTTACACTTGATGAATTTGAAGCAATCCGTCTGGCAGACAAAGTCGGCATGACTCATAATACTGCAGCTGAGGAGATGGAGATATCACGTTCAACCTTCTCACGCCTGATTGAAAAAGCACGAAAAAAAATCGCTGAATTTCTTATAGAAGGCAAACAACTTCAAATAGATGGTGGCAATATTCATTTCCGAAACAATATAATTAAGTGTAATTCTTGTGGGCGTATGTTCAATACAAATTTCAATAAAGAAATAAATAAATGCCCAGCTTGCGGATCAGATAATTTAGTTGATCTGGCTGGTGGATTCGGGCATGGTAGATGTTGTAGAAATAATAATATAAGTAAGGAGGTAATTATGCCAGGTGGCGATAGAACAGGTCCAAATGGTAATGGCCCGAGAACCGGACGGGGATTAGGAAAAGCAGCAGGTAATAATATGGGACGTGGAAGCAATCAAGTTCAGAGGCCAAGTCAAGGTCAAGGACAAGGTCAAGAACAGAGACCAGCTCAAGGTCAAAGTCGAAATCAAGGACAAGGTCAAGGAAGAAACAGATAAGTTAAGATAAACTAATAACGAAGGAGGTTATTATGCCAAGAGGTGACAGAACGGGACCTAATGGAATGGGTCAAATGACCGGTAGAGGTTTAGGATTTTGTAGCGGTTATGAAACTCCAGGATATACTAGAGGATTCCAGAGAGGTGGAGCAGGATTTGGAGGAGGATTCGGTCGTGGTTTTGGAAGAGGCTATGGACGAGGATTTGGTTTCTCGGGATATCAAAATTATCCAGCTCCACAATATTCAGCAAAAGATGAATCACAATATCTTGAATCAGAAGTTAATGCTTTAAAAAATGAACTTAAAGCATTAGAAACACGACTCTCCGAGCTAAACAAGGACGAGTAATGTTGGAATGCGGCAGAGGTTGGATCTCTCCTTCTCTGCCGCTATTTTTATAGGGAGGTAACTAAATATGACAGAGGGTAGACATTACGGTGGTTTTAAATATAGAAATAAACGAAGCCAAAGTCATCGTGGGAGAAATTCTTTTATCGGTACTGTTATAACAGCTATTGCTGGAACAGCTATAAAAGATTTAACCAGCGAAGACAGTAAAATAAAGAAATTGTTCTATAAAGTAATTCATCCCAAACGAATTGAAGTTAAAGAAGAACAAAGAAAAATATTGGATGCTGAATATTCGGTTGAAGAGAGTGAAAACACTGAAAAAATTAGTTCCCAGACGAACACTAAAAAACTCGGATAAGATAGTTTTTTATTATAATCTATTTAATCTATGAAGATTCATTTTTACTGGTTATAAAGTTTGGCTTTGAAACCCGATAAATGTTTTCCAAGACAAACTTGGGAATAAGGATAAGTATTATATTTGTAGAAAAAAGGAGAAAAAATGAACAAAAAAATCGCGATACCCACAATAAGTGGAAATTTATGTGCCCATTTTGGACATTGTGAAAAATTTGCAATATTTGAAATTGCAGACGACAAGATAATTAGCAAAGACTTTGTGGCTCCTCCTCCCCACGAACCTGGTTCACACCCTGCTTTTTTGAGGGAACTGGGGTGTACAGCCATTATTGCTGGTGGAATGGGAAGTAGAGCTCAACAACTTTTTACACAAAACAATATTGAAGTAATTATTGGCTTACATTCTGATAATCTTAAAGGACTTGTGGAGACTTACATTTCAGAAGGATTGAAATCTGGAGATAATCTCTGTGATCACTAAGGATGTAATTATATTATAAAAAGATGTTTTTTGTTTTTAGGAGGTTATTATGAAAAGAATTTTAGCAGCTATTGATTTTTTGGACACTACAGATAGAGTAATTAATTATGCAAAAAAAGTGATTAAAGAGACAAAAGGAAAATTACTTATTGTTCACTCTGAAACATTAGAATCATATCTTTCTACGATTACTACAGAATTTAATCAAACACCCTCAATGGAATTAATCAATGCTCAGAAAGAACAGATTGAGGATAGACTTAACAAAATTCTTGATAGCCTAAATGAGGATGGTATTAAAGCTGAATTTATCTTAATGGAAGGATCAACAGTCGAAAATATATTAAGGGAAGCTGATATATTTAAGGCTGATCTTATAGTTATTGGTTCTCATAAACATGGGAAATTTCATAATCTTTTGTTTGGAAGCATTCATAAATCTTTAATTGCTCTCTCTCAAATACCAGTCTTAATAGTACCTTCTGAAGATATGTAAAATTACAATAGAATATAGGAATAAGGAAAATATGAAAATAGCAATTGCCAGTGGAAAAGGCGGAACAGGTAAAACTACTGTTTCAACAAATTTGGCATCTTTATTAGCAGAATCTGAAGATGTTGTATTAACTGATCTGGATGTAGAAGAACCAAATTCAGGGTTATTTATTTCCGGGAATAAGATCCACGCAGAAGATAAATTCAAAATGATACCTGAATGGAAAAAAGACGAATGTATTCTTTGTGGTAACTGTCAGAAAGTCTGTAATTTTAATGCCATCATGAAATTGGATAAAATGATCATGGTATTCCCAGAGTTATGCCATGCTTGTTATGCCTGCAGTGAATTATGTCCTACTAAATCTCTAACTATGAAACCAAAAAAAATGGGAGAGCTAAAACACTATAGATCTGGAAATCTTGATTTTATTGATAGTAAACTGATCATTGGAGAAGAGCAGGCTGTTCCATTGATCAGCCAAACAATAAAATATGTTGAGAAAAACTTTCCCAGTTCAACTACTATGCTTTTTGATTCACCTCCAGGAACCTCTTGCCCAGTTATAGAAGCTACTAAAGATGCAGATCTGATCATTTTAGTAACAGAACCAACACCTTTTGGACTGCATGATCTAACCTTAGCTGTGGAAACAATGAAAAAACTCAAAAAGCCACACGGGGTAGTTATTAATAAATTTGGGATCGGTGATGCAAAGGTTGAAGAGTATTGTGCGGAAAATGATATCCCAATAATTGCTAAAATTCCCAATAGCAGGAAAATTGCTGAATTGTATTCGACTGGAAAATTACTTTATAAAGAA
>JAVCCF010000070.1 GCA_030765625.1 Candidatus Tenebribacter burtonii
TAGTATTAATTCTTCCGTGTTTCACAAGGGAAGCAACAAGATTTTTAAGCATCAAGTCACGATGCCCTTTTTCTCTACCGAATTTTCTTCCGCTAACTCTATGTCTCATAGTTCAATCCTTATTTCTTGGTAGTAACTTTATTTTTGGCGTCTTCGATTTTCTTTCTCATGCCAGTAACATCCATACCAAGAGAAAGTTCGTATTGACCAAGTAAAGCATGAATCTCTTCCAGAGATTTCTTACCGAAGTTTCTATATTTTAACATTTCATTTTCATTCTTTTCTACAAGTTCACCGATCTTATCAATCTTTGCTGCAGAGAGACAATTGCTACAACGAACAGAAAGTTCAAGTTCATTCACATTTGTAGCTAATATCTTTTCCATTCTTTCCAGTTCTGGATCCATTTCAATCTCTTCAATATACTCAGGTTCCTTCTCAAATAGAACAACAGCATCATACAGATCTCGAAGTATTTTTGCAGAAAGATAAAGTGAATCTTTGGGATCGATACTTCCATCTGTAGTAATTTCCATCGTAAGTTTATCAAAATCAATACGCTCACCAACTCGCTGATTTCCAACTTCAAAATTTACTTTAACAATTGGAGAATAGATTGAATCTATTGGAATGACTCCAACTGATTTTTCTTCCATATTATGATTGTCTGCGGATACATAACCTCTACCGATTCCAATCCATAGTTCCATTCTGAATTCTACATCTTCAGTCATTTCTAAAAGTTCAAGATCTTCATTAATGATCTTTATATCAGCAGCTCCCTGAATATCGGCAGCTGTGATCATACCAATACCTTTATGCTCTAAAACAAGTTTCTCTTCACTTATTAAATCTGTTTTAATAACCAGTTTCTTCAGCTTAAGAATAAGGTCTATAAAATCTGAGGTTGATCCTGGGATAGCTGAAAACTCATGATGCAATCCTTCTATTTTTACATAACGTACTGCCGCACCTTGAATAGATGCAAGCAATACCCTTCTCAGTGTATTTCCAATTGTTGTAGCAAAACCAGATTCTAATGGTCCAATTTCAAATCTTCCGTAGGTCGAGCTATATGTTTTCTCATCGACTACTACTGATTCCGGTAACTGTAACGGTTCTAGGAATTTCATATAAGATCTCCTAATCTACTATTTGGAATAATATTCAACGATCAAACTTTCATCAGTATCAAGTTGGATCTGCTCACGAGTTGGGATACTGATAATTTGTCCTTTAAATTTATCTTTATCAACTTTGAACCAATCAATGCTGTCAACTTCTGTTGAAGCTTCCATTGCTTCCTGGATTAAAAGCATTTGCCTGCTTTTTTCCTTAATTAAAATTTCATCTTCTGCACGAACATTAAAAGAAGGGATATCTACCTTTCTTTGGTTAACTAAAATGTGACCGTGACAAATGATCTGTCTGGCTGATTTTCTGGAAGGAGCAAAACCCATACGATAAACAATATTATCTAAACGAGTTTCTAATATTTGAAGTAAGTTCTCACCGGTAACACCAGACTTTTTTGCAGCCATTTTAAAATATTTTCTAAATTGTTTTTCTAACACACCATAAGTCCGGCGTACTTTTTGCTTTTCTCTCAAATGTACACCATAATCACTCATTCTCTTTCTGAAACCTCGGGAATTGCCATGTTCTCCTGGAATAAATGGTCTTTTTTCAAAAGCACATTTTTCGGAGTTACAGCGTGAACCCTTGAGGAATAATTTCGTTCCTTCTCTTCTACATAATTTACAAGATGATCCTGTATATCTCGCCATAATATAATCCTTATACTCTTCTAGTTTTTCTTGGTCTACACCCGTTGTGCGGGATAGGTGTTTTATCTTCGATCAATGTGATCTCCAAACCATTTGCGTTGAGAGCACGAATTGCAGACTCTCTACCGCCACCAGGACCTTTTACAATAACTTTAACTTTATTCACACCCATTTCTATTGCTGCCGCTGCAACTTCCTCTGCTGCAAGTTGTGCTGCAAATGGTGTACTCTTCTTTGATCCTTTATATCCAATCTTCCCGCCGCTTGACCAGGTAAGAAGATTTCCAGCTTTATCTGTTAAAGAAACAATCGTGTTATTGAAACTGGAATGAATATGAGCTACACCTTCATTATAGGAAAGTCTTACTCTTTTCTTCTTTCTAACTTTTGTAGTTACTGTTGCCATTATTCACTCCCCTACTATCTCTTTCTGCCCTTTCGGGTTCTGGCATTTGTGTGTGTACGTTGTCCGCGAACCGGAAGACCAGATTTATGACGGATACCACGATAGCAGTTAATTTCCATAAGACGTTTAATATCCATTGCCTTTTGTGTTCTCAAGTCACCCTCAACAACGTAATCATCAAGAATGATCTCACGTATTTTTTTTTCCTGCTCAATATTGAGATCTTTAACTTTTGTGTTTTCATCAATATCTAACTTCGCGAGAATTTGTTCAGCAGTGGATTTACCTATTCCGTAGATATAGGTAAGCCCGATAACTATTCTTTTTTCTCTTGGTAATTCTACCCCTGATATATGTGCCAAGCTTCCTCCTTATCTAACCTTGACGTTGTTTATGCTTCGGATTACTAGAGCAAATAACTCTAATAACACCATTACGTTTGATTATTTTGCAATCTTTACACATTTTTTTAACAGATGCTCTAACTTTCATCCCATTCTCCTATTTATAACGATATACTATACGCCCACGATTTAAATCGTAGGGAGATAATTCAACTTTAACTTTATCACCCGGTAAGATTTTAATATAGTGCATTCGCATTTTACCAGAACTGTGAGCAAGAATTTCATGCCCATTTTCTAATTCAACTTTAAATGTTGTATTAGGAAGTGCTTCCGTTACAACACCTTCAACTTCAATAACACCTTCTTTAGCCATAATATCTTACTCTCTAATACTCAGTTAAAAGTTCAGCTTCATTCTCAGTAATAAGAATGGTATGTTCAAAATGAGCAGACAATGAAGCATCTGCTACATAAAATTCCCAACCATTCTCGATCACTCGATTAGTTCCAATATTAACCATTGGTTCAATCGCAATTGTCATCCCTTTTCTTAATCTTGGTCCTTTTCCTTTTGCACCAAAATTTGGAACCATCGGATCTTCGTGCAGTGATGTACCAATACCGTGACCCGTTAAATTGTCAGCCACGAAATATCCTTGTGACATCACATACGATCCAATTGCATGCGATACATCTCCAACTCTGGCTCCATCTCTTGCCTGAGAAATTCCCCTTTTAAGGGCTTCTCTTGTGACTGCCATCAATGCAATAGCTTGTTCTGAGATCTTGCCAACTTGAAACGTTTTGGCTGCATCACCATAATAACCGTTTTTATAAACACCTACATCTATTCCAATTATGTCACCTTCTTGAAGTATCTTTTTTTTGGAAGGAATGCCGTGCACGATGCATGAATTTACAGATGAACAAACAGCCGCCGGAAATGGAGGTAAGCCAGGAACAGAATATCCCTTAAAAGCCGGTTTACCCGCCTCATTCCGAATCAATTCTTCAGCAAATTTATTGATATCGTAAGTACTTATACCAGGTTTGATGATTTCATCCAATTTGTGAAGCAGCAATCCAACAATGTGATTACTTTCACGCATTTTGGCAATCTCACTATTATTCTTGATCGTTATCATGCTACTTCATCTCACTTTATTTTCAAATAAAGAACTAACGGCTTCTTCCACGAAGTCTTCCCTTTTTCATGAAACCTTCGTAGTGTCTCATTACAAGATGAGATTCGATTTGCTGAAGAGTATCCAGCGCTACACCGACTATAATAATCAGACCTGTTCCTCCAAAATAGAATGGAAGATTAGCCCATTTAGACATAAATTCAGGCATTACAGCTACAAATGCGAAAAATACTGCGCCCGGTAGTGTAATTCTTGTAAGTACATTATTAATGTAATCCGATGTTTTCTTCCCTGGTTTACGACCCGGGA
>JAVCCF010000145.1 GCA_030765625.1 Candidatus Tenebribacter burtonii
CGCATATATGGATTCCCTTTTTATATTCATTAGGATACCCGCCTGATGTAAGTACCACATCCACAAAGTATCCATCATTGAATTCCATTTTATAATCTTTCAATGTACCGTCAAAACAGGAAAGTAACAATTCAACCATGTCACTTTTCATCGCAGGTAATACAACTTCAGTTTCCGGATCACCCAGGCGAACATTGTATTCCAGTAACTTCAGTCCTGTTTGCGTTATCATCAAACCGAAATAAACTACACCCTTATAATTGAAATCTTCAGTTTTTATTCCGTTCATCGTTGGTTTAATTATATCGGCTTCAATCTGCTTTTTTAATTCAGCGTTATAAAATGGAACAGGGCAAAATGCGCCCATCCCACCTGTATTTGGTCCTTCATCACCATCAAGCAATTGCTTGTGATCCTGGGAAGGTTGAAGGAGTTGATAATTTTCTCCATCGGTAAAAGCTAAAATAGAAAGTTCATCTCCAATCAATTTCTCTTCGATCAAGTAAGATGCATCTTCTCCATATTTCTGTTGGATATCCTTCAGAGCTGTAAGTGCTTCTTCTTCTGTAGAGCAAACAAAAACACCTTTTCCAGCTGCAAGTCCATCATATTTAATTACGCATTTCCCGCTAACCTTTTCAACTACATCTTTTGCGTCATTTAGTACATCTTCACAGCAATTATCAAACTCCCAATATCCAGCAGTAGCAACTTCATATTTCTGCATAAATTTCTTAGCAAAGATCTTTGATCCTTCCAGTCTGGCACCTGATTTATCCGGTCCAAATACTTTTACGGGAGTATCAGCAAAATAATTAACAATTCCATTTGCTAAAGGATCCTCCGGACCAACAAAGATCAATTCAATTGTTCTGCTTCTACAAAAATTCAGGATACCTTCGAAATCATTGATATTTTTATTAATATTATTCTCAGTTCCACCATTTCCCGGAAGAACAAAAACTTCATCAGCTAAATTACTTTGTGATAATTTCCAGGCAACAGCATGTTCCCTACCGCCTGAACCAATTACTGCAATATTCATTTTACTCCCTTTCACCGCTAAGTTCGCAAAGACGCTAATTTAAAGATTATTAACTTTTCTTTGAATCCCATTTTTTATCAAATCAACTTTAAAATTTATTAAATAGCCAAGTCGTTTTCCAGATAATTTTAGATATGAAATCAGTTGTGCGACATGAACTGGAATAATGTAATCTACTGTCTTTAATTCTATGATTATTTCACCTTCAACTATCAAGTCTAGACGATAACCACCATCAATTGTTTGTCCTTTATATATTATCGGTAGTTTTACCTGGCGTTCAACCTTTAGTCCTCGTTCAAGCAACTCAACAACCATACATCTTTCGTATGCTGATTCGAGTAATCCAGGTCCTAACTCTTTATGAACATGGTATGCTGCATCAACAATCTGTTTACCAATTTTCTCAAGCTTCTCTCTTTTCATTACATATTTACCTTTGCGCCTTTCCGTCCTTTCCGGTTAGCTATTCCTTATCTCTTCATCTGCTTTAATGAGTGATTCTTTCACATCTACGATCTCTTCTCTGAAAATAGTTTTTAACCTTTGCAGATTCAAGCTGCGCAGAGCAGCCAGTGCAGCAGAACTAACATCGATAACTGTGGATGCTGGAGTTTTAGAAGGCATAATTAATGAAGAATTTATATTCACCATCATATCAATTTTATCTTTGAAAGGAGGACAATTAATGAGAGGAATTGTCAGGTTTGCAGCCAGCGCTCCACCAAGTCCATTTGATCTACCTGCCACAGCTATTACACATCCCGGTTCAATCGAGTTGTTATATACTTCAGTTATTTCGGGAAGACGTTCTCCATTTTTGTGAGCGGAGGTAACTCTCATATCTACGTAAATATCATATTTTTCCAGATGCGATTTAATTTTTTTGCAATGTTCCAGATCAGCCGGAGAACCCATAATAATTATCACGTATCCATCCTTAATTAGATCTGCATTAAGCAAACGGTTATACATACGAGTATTAAGTTCCAATTCACATTCAATGAACTTTTCTCCAAGAATTCTTTCGTAGATTTCAATGTATTTTTTAGAGGCTGTTTCAATCACTTCCTGTGGTAACATATCAGGAACTTTATCATCAACTTTATTGTTCAACAGCCATTGTCTAATATACTCTTTATCCATGGAATCAACATTAGCTGGATCCTTATCGTAAGCAGCTTTATCCCAGAATCTGGAAGAATCAGGTGTATGAATTTCGTCGATCAAGATCACTTTACCATCAATAAGTCCAAATTCGTATTTCGTATCTACAAGGATAATACCTTTTTCGGCTAGTTCGTCTGTACCAAGTTCAAACAGTTTTAGAGAAATTTCTGCCATTTGATCGTATATTTCTTTTGTGGCCCAACCTTCTTTAACGAGATCCTCTGGAGTAATTTCCCTGTCATGTTCTTCTTTGGTTGTTGGAGTTAATATTGAAGTAGGAAATTTCTGATTCTGAGTTAATCCATCAACAGCTTCCACTCCGGAAAATGTTCTTTTGCCATTCTTATAACCACGCCACATAGATCCTGTTAGATAACCTCGAACTATCATTTCCACTTTTAGGGGCTGGGCTTCTTTCACCAGACTAATATTCGGATCAACAGCTTTAATAAGATGATTATCAACAATATCTCTAGTTTTTTCAAACCAGTAGTTTGTTATCGCATTCAGCACCGCACCCTTATTGGGGATCAGATTATTCAATACGCTGTCAAAACTTGAAACTCGATCCGAGACAACTATCATTCGTGTCTTATCGTCGATTCGAAAACTCTCCCTTACTTTTCCGCTGTGGATCTTTTTTATCTGCGGAGTATAGAGTTTATCTAAACAATTCATTTCAATTTCTCCTTTTCTCACCACAGAGCTCACAGAGAACACCGAGGGTATTTATACAATTCTTCTTATTATACCATCTTTCAATAATTTTACATTGAAATTTATTAACATCCCAACTCGATAACCGGAAAGCTTTAGATAAGTTATCAATTGAGCTTCATGTATTGGTAAAAGTTTATCAACAGATTTTAATTCAACAATTACCTTATCTTCTACGAGTAAATCTAATCGATATTTTGTTTTAATTGTTTCACCTTTGTATATGATAGGTATTTGAACTTGTTGCTTGATTAGCATATTCTTCTTCAATAATTCATAAAATAGACATTCTTCATAAGCAGATTCAAGCAAGCCAGGACCAAGATTTTTATGAACTTCAATTGCAGCATTGATAATTTTATCGGTTATATCTTTATATAATAACTTATTCATCTTCTCTGTGTTCTCCGTGCTCTCCGTGGTTAAAATCTAATGTTTAAAATGTCTTAATTCTGTGAACACCATTGCAATATCTAGATCATCACAAGCTTTGATTACTTTTTTATCACGCATTGAACCGCCTGGTTGTACGATGGTTTTAATTCCAGCTTGCGCTGCCGTTATAACATTATCCGGAAAAGGAAAGAATGCATCAGAAATCAGTAACATCTTCCCTAACTCCTGAGCCAAATATTCAATAATATTTTCTCCATCATAATCCATTGTTAAATTCTCGGAAGCTTTATCAATTGCCAGTCTGGTTGAGATCAAGCGATTTGGTTGACCAGCTCCCATTCCCAAAAGCTGGAAAATTCCCTCATCTACTTCTCTAACCAAAACTATAGAGTTAGATTTTACCTGTCGCATTGTTTTCAGTCCAAACTCGATCAATTCTTTCTTCGCTTTCACATCAATTTGTTTCTTTGTAACAACTTCCATTTTTTCGTAGAGTTTCACATCAGCATCTTGTACCAATAATGAGTTATGCAGATATTTCATATCAATTTTACTTCGACAAACATTTGGATCAAATTGAACAATTCTTAGGTTTTTATGGAATTCCAGATATTTCAGCGCTTCATCACTAAATCCAGGAGAAACAACAACTTCTACGAACTTGCGTTTACTTTTATCTTCATTATTTAATGCAAAGAATTCTACAGTTTTTAATTCAACCGGTTTATTAAATGCAATTATAGATCCAAATGCTGATACAGGGTCACCTGCCCAGGCAAATTTCAACGCTGTCAATTGATTATCTGCTTCAGCCAATCCACAGGGATTGCTATGCTTGATCACGCCAACACCAAAACGATCTAAGTCTTTCACTGAATCAATCGCTCCCTGAATATCATTTAGATTATTATAAGATATTTCTTTGCCATGCAAAACTTTCATATCATATAAAGATTCAGCTTTCCCTGCTTCCCGGTAGAAGAATCCTTCCTGGTGAGAATTTTCACCATAACGTAGTTTCTTGCCACCAGTAAAATGCAGACGAATGCTTTTTTCATCAGCATATTCATCCATAGTTGTAGCAATGAGAGAATCGTAATCTGTCGTGTGATTGAAAGCCTTTCTCATTAATTTAAATCTAGTTTCGGTTGAGATTTTTCCGTCATTATCTTTTAGTTCAGAAATGATATTTTCATAATCATTCACATCCGTAACAACTCCAACATATTTAAAATTCTTAGCAGCTGCCCGAACCATTGTTGGTCCACCAATGTCTATATTTTTGATAAGAGTGTCAAAATCCGCACCTGGCTCTTTTACTTTATGAAAAGGATATAAATTACACACAACCAAATCAATAGGTTTAATACTTAGTTTTGCAGCTTCTTCAGCATCTTTTTCTCGATCATATAATATAGCTGATTCTATGTTGAAAGAAATCGTTTTCATTCTACTACCGAATGCTTCCGGATTTCCTGTTACTTTTGAAATCTCTGTTACTTCTATTCCAGCTTCTTCTAATATATTTTTTGTACCACCAGTGGAAATTATTTCACATCCAATTTCTTTCAGTGTTTTTGCTAATTCAACAATTCCTGTTTTATCAGAAACACTTAACAGAGCCCTTTTAATTCTAATCATTCTTTCTCCAAATTAGATACTAAAAAGGCGGCATAAAGCCGCCGGAAAATTATTTAACTGCAATCGCCTCGATCTCAACTCTGGCGCCTAACGGTAAGTTAACCACC
>JAVCCF010000169.1 GCA_030765625.1 Candidatus Tenebribacter burtonii
CTCGTTCAGGAGCAGAGCCATGACAAGAAATTCCTTTTACTTCAATTATCATCTCCATTCTTCCACGATGTCCACGATAGATATTCAAACTTGTAGGTTCTGTACTGACAACTAACTCAGGTTTAACACCATCTTCTTTAATCAGATGTTCCCAGGCAATTCCATCGCAATCTTCTTCCATTACTGTTCCTGTAAAAAGGATAGTAAATTCTTTATTCAAATCTAATTCTTTGATGATTTTAGCAGCATAAACCATGCTGGCCATTCCACCGAGTTGATCTGAAGCTCCACGTCCCCAAACTTTACCATCTTCAATGCGACCCTCATGCGGAGGGAAATCCCAGTTATCCAGATTTCCTGGATAAACTGTGTCAATATGTGCATCGAAAGCAATAAGTCTAGGACCATTGCCAATTGTTCCTATTATGCTTCCCAAATCATCTATGCGGATTTTATCAAATTCAATTTTCTCCATCTCATTCTTGATCACTAAGATCATATCTTTTTCCTTCATCGAAAAAGATGGAGTTTGTATCATTTTTGCCAGGAATTCTGCGGTTTCCTGTTCATATTGAAGGGATAACTCTCTAATTTTTTTGTATATTTTACTCATTATATTGCTCCTATTTTTCACTTTTGGTAGGACGTATCATTTTGATGCATCCATAATATTAGGTTCAATCCGGCGACTGCCGGAATGAACCTGCATTAATTCAGAATAATCTGTAGGAGCTAGGAGAAGATACATGACAATCTACGGCTTTTGTAGATCTGATCTATTGATTTCCTCCAAGTTATTTTCATTTTATCTCACTTTGATTTAATCATTTTATCTAACAAACAAAAATCTCTGATTTTCCCATGTCCACCAGATTATGTTCATCAGTGCATCAAATTCAGCCTTCTGCTCAATCTTGTGTTCTGATTTACAATTCAATAATTTACCTGTTTTGTCGAAATTAACCAGATAAATCTTTTCGTGGGTTCTAACCTTGAACTCATTATTTTCTGCGGATGTGAGTATAAAACCATCGTTGCCATTTACTTTCATGTTTTCTTCACTCCAGTATAGGGTGAATTTATCTTTGTAAGGTGCTCCGTCGTAAGGACAGAAAGTTTCGCAGTTACCGCACTCATTACAAAGTCCATCCAAATGCAGGATCTGGTTCTCATTTTTGAATCCAGGAACTTTGATGTTGATATTTGCACGGTTAGGGCAAACTTCCACACACTTGTTACAGATGAAGTTACACTCTAAACAGCGTTTTGTTTCGGCTAAAATTTCTTCATTGGTAGTAAGAGTTTCGATGGTTGGATTGATGATACCTTTCTTAGCACGAATCTCTTTGATACGTGTGGCATAATCGAATTCATAATCTTCTGGTTCAATACGATCGAGGTTGATTCCCTCTTTAGCCAGAATACCATTGGTAACAGCCTGGCCGTCAGCAATAGATTCTACAACTGTGGATGGTCCACGATAAGCATCACCAGCGATGAATACGTTTTCGTTACTGGTTTCTTTATACTCATTAACTTTGATGTTTCCACGTTTATCAATTTCGATGTTATTGGCTTTGAGCAGATCATAATCTACCATTTCACCAATTGCGGAAAGAACAGAATCGATAGCTAATTCTACGAATTTACCTTCAACCAGCATTGGGCGTCTTCTGCCACTTGCATCCGGCTCACCCAGTTCCATAACCTGGCATTTAAGCATACCATTGTTATAGGAAACAGGATTGATAAGTTCTTTAAAGATAACACCGTCTTTGACAGCATGATCGAGTTCTTCACGATCGGCTGGCATCTCTTTAATTGTACGACGATAGATTATATAAACGTTCTCTACACCTGGAGTTTTCTTAGCTGCACGTGCACCGTCCATGGCAGAGTTTCCACCACCAACAACAGCAATGTTTTTGCCCATGTTCAAAGCTTTAGGATCTTTGTTCCAATCCTGCAGGAACTTGATTGCGCCATAAACTTTAGATGTATCGCCTTCCAATGGGAGAGTACGTGATTTCCAAGCACCAATAGCCAGATTGATATATTTGAAACCAGCAGCTTTAAGAGCAGCTACATCAATTTTACCATCAGTGTTCATCTCGAATTTAACACCCATACGTTTGATGAGTTCGATATCGTTATCGATAGCCCAGCCCGGCATACGGAAACCAGGGATGGTATGAATAACAGTACCACCAATCTTATCGGTGTTATCAAATACAGTTACATCGAAGCCCGAACGAGCCAGGAAGTAAGCGGAAGAGAGACCAGCAGGTCCAGCACCGATGATGGCAACTTTGATACCAACTGGAGTTACATCCAGTTTCATCTTTTCCATATAATCTTTGTAGCCTTTTTCAGCTGCAACGCGCTTCAATTCACGAATAAGAACTGGCTCTTCGTAATCATTACGAACGCACTTAAGCATACATTTATGATCACAGATAAATCCGGTGATATGTGGAAGTGGGTTCTTGGAAAGAATAAGCTCGAAAGCTTCCAGATAACGCTCTTCTCCAATAAGGCGAGTGTATTCCGGAACATCCTGATTGATAGGACAGGCTTCTACACATGGAGCTACAAAGCAATCCAGCATTCCAAGTTTTTTATCGATAAACATTGAATCCTGTGATTTGGCTTCCATGCGGAAAGTTGGTCCTTCCATTGATTCTTCAGCCAAAGCATCCAGTTTAACCAGATCAACTTTTGTTAAAGCAGGTTTGGTCATACTTTCATCCAGAAGTTTAGACATCTGGGTGAATTTTGTGTAACCACCTGGCTTAAGTACATCAGTAGCAATAGTAATTGGACGAATACCAATGTCATAAAGCTGCTTGGCATTGAAGAAGTTGGCTCCACCAGCATAGGAGATGCTAAGTTCACCATTATATTTATGAGAAAGTTTCTTCGCTAAATTAATTGTAAGTGGGAAGAGGGCACGACCACTCATGTACATTTCATTGGTTGGAAGCATCCCTTTATCATTAACAACTGCAAGAGTATTGGAAAGTTTTGCACCAAACTCTACTCCATGTTTTTTAGAGAATGGGATAAGGATATCAAGCATTTTAACAGCAGGTTCCCACTGCATATCGTGGGTGAATAATTCTTCCTTTAAGGTAATATGATCATAACCAAGTTTAGCAAAAGCGTTTTTCACGTATTCATAACCATGAAGGGTAGGATTCATTTTAAGGAAAGTATGAAGTTTTTTCTCACTCATAAGATATTTACAGATGAGTTCCTGATCTTCAGGAGGGCAACCGTGCATGGTGGAAAGTGTGATTGAATTGGATATATTTGGAGAGATGGTCTCCACAAATTCAGGATCTGTAATACCTGGAATATCACCAACTGCGATAGCTTCTTTAAGTACAGCTTTGCATTCTAAGAAATCAGAATGGTTAGAAGCATCTTTCAAACTTTCGATGAATCCGTCGATCTTTGCTTCTTTGATTCCTTTAAGGTCGTAACCAACACTCATATTAAAAACAAAAGCGCGTTCATCCAATTTGGAAAGACCGAACATTTTGTTTAACACATGAAGCAGGAACCAACCTTTCACATATTCATCATACGCTTGTGGAACAGTAAGTTCTGTACTCCACTCGGTATTATAACCTTCATCTGTAGCTTCGATACATGGTTTTTCAATATCCAGGGTATCCATAATCTGAACTGTTTTCAGTTCGAAGAAACGGCAACCGGTAAGATATGAAGCTACAATGTTAGGAGTTTGCTGAGTGTGTGGTCCGGCAGCAGGTCCCATTGCCGTTTCGCATTTTTCTCCGAATATTGTAAAATAAGATTGATCAGGTTTTTTATAAAATTTATCTTCATGAATCCCGAAGATGGTTTTTTCTTTTTTATATTCTTCTAAAATCCAATATAATAATTTTTTGAATTTTACTGGTATCATAATATCGCTCATAGTTTCTCTCCTTTATTTTAAAGTGCCTGAGTTCAAGAGTGCCTTAGTGCATAGTGCAATAAGTTCTCATAATTTCAGACTTTTCATAAATCCAACGAGGATTCGTTCAACTTCTCTGCTTTGCTCATAAACCTTTTCGAAAAATTTTTTATCTATATAATCAAGTTCTTTAGCAATGTATATCTGGGTTTGGAGCTCGAAAAGTGAACCTCGAGATATATCTAGGAATCTACGGAAATCTTTATTACTTCCTCTTCCAAAGCCCTCTGCAATATTTGAAGGGACAGATACCGCTGCTCTACGTAATTGCGAAGTAAGACCAAATTGTTCTGATTGCGGGAAATTCTTAGTAATCTTATAGATAGATTTAACTAACTCAATAGCTTTTTGCCAGCAAATTAATTCTCTATAAGTTTTCATTTATCTCCCCTAACTTAGGTACTCAGGCACTTCGTATTTCTGCACTTTCGCACTCAATACAACTTCTTATTCTCTTCAAATCTTTTAAACATAGCTTCTGAAATTTCCCAAGAACGATCAAACAAATCTTTATAAAGATCTTTAATTACATGATAATCATCTAATAATATTTCATCATTTTTTATTACATACTGACAATGTGATTCGGTGATCCCAAAGATGAAATGTCCTAAGAATTGATCTGTATTAAATGGTGTTGCAGGCTCATAATCGAAGATTGCAATATCTGCAGTTTCACCTTCTAAAATTCCGAGAGGAAGTCCAAATGCTTTTTTAAGTTTAAAATTATTCAGGAAAAGTGCATTCATTTCAGGATATCCTAGATCACAATTTTTATTTAGATATTTTGTAAATATGTTAGAATTTTTAAGAGCTTTCATAGTACTTGGATGCATTCCATCTGTTCCGACAGTTGTCTTGATCCCTTCAGAAATAAACTTGGAGATATTTCCTACATTTAATCCGTTATTCATATTGGAATCTACTGCTTGTGCAATGAAGATATTACGTTTTTTCAAGATCTCAAGGTCTTTTTTAGTAAGATTGCTGCAATGAATAAAAAGTGAATTATCTCTTACTAATCCGAAATCATCAAATCTTTCGATCAATCCTTTACCATATTTTTCCTGGCATTGTATTCCATCAATATCACCTTCTGCAACATGTACGTGAACTGGAAAATCTTCTGATGCATCAGCTATTTTCTGTAAGCTCTCATCACTAAGTGTAAATGATGCGTGCAATCCGATCATACCTTGAACCAATTTTCCTTTTTGAGCTTTGGCAAAACGTACATTTTCATCTAATGATCTCTGGAAAAATTCTTCACCATTTCTATCAGAAATTTCAAAGCAAATAGTTCCGCTAACTCCATAAGCATCAAAAACATTAGCCATGTCAGAAAGTGCATTCTCTGTATAACCGGATATATGATGATCAAAGATAGTGGTTACACCTTGAGAAATGGAATCCTTCATAGCGATTGCAGTTGATAGAATCATATCTTCTTTGTTTAACGAATGATCAAGAGTCCACCATAAGTTTTTTAAATTTCCCATAAAATCTTTGAATGGAACATCGCAAGGAACCCCTTTAGAAAGAGTGGAATAAATGTGATGATGTGCGTTTGTTAGGCCGGGGAAAATGATTTTGTTGCTGGCATCAATGATGCGATCTGGATGTTCAAATTTTTTAGTAAACTGAATTTTTCCATCTTGGATAAAAAGTGTTTTCTTTTCAACTTTAGTGCTGTCATTTTGCGGGGTAACAATGTAAGCGCCACGAATTTCTAAATTCATAATCTGTTCTCCTTTTAAATTTTATTTAGTCACTCCCATATTTGTCGTTTAGAGATAAGATTAAGTCTCAACATTTTCGTTTAGATAAAAACGATTTTTTTTACTATAGTAAATAGTGTCAAATAAATTTATTATGCATAAGTTAAGGTACGAATTAGATATATCAATATTTATCAATAATTGCTCGATAATTAAGTAAATAATGTTTTGACATTAAATGAAAACAAATAAATTTCATCCATAGATAAAGTTATTTTACGAAATTATGAAATTGAACGCGGAATATGCATTACAATGTAAATCTAATTCCTCGCTCAAACAGGGACGCAAAAAACCACGTCGCTAATTAGAAGCGTTAGCCGTCAGCGAGGTCAAATAGATGAAATATATGAAAGATATTATTTTACAGATTGAACGTCAATGGGAGGATTTGCTTAGAGTACGTTCTACGTTCCCTACGATGAAAAATAATCTTATTGGACTTCAGAAGTTCTCTACAGCACCTTATTATCAAATTAAAGGACATAAAGTTGAATTCCAATTCAGTAAGCCATTAACCTCCGAAAAAATTGATGAAATTAATCAGATTGGTCGTTGGATAAATGAGAGTTATGTAATTAGATTGTGTGCATTTCTTGAATATCATGGAATCATTCCAAAAGAAGGGAAAGGTCGTATTAACCAAAGTCTTAATGGACACGAAGAAGTTGACATTCTTAGAAGATTACGAAATGAACTTTTGCATCATTCAGGTCAGTATGATTCAGGAGATCCGGATAGTTGCAAATTGTTTAATCGCATGGTTGATCATTTTTCTTTGACAACAGAAAGCATGACTAAGTATCCTATTCAAATCGATGGTTTCTTACATCCTTTAAAGAATACCTGCAAACTCTATGTACAGGGATATTTAGAATTAAGTGAGCAATAAAATAATCAGCAAATAACTAACATTGGACAACATCTGACTCCACTGTGTTTCATAGCGGTGAGTGAGCTTGGTCGTTATGAGTATAAAGAAAAAAGGCAGGATTGTTGTCCTGCCAATTATTCCAAACTCAAATATCAATAAAGATCATCCTCTGCTTTCTCTAAAATAAGATTCTCCCAATGCTTTTGGTAAATTAGATCTTTTTCCTTTTAAGGAAATGAATAATAAGAACAATATTGTAAATACATATGGAATACTTCTAAGAAGAATAATCGGGAAAGCTATATTAAATTTTTGAAGATTAAGCCCAAGTTGAGTAAGACCACCAAAGAGATATGCACCTCCATAAGCTATCAGAGGATTCCAATTAGCAAAGATCACCAAAGCAATCGTTATCCAACCCTTACCTGCTGTCATTCCTTCTACCCACAATTTGGAATAACCAACCGAGAGATAAGCACCGCTTATACCTATAAAAATAC
>JAVCCF010000003.1 GCA_030765625.1 Candidatus Tenebribacter burtonii
TGCTTTCCGGAAGTTATAACGCTTTTGTACTCACCAATTTTAAATCATATAATATCCTGCGTGGGAATCTTCTTACTCATGGTAAAGGATCGTTGCTGCAGAAAATTCTGGTTATCATTCAATTTACAGTAATTTTAGCATTTCTCACTTCTTCCTTCTTCATTTACAAGCAATTGGAATTCATGCGTGGCACAAATTTGGGGTTTGATAAAGAACAGAAAATCGTGATTCCTTTCAAAACACATTTGGAACGATTGCGCAATGACAAAGAGAATATCAAAGTTGCTTTCACAGGTATTCCAAATGTAACTGGAGCTACCGTTTCTTCAGGAGTTCCAGGTCAGATGAGTGGCGGTTACTCTTTGACAAGGGCTGATATTGCTGATACTGAATCAAAATGGTTCAACGTCCTTACTACCGATACGGATTTTATCGATGAATTTAAACTGGAAATCCTGGCTGGAAATAAATTTGAACCGAATGCAGACAACGGTTACATTATTAATGAAACAGGAATGAAATTATTAGGTTTCAACTCACCGGAAGAAGCTTTAGGTAATGAATACATTTCTCATTACCATCGTAAAACTAAACCGATCACTGGAGTGATCAGTGATTTCCATTTTAAAGGAATGCAGGAAAAAGTCACACCTTTAGTGCTGGATATAGAGAATTCACTTTATAATACTCTTACTTTAACGGTAAACCAGGGAGATTTGCCGGCAACACTAAAACAAATCGAAAACACATTCGATGATAAGTTTCCAGAAACACCATTTTCTTACACATTTTTAGATGATGATTTCGATAAACTTTATAAACATGAGACACAGATCGGCATGGTTGTGGGAATGGTAGCTCTATTAGGAATTGCCATTGCTACCTTTGGTTTGTTTGGGCTTGTCTCGTTCTTCATCGTACAAAAAACTAAAGAGATCGGAATTCGCAAAGTTCTGGGTAGTACAGTTGTCCAGCTTGTTTCATTGTTTTCCATTCGTTATATCCAGCTTATATTCTTGTCGATGGTTCTGGCTTTTCCTCTTAGTTGGTGGTTAGTTTCTTCCTGGCTGCAGGATTTTGCATACCGCATCGACCTAAGTGCTATCCCTTTCATTTTATCCGGAGTTATTACTTTGATTGCTTCAGTTAGCGTTGTTTCACTTCGTTGCTTAAAAGCGGCAAATACAAATCCGGTGAAGGCTTTGAAATATGAATGAAAAATTAAATTAAATTAAAGGAGATTCTATGAAAGTTATTATTTTGGTTACACTTATTGGAATTGCAGCTCAATTCCTGCTGGCAAGTCAAGTTCATGATATCACCAAAGCTGGAAATCTGGACAGTTTAAAGTTTTTCTTGAAAACTCATCCAAATCAATTCGATACGGTTGATAATCGGCAGTCCACACCGTTGATGTTTGCCTGTGATCGAGGCTACCTGGATATAGTAAAATTCATGGTAGAAGAAGGTGCAAACCTGAATAAACAAGATGTGGATGGAGATACTCCACTGATCTGGGCAATTGCTAAAAACCATTATTCAATTGCTGAATATCTCATTCAAAATAAAGCTGATGTGAATATTTTAAATAAAAATCATATAAATGCTCTTTTCTGGGCGATTTATCGAGCAGACGAAAGAATGGTAAAGCTGTTAATTGATAATGGAATTGATCTTGGTGTTCAGGATTATGAAGGAAATACCGCTCTTCACATTGCCGGTATAAACCAGAAAGTAGAAATAGCGAAACTGCTGGTAGATAGTGGAGCAGATCTGGAAGATAGAGAAAGTAGAGGAAGAACACCACTGGTTCTTACAGCACGTGAACACGGAAATCTGGAAATCATTAAACACATGATCGAGAACGGTGCAGATGTAAATTCGTCAGATAATTACGGTTCGACTGCATTGGAATTAACAGCCTGGCGTGGATATGAAGAGCAAATGAATTACATTCTGGAAAAAGGAGCACAAATTCCTGAAGCAGACGACAAAAAATTTATTCTAGCAAATTTCTGCTGCAAACAATCGCTGGAGAAGCTCTATGAAAAATTGGATGAAAAGAACGTCTTTGATAGAATATTAACCGAAACTGATAAGAACCTGTTAACCGAAGCTGCCCAGGGTGATTCACCGCAAATCATTGGTTGGCTTTGTGATAAAGGTTTTGCCGTGAATGAACCAGATCTCTATGGTTGGACACCACTGCATTATGCAGCTGAAAGTGGAAACTTTGACGTAGTGAAAGCTCTTGTCGATAAGGGTGCAAATATAGATAAACGAAACCTGATGGGCGAATCAGCTTTCAATATTACTGTTAGTAAATCTAACAATGAAATTACAGATTATTTGAAGTCAATTGATGCAGATGTTTCCGATGTTCAATTTCCAGAACTAAAAGGTGATTATCTAGGACAAGAATTACCAGGGATCACACCCGAGATTTTTGCACGCGGTATCGTTTCGTCGAAGCATTTTCATCATACTCCGGTTGCCTTTTCTCCCGACGGCAGCATTGCTGTTTGGCCGAATCATAAGCCAATACAAGGTACCGGTTATACAGAAGGTGATCTGTATTTTTCGCGACGTATTAACACTGTATGGGGCTATCCTCAACCTATGCCGTTTACAAGTAATATTGAAGAAGGTGAAGCAATCTTCTCGGCAGATGGGAGAAGACTGTATTTTGTTTCCCGAAGAACTGAACCATTAGGTGGAGATCGAACCAAAGAAAATATCTGGTATGTGGAAGTTTATGAAGATGGATTTTCAGATCCAATAAAATTTGATGAAATTGTAAACTCTAATGAAATGCATTGGCAAATTTCGCTTGATGCAGAAAATAATGTTTATATTGGTTCCAGCCAAAGTGGTGGACTTGGACAAAATGATATCTATTTCTTCAAAAAAGAAAACGATGATTATTTACCCGCAGAAAATCTGGGAATTCCAATCAATACAGAAGCCGCAGAATTTAATCCAATCGTATCCAAAGCAGGAGATTTAATCATTTTCACTCGTATAGGAAGTGAGGTGAACGGTTTGTTCATCAGCAAGAAACAAGTTGATGGAAGCTGGAGTGAACCTCATTCGATGAACGATATACTACCGGAAAATGCTTTAGGTGCTCTACTTTCACCAGATGAAAAATATATGTTCTTCCTGGCTCGGGAAAATGAGAATCAAGGAATTTATTGGGTTGAAATTGAAGAGTATATAAAGAATGTAAAATAAGGTGGGCAATTGCCCACCATAGGATAGGAGAAATAGATGATCAAAAATTATCTTAAAATTATTTTTAGAAACCTGTTAAAAAACAAGTTCTTATCGGCAATAAACATTCTTAGTTTAGCTGTTGGTTTGGCTTGTACTATTCTGATCCTGGTATTTGTACATTTCGAATTGAGCTACGACAAATTCCATAATGACTCTGAAAGAGTTTATCGTTTCCTACAGGAACTGGACGAAGAAGTTATTGAATATGATATGGAGAGTCCGGAACTTTTGGCTGAACTTCTTGCGGAAAATATTCCTGAGATTGAGCATGCCAGCAGGATTATGGATTCCTGGACTGATCATGCGATTCTAAGCTTTGAAAACAAAAAATTTTACCAGCACGGAATTTATGCAGACGATCAATTCCTGAAAATTTTTGCATTTCCTCTTTTGGCAGGCGATAAGTCTTCCCTGGAACAAAGCAATACGATTATACTTACAGAAAGCGTAGCAAATAAATTATTTGGTTCCCAGAACCCGATAGGTAAAACAATAGATTACAAAGAAGAACGTATTGATTTTGAACTAGAAGTAATCGGAATAATAAAAGACGTGCCAGAAAATTCACA
>JAVCCF010000139.1 GCA_030765625.1 Candidatus Tenebribacter burtonii
ACTGTTTACGATCCTCCGCCCAATGGATATTTCACTCCTGCAACTTACGAGAAACCTGCTTCAGTTCTGCATATGTTAAGGTTGAAAACAGGAGATGAAGTTTTCTTCCAGATCATGCAGGAATATTTCTTGGCTTATCATAATGGGAATGTAGTCACTGATGATTTTCAGGAAGTGTGCGAAAATGTGAGTGGTTTGGATTTGGATCAGTTTTTCCTGCAATGGATCTATCAGCCGGGCTTACCTTCCATAAAGTACACATACTTCTTCAATCCTTACCTGGCAATTCCTCGTATAATGACTTATGTGCAAACCGAATCCAATACTGATACCGAGTTCTATCTGGATGTTCCCTTCCATATTAATTATGAAGCAGATCATGATTCTGTGCTTGTGCAAGCTACTCCAAATGAGCCAGTTCAAACTATTGCGATGACTGATATTCCTGTTTATGATAATGTAGAAATTGATCCAAATAATTGGGTTTTACACACAGGTAGCACCTACGAGCAAGCAGAGATAAATAATGCTTATTCAGCAGATGAAAGTGTAATCATCTTTTGGAATGAATTCTGGCCTGAGGTTGGTATTGATGGCTATAATTTGTATCGTGCAGAATCACTGGAAGATTATTTTGTAAAAATCAATACAGATATAATAACAGAAACCTCTTATACAGATAATGAGGTTGTAAACGGCATTACCTATTATTATAAACTTAAGGCAATAAAAGATGAATTTTATGAAACTCCATTTTCAGAAATTTATGAAGCTACTCCTCTTAATTTCCCGCTTGATCAGGGGATTTTAGTTATAGATGAAACAAATGATAGTAATGGAACTCAAGGTAACCCTACTGATGCAATGGTAGATGAATTTTATGAAGATATAATTAATTGCAATTTTACAACATATGACTATTCAAATCAGGGAGAGCTTGATCTTGAATATATTGTGAATTTTTCAACTATTATATATCACGATGATGATGTTGTTAATAATTATATTAATGATAATCTGGATGTACTTGGTTGTTATCTGGCAGGAGGAGGAAATTTAATTATTTCCGGATGGAAAACAGCACTGGAAATTCCTGTTTCATTTACATCAGATTTTTTGAATTGCAGCAATATTCAACAGGTATATGAGTGGGGATTTACAGGTGCCATTTCCGAAGAATATGAAGATATCACAGTCGATCCTGATAAAGTTCACATTCCATTTAATGGGATGCTGCCTTATATAGGAATTTTTCCGGGAGCATCAAATAGTATCTATCAATATGATGGTGTTGCAGGTAATCAGTATATCGGAGAAAATTGTGCGCTCAAAGCTCAACCAAATGGTTATTTTGTTCTACTTGGTTTCCCGCTTTATTTTACTTATAATGATGGAGCTGAATTGTTTATGACTCAATTACTGGAAGAGATTGGAGAGGTTGGTGTTGATAATTATGAATTAGAAATTACGAATTACGAATTGAGTAACTATCCCAATCCTTTCAATCCATCAACTACAATTTCGTTTACCATTAGCAACAAACTACACGAACAAAGCGAACTGATAATTTATAATATAAAAGGACAAAAAATAACAACTTTACCTGTCATCCTGAGTGATGCGCAGCATCGTATCGAAGGAGACGGAAAAAACAGTTATTCAGTCATTTGGAACGGAACAAACCAGAATAACCAACCTGTTTCATCAGGAATATATTTTTATAAACTTAAATCCGGTGATTTTGAAATGAGCCGGAAGATGCTGTTGCTGAAATGATCTAAAATTATGCGTCATTCTGTATGCTAATCCATACAAAGTAAAGGTTTGTGAGTAACTTATATTTTTTGTTATCCTGACGAATCTTTTACATTGTTCTCCATAGGAAGGATAGACTATATATAAATAATTATTTAAATATTCCTCTGACTCTTTGTTAATAGATTAGCAAGAAGATTCCTCAGAGTGACTGGTATGTTGTTATTTCCACAAAAGTGGGAGTCTACAAGATCCTCAGTTAAGCTGAGGATGACGGAAATCTAATTTAAACTATAATTGAATTTTGAAATTCTAATTACATTAAAATAAATATTTTACAAACAGATATGGGAATAATTATTGCATGTAATAATCTTAATACAAAAATATAAATTGGAGGATAGAACATGAAGTATTTTTTGCTAATCATTTTTATGGTTTTTACTCTTTCACTTTCTGCTAATCTAAATCAAGTTGTTGAATACAACTATAGCTGGGATGAACAGGGCTTTACGCTTGAATATCAGAATTCATCAGGTGTTCAAATCAATCACTCAATTAAGAAGTTAAATTTTGAAGAACAGGAAATTAATCGTGAAATGTTGCAAATAATCAATTTGTCCGGCAATTTTTTACCCAATGATGAAGGGATGCCAAATCTTCCGGGGAATGGCCGTTTCATTGCAATTCCACGAGGATCAACTGCTGAATTACAAATATTAAATTATCGAGTTGAATCATATCAAAATATAGATTTAGCTCCTGCGCCAAGAATTCCATTTGATACAGAAGATGGTCCTCTTGAGTATAATAGAAATAATGAAGTTTATTCAAAAGATGAATTTTATCCTAAAGAATTTGCTCAACTTTCCAAACCAACTCAGATTCGCGGAGTAGATGTTGTAATGGTTGGGATCACTCCTTTTCAGTATAATCCAATAACCAAAGAACTACTAGTTTATCGTGATATTCAAACTGAAGTAAATTTTATTGGTGGAAATGGACAGTTTGGTGTTGAAAGTTTGCGCAGTCGCTGGTGGGATCCAATTTTGCAGGATGCAATTCTGAATCATGAATCTCTTCCTATTATAGATTATTCACAACATGAAAATACACGAGATGGATATGAGTATCTCATTATTTGTCCAGACGATCAAATATTCATTACTTGGGCTGATTCGATCAGAGTATTCCGTCAGCAGCAGGGAATTTCTACTGTTGTAATGACTACAGCCGAGTTAGGCGGCAATACTACAACTGCGATCGAAGGTTATATTGATAGTATAATGGATCCAATAACCGGCTGGGATCCAGCTCCAGCTGCGATTTTATTGATTGGTGATTATGGTACTACAGGCAATACAATTGTGGCTCCAATATGGGATAGTTATTGTGTTTCTGATAATATCTATGCTGACGTAAATGGAAATAGTATGCCGGATGTTGTGCTTGCTCGTATGACAGCACAAAATGAAACTCATCTTGAAACAATGATAACAAAATTTCTTAATTATGAACGTAATCCACCAACTAACCCTGATTTTTATGCTAATCCTATAACAGCTCTAGGCTGGCAGACGGAACGGTGGTTTCAGATATGCTCAGAAACTGTAGGAGGGTATTTCGCTAATGTTCAAGGCAAAACACCAACCAGGATAAACGCTGTTTATATTGGAAACCCAAATGTTGATCCCTGGTCTACAGCAACTAATACAGCTACGGTGGTAAACTATTTCGGTGAAAGTGGTCTAAACTATATTCCGGATTCACCTGCAGCTTTAGGAGGTTGGACAGGTGGCTCTGCAAATGGAGTGATCAACGCTATTAACAGCGGGGCTTTTATTTTACAACATCGTGACCACGGTTCCGAAACTGGTTGGGGTGAACCGGCTTTCAACAGCAGTCATATTAACAGTCTAACAAATACAGATCTTACTTTTGTTTTTTCAATTAATTGTTTAACCGGAAAATATAATATGGCAGGAGAGTGTTTTGCTGAAAAATTTCATAGATATACATATAATGGTGAGAATTCCGGTTGTTTAGGAATTATTGCTGCCTCTGAAGTTTCTTATTCCTTTGTTAATGATACTTTTGTATGGGGAATGTATGATAATATGTGGCCTGATTTTTTACCGGATTACGGTACAACTCCAGATTCTCGTGGAGTGCTTCCTGCTTTTGGTAATGCAGCTGGGAAGTACTTTCTAGAACAATCTGCCTGGCCATACAATACGAGTAATAAGGAAGTTACTTATAATCTTTTTCATCACCACGGAGATGCTTTCAGTGTTGTCTATTCAGAAGTTCCTCAAGACCTTACAATTTTGCATGATTCGGTACTGTTGGGAGGATTGGATTCCTTTACAGTATTGGCTGACAACGGTTCATTTATCGCTCTAACTCTAAACAATGAAATTATTGGAACTGGAATGGGAACAGGGGCACCAGTTTCTATCAGTATTGAATCTCAGATGCCCGGAGATGTGATATTGGTTACAGTTACAAAACAAAATTATTTCCTATATGCTGTTGAAGTCCCTGTTATTCCACCTACTGGGCCATATGTTGTATTTGATGATGTGGTTATTGATGATACTTCAGGAAATGGAAATGGTTTAATCGATTTTGGGGAGACCATTCTTCTCAGTATTGATGTAGAAAATATTGGAACTGTAAACGCTGAGAATGTCGTGGTGACATTAAGTACAGAGGATGAATATATAACATTAATTGATGAAACCGAAAATTATGGAACTGTGAATACCGGAGCAATTATATCTATAAATAATGGATTTGAAATAAACGTAGATGAATACGTACCAGATCAGCATAATGTGATAATAGAACTCAATGCTACCGATGGAACAGATACATGGACGAGTTATTTCTCATTGAACTTGAATGCTCCTGTTCTGGAAATAGGAGAGTTGTTGATAGATGACAGTAGTGGTAATGATAATGGAGTTTTAGATCCAGGTGAAAGTGTAATTATCACAATTCCTGTAAGCAACGATGGACAAGCTGAATCACTTGCTGCTTTTGCAACACTCACCTGTGCGGCAACTGGTATAACAATTGAAACTGAGACTCTTGATCTCGGACCAATTGGAATTGAGTCTTTCCAAAATGCTATCTATAATGTTACAGCAGATGCATCAATTCCATTCGGAACTCCTATCATTTTGAGTTTCAGTGTTGTTGCTGGAGAATATGAAGTTTTAGAAGATTTCCCAACACAAGTTGGTATTCATCGAGAAGATTTTGAAAGTGGTGGATTTCTTCAATATCCATGGGAATTACAGGGATATGAAATTACTTGGGCGAATGTAAATCCAATAGAAGATTTTATTATTGGAAACCCAATAGCTGATGTAGAATGGAGTATTGATACAAATGAATTTTACAGTGGTGAAGCAAGTGCAAAATCTTATCCAATCACTCACAATCAAGCTTCTTTCATGAGTTTGGAATTAAACGTTACTCAGGATGGAGAGATTAGTTTCTGGTATAAAGTTGCTTGTGAATATAGTCCTTCACAAACATATTTCTATGATGGATTGTTTTTCATTATTGATGGAGAAACAGTTGATCGTTTTCAACCTGAAGCTGATGGCTCTTCACCTTGGACATTTGCTAACTATCAAATTGAAACAGGAATTCATACGTTCGGTTGGGTTTATGTGAAAGATGGCAGCGATGGCTCAACCATGATACCGGATGACTGTGCCTGGGTAGACTTCATTACTTTCCCATCCATAATACCATTGGCATCTGGCACTATAGCCGGAGCGGTTTCTGTGATCCCGACAGCAAACCTGGAAGAAGTAGA
This sequence comes from Candidatus Tenebribacter burtonii, assembly GCA_030765625.1. Taxonomy (GTDB): domain Bacteria; phylum Cloacimonadota; class Cloacimonadia; order Cloacimonadales; family TCS61; genus Tenebribacter; species Tenebribacter burtonii. The sequence goes on from JAVCCF010000139.1 coordinate 5,588, forward strand.
GATAAGTATCGGCGCAATGATCGTTAATCCGGATGAAACAGGACTTTTCATAATGGATGTTCCAGTTGGGACATATGATGTAACAGCAACTTTGGAAGGATATGAAACAATCACGATCGAGGATGTAGAAGTTATAGAAAATCAAGTAACACCGATTTCTATCGAACTTCATTATCTGCAAGCTCCGGAAAATTTGGAAGCAGTATTAAATGTAGATGTTGTTGATCTTTCGTGGGAACATGAGCAACCTACAGATAATTCAGACAAAACCCAAGTTTTATCAAATCGGGAATTCCAGAACTTTAATATTTATCGAAATATAGATGGAGGAAATTTCGAACTTTTGGCTTCAACTATTGAAATGATCTATGAAGATATTCTGGAAGAAATTAGTGAATATGATTATTATGTAACAGCCATGTATGATCAGGAAAATGAGAGTGGAACTTCCAATATTGAAACAATTATTTGGAATGGAGTAGGGACGAATGATCCTCTGATTCCTATTAGAAATGCTCTTTATCAGAATTCACCTAATCCATTCAATCCGGAAACTAGAATCAGTTTTGATTTAATGGAAAACAACTATGTTTCGTTGGAAATATACAATATGAAAGGGCAAAAAGTTAAGCAGCTTGTCAGCGGTCAGCTTTCAGCCGGTCAGCATTCTATAGTTTGGAACGGAAAAGATGATAACAATAAAACGGTATCATCAGGGATTTATTTTTACAAATTCAAAACTAGTGATTATCAAGCAACGAAAAAAATGTTATTGTTGAAATAATACAGAGTGATGGATTAGGTTATTTCAATTAAAAAAGTTGTTTGTTAAATATGATAAACCTTCTGGGAATTAACAACCTGGAAGGTTTTTCTGATAAATTGGAGGGACTACCTTTTTTTAATAATATTTTTTCTTGACGTAAATTACCGTGATTCCAAATTTGTAATTGTTACAAATGAGTAATTGTAACAAAGGAGTAAAAATGAAAAGTATTATTAGGATCCTGAAAGAGAATGATATTGCGCCTTCTATGCAACGGATAAAGATCCTGGAATATCTAAAAAATTACAAAACACATCCAACTGCAGATATGATATATCAGGCACTGGCAGATGAAATGCCTACGCTCTCTAAAACCACAGTTTATAATACTTTAAAAACGTTTACAGAAAAAGGCATATTGATGGCTCTTTCTCTATTTGGTAATGAAATTCGTTATGAATACAATACTCAGCCACATATACATTTTCAATGTATTAAATGTGACAAAATTTATGACCTGTATAACTCTTTTGATCATTACAATAATGATTTAATTGATGGTCATAAGATTACTGAATATCACATAAATTTAAAAGGAGTATGTAAGAGTTGTTTGGAAAAGGTAGGAGATTAGAGCATGCCTGAGCTTCCAGAAGTTCAAACTATAATCAATGGATTAAAGCAAACAGTAATGTCTAAAACTATTTCTTCAATAATGGAGAAAAGACAAGGAACATTGATTTTTGGAGAAAACATAAATATATGTGAATTTGGTAAAATTGAAAGTATTGAACGAAGAGGAAAATACATAATTATAAAAACATCAAAAGATTTAAAATTGGTTATACATCTTAGAATGACAGGAAAATTAATATATGAGGAAGATATTAATAATTCTTCTTCCCATTCACGAGCAGAGATAATATTTTCAGATAAAACTAAATTGATATTTGATGATGTCCGTACATTTGGAAAAATTCAGATTTTAATGATTAATGAAAAGATCAAATCTATAGAGAAACTTGGAGTTGAACCATTATCCAATAAGTTTGATGTAAAATATTTAAAAAATAAATTAAAGAAAAGAAAAGCACCAATCAAGAATTCCCTTCTTGATCAGACGGTTATAGCAGGTTTAGGAAATATCTATGTTGCAGAGATTCTTTTCAGGGCAAAAGTGCATCCTGTAACTCCTGCAAATAGAATCGGAATTGTAAAATTAAAGAATATAATATCAGAAACAAAAAACGTTTTAATGGAAGCGATCAAATACAATGGAACAACAATCTCCGATTATAGAAGTGTAGAAAATAAAACAGGGGAATTTCAAAATTTCCTGAAAGTGTACGGCAAGAAAACGTGCGAATGTGGTGCAGAAATAATGAAAATAAAACAGGCAGGAAGAAGCACTTATTTTTGTGAGAAGTGTCAGAGGTAAAAGCACACAAAAATCTTTGCGGGAAATCTTACAAAGAAATTCTGACAGAGCAATCTCTTCTATTAAAAAAAATTTGATTGCTTTATTTGATGTAGTTAAGAAAGAATTTGCAAAGATATAAATAGATGTAATAAAAAAAAATATAAGCGTTTGCCGGTTGACTAACGGCTACATGCTAATTGTGATTAAACGGAGGAAAAATGGCAATACAAAAAGTTAAGCAGAATGTTTTTTCAATAGGAGCAAAACATTGGGATAGGCGGCTTTTCGATGAATTGATCCCATTGCCCGATGGGACCACATATAATTCATATCTTGTGAAGGGAACTGATAAAACAGCATTGATAGATACGGTTGATCCTGAAACTTTGAATGCTCTCTTTGAAAACTTGAAAAATCTTGGAATTTCAAATATTGACTACATTATTGTAAATCATGCAGAGCAGGATCATTCTGGTGGAATTCCTGCTGTCTTGGCTAAATATCCTGAGTCAAAAGTTGTAACTAACGAAAGATGCAAAAATATGCTAGAAGACCTGTTAAAAATTCCTGATGAAAAATTCATAGTTATCAAGGATGAAGAAACCTTGTTGCTTGGGGATAAGACATTACAATTCTATCTGACTCCCTGGGTCCACTGGCCGGAAACAATGGTAACTTACCTGCCTGAAGAACGTATTCTTTTTTCATGTGATTTCCTTGGATCTCATTATGTATCAAGTGAATTATTCGTACAGGATGAAGCTAAAGTTTACAATTCCGCAAAACGTTACTATGCTGAAATTATGATGCCGTTCAGGAATAATATTGTTAGACATTTAGAGAAATTGGAAGATATTGAAATTGATATGATCGCACCAAGTCACGGTCAAATTTATGATAATCCAAAAATGATTCTCAATGCTTACAAAGACTGGATATCTGATAATGTTAAGAATGAAGTTGTAATACCTTATGTTTCCATGCATGGAAGCACTCAAAAAATGGTAGAATATCTGGTCGATGCGCTAACCAAAAGGGGTATTGGGGTAAAACCATTTAATCTAACAGTTACGGATATTGGTGAGTTGGCTATCGAATTAGTTGATGCTGCTACAATAGTTATTGGTTCACCGACAGTATTAGCAGGTCCTCATCCATCAGTTGCTTATGCTGCATTCTTAGCAAATATGTTAAAACCAAAAGCAAAGTTTGCTACGATTATCGGTTCATATGGCTGGGGTGGAAAAATGATAGAACGATTAGTTGGAATGCTGGGTAATTTAAAAGTGGAATTGTTATCTACTGTCATAGTGAGGGGATTTCCGGAAGAAAAAGATCTTCGTGCTTTAGATGTTCTAGCTGATGAAATTTTGGAAAAACATAAAGAATTAGATCTTTTATAAATAATTGAAACTTAAATAAAAGAAAAAAAAATGAGTTTTGCATAATAGAGTGTTTTTTTGTTATCCTGACGAATCTTACACGTTGTTCTTAGGAAGGATCTTCGTTTATAATGAGATTCTTCGTTAGAAATTACTTTAAAGATTTCTTCAGAAAGACAGCATTTTGCATTTAGCAAAACTATTTTAAGTGAAAAATAATAAGGAGGAAAATATGACACAATTAAGAGAAATTTATTACTGTGAAAAATGCGGTAATGTAGTAGAAGTTTTAAATGAAGGTGCCCCAGCTCTTGTTTGCTGTGGAGTTCCAATGGAAAAATTAGAAGCAAAAACGGAAGACGCTTCCACAGAAAAACACGTTCCTTACGTAGAAGAAAAAGATGGCGGAGTTTTGGTTAAAGTTGGGCAGAATACAGCTCATCCCATGCTAGAGAATCATTATATTAAATTCATCGAAGTTCTCACAGGCAGTAAGGTTTACCGTAAAGAACTGAAACCAGAAGAAACACCGGAAGCATTTTTTCCATTAAAAAAAGAAGATGTTATAAAAGTTCGTGAGTGGTGCAATCTGCACGGACTTTGGAAGAGTTAATAAGAATAATTCATGATTAGAATTTATCTTTTTGACGTATCTTGCACGTAGTTCTCAGGAAGAATCTAGTTCCTGAGTAAATGCAAAGCTAAAAGAAGGATTTATCGTGTCTTAGGAAAGATGTTATTGGAAGACTAAATTAAAAAAGGAAGGAGAATAATATGGAATTCAAAGGAAGTAAAACAGCAGAAAATTTAATGAAATCTTTTGCTGGAGAATCTCAAGCAAGGATGCGCTATAATTATTATGCATCTGTTGCTCGAAAAGAAGGTTTTAGACAAATCGAAGAAATTTTCAATGAAACTGCCGACAATGAAAAAGAACATGCTAAACTTTTCATGAAACAGTTGATTGAAAATGGTGTGAACGAAAATGTAATTGAAATCAATGCTGGTTATCCGGTTGCTTATTCTGATACAATGAAAAACTTGGAATATGCAGCAAATGGTGAACAGGAAGAATGGACAGATTTATATCCGACTTTTGCAAAAGTTGCCAAAGAAGAGGGTTTCAATGAAGTAGCAAGAACTTTTGAGTTGGTTGCTTTAGTAGAAAAAAGACATGAAACAAGATATCGAAAACTTTTGAATAATGTAAAAAACCATGAAGTTTTTAAAAAAGGTGGAAAGGTGTTTTGGAAATGTCGTAATTGTGGTCATATTGTTGAATCTATCGAAGCACCTGAAATTTGTCCAGTTTGCAATCATCCTCAGGCGCATTTTGAAATTTGGATAGAAAATTATTAAAAAAATAACTACAAGACTTACTTGGTCAACAATAACAAAATAGATAATGTTAATGTCAGTCGGTGTTGATCAATGAAAATCAGTGGCAAAAATTAGGAGGGGAAATGCAAAAGTATGTATGCGATGCTTGTGGATGGATCTATGATCCAGCAGAAAATGATAATGTAGCATTTGATGATCTGGCGGAAGATTGGGTATGCCCGGAATGTGGTGTAGGCAAAGATCTCTTTAGTCCAGTTGATTAACTCAAGTTTGGGGTTGCGGGATTGTCCCCGCAACCCCAGCTTAAATTTATTTAAAAAATTATTCTAATGTTTGAATGGTTTTCACAGATATCTCCTGTTTTACAGGCTCTTATAGCAACGCTGTTTACTTGGTTTGTTACTACTGCTGGATCGGCTTTAGTATTTTTCTTCAAGAGAATCAATAGAAACGTTTTAAATGGGATGCTTGGCTTTGCTGCTGGTGTGATGATTGCTGCCAGTTTCTGGTCACTTCTTGCTCCTGCTATTGAAATGACAACGGAAGTGAGTTCATTACCTGTTTGGATTCCAGCTGTTATTGGTTTTCTTGTTGGTGGGTTTTTTCTGTGGCTTGCCGATAGGATTATACCACATTTACATTTGGGATTCCCAGATGATGAAGCCGAAGGAATTCATACAAATTGGAAGAGAAGTATACTGTTGGTTCTTGCTATAACGTTACACAATATTCCAGAAGGTTTGGCTATAGGTGTAGCATTTGGTGCCTTAGCTGCAAATATTTCTTCGGTAACTTTGTTAAGTGCAATTGGTTTAGCAATAGGAATTGGTATTCAAAACTTTCCGGAAGGTGCAGCCGTTAGCATCCCCTTAAGAAGAGAAGGTTTGTCTCGCTGGAAAAGTTTTTGGTATGGACAGCTATCTGGTATTGTAGAACCAATTGCTGGTGTTATTGGTGCATTTACAGTTGTTTTGGTGCGACCTATTTTACCTTATGCACTCTCATTTGCAGCTGGAGCTATGATATATGTTGTTGTGGAGGAATTAATTCCTGAAGCACAATTAAATAGGAAAACAGACGTAGCAACAATTGGTGTAATAATAGGATTTGCAGTGATGATGGCATTAGACGTAGCCTTAGGATAATAAAATATAAAATAGAATTAGAAAAATTGTAGATAAGGAGTTATCATGACAAAAGAAAAATTCAATGAAGTGATTGATTTTGCTATTAATGGTGAAGAAGAAGCAGTAAAATTTTATCAGGAATTACAGCAAAGAACAAAATTTAAAGCGCGCAAAGAAATGCTGAAAGATCTGGAAAATATGGAAATGGGTCATATCGTTATCTTAGAAAACATAAGATCAAAAGGTATGAAAGACGTAACTGTGAAAAAGGTAATAAATCTTAACATCAGTGAGTATGTTGTTGATATAATACCTTATGATGATATGACATACCAGGATATTCTGATCATTGCCATGAAAAAAGAAGAACAGGCTGTTAACCTTTATACAGATTTAGCTGGAAATTTTCCCGGCACAGAACTGGAAACACTTTTTTTAAAACTAGCTGCAGAAGAAATTGGTCATAAATTACAATTTGAAACTCTTTATGACGAACACGTTTTGCGGGAGAACTAAGATCTTATTTTTGGAGGAATAATGGCAGATTTAAAAACAACTTATATGGGGCTTGAATTAAAAAATCCGGTTATTGTAGGTTCCAGTGGATTAACCAGCAATCTTGAATCTATCAAAAAACTGGCAAAAGCGGGAGCTTCTGCTATTGTATTAAAATCATTATTCGAAGAACAAATAATGATGGAAGTAAACAAGCATATGGAAGATTACAACCCGTTTCATGGTCATACCGAAATGTATGATTATCAAAAATATTTTGAAAAACAACATCTTTTAGGAAATTACCTGCAATTGATCAAAGACGTAAAACAAGAAGTGGATATTCCAATTATTGCTAGTATCAATTGTATGACTTCTGCTGAATGGACAGATTTTGCTAAAGATATTGAGAGTGCTGGTGCAGATGCTTTAGAACTGAATATATTTTTTCTTCCTTCTGATCCAAAAATGCATGGTAAAGATAACGAGAATGTATATTTTGATATTATTAAAAAAGTAACTACAGAAATTTCAATTCCTGTCTCAATAAAAATCAGTTATTATTTTGATAATCTGGCAAATACTTTGCAAAGATTATCTCAAACCAGCATAAAGGGGATGGTGTTGTTTAACAGATTCTACAATACTGATATTGATATTGAAAAAGAAGAGATTACCGGTGGCAATTTTTACAGTACATCCGATGATATGTCTAATACTTTACGCTGGATAGGTATCATGAGTGGCTTAGTGGATTGTGACTTGTGTGCTACAACAGGAATTCACAATGGAAGTGATGCGATAAAATTTCTTTTAGCGGGTGCTTCGGCAGTTCAAATGGTCTCTTCTATTTATATCAATTCGGCTGATATAATCGAAAAATCTCTAAATGAAATCAATGATTGGATGGAAAAACATAATTATGAATCCATTGATAAATTTCGTGGTAAATTGAGTAAGTCATCCGAAATGAATTCAACTCTTTATGAACGTGTTCAGTTTATGAAGTATTTTGGAACCAAAAAGAAATAGAAAAAGTTAAATAATGAAGTAACCATAATCAGAAAATGTGTTCTTTTTTGATTAATATAAGTTTGATGGGAGCAAAGGGAGAATTTTATGTTATCCGATCTTAAAATAGCACAAAGTGCAAAAATGAAAAAAATCACAGAAATAGCTGAGTCAATTGGTTTTTCTATTGATGATATTGAATTGTACGGAAATTATAAAGCCAAGGTTAAATTTGAAGCGATAGAAAAATTGAAAGATCGACCCGATGGCCAACTTATATTGGTTTCTGCTATTACACCAACTCCAGCAGGTGAAGGTAAAACAACGGTTTCCATTGGTTTAGCACAAGCATTGAATCTATTAGGAAAGAAAACCATTGCTGCAATAAGAGAACCCTCTTTAGGCCCAATCTTTGGAATTAAAGGAGGTGCTGCTGGAGGAGGTTATTCCCAAGTTCTTCCTATGGAAGATATTAACTTACATTTTACAGGTGATATGCATGCGGTAACATCTGCAAATAATAATTTGGCAGCTCTCATCGATAATTCTATCTATAATGGAAATCCTTATCACATTAATCCGCGTACCGTAACTTGGAAACGTGTTATGGATGTGAATGACCGATCTCTACGGAACATAGTTATTGGACTTGGCGGTAAAACACAGGGAGTTCCACGCGAAGATAGTTTTGATATTACTCCCGCATCTGAGATCATGGCAATTCTTTGTCTTTCTAACAATCTCGAGGAATTAAAAACTAAGATCGGAGAGATAACAGTTGCCCAAACTTATGATAATGAATTGATAAGAGTTAAAGATATGAAGTTTGAAGGTGCAATTACTTCCTTACTTAAAGATGCTCTCAAACCAAACTTGGTGCAGACAACAGAAAATACTCCCGTGTTTGTTCATGGCGGTCCATTTGCTAATATTGCACAGGGAACAAGTAGTATTATTGCAACAAAAGCCGCATTAAAACTTGCCGATTATGTTGTAACTGAAGCTGGTTTCGGGTTTGACCTAGGAGCAGAAAAATTCTTTGATATAGTTTGTCATTATGGAAAATTCTGCACTTCTGCTGTTATCCTTGTTGCAACAGTTCGTGCAATAAAGCATCATGGGGGAGTAAAAATTAAAGATCTTTCAAAACCCAATGTAGAAGCGGTTAAGAAAGGATTAGCCAACTTAGATAAACACTTAGAAAATATTAGAAAATTCGGGATGAAATCAGTTGTAGCGATAAATAAATTCTATACTGATACAGATGAAGAATTACAAATAGTTAAAGAGTTTGCTAATAAAAATGGTTTTGATGCATCTATTGTAGATTATTGGGCAAAAGGTGGAAAAGGCGGTACAGAACTTGCAGAAAAAGTTACTAATTTAATAAATAATCAGGTTTGTAATCTCAGTCAATTATATCTTTGGAATTCTCCGGTAGAAGAAAAAATTCTTACAGTTGCTCAAGAGATTTACGGAGCTGAAAAAATAGATTTTACTTCTGAGGCTAAAAAAGATCTGCGTCTTATAAAAAAGAACGGATATAGTAATTTACCTATCTGTATTGCAAAAACTCAAAAATCTCTTTCTGATAATCCAAAACTTTTAGGTAAACCTAAAGATTTTCTTGTAACTGTTCGCAGAATATTGATCGCCTCTGGGGCAGGGTTTCTAATCCCAATAACAGGAGATATAATGAGAATGCCGGGACTTCCCAAAATCCCCGCGGCTTTGCATATTGATATTAATGAAAATGGGGAAATCAGCGGATTATTTTAGTGCCTTCTTTTAATTTTTATTACTTTAAACAAGGAGTCAAGATGAGTTTTTATGCTAAAAATGATATTATCGATCTTACAATTGATTCTAAAAAAGAGACTCCATATCATTTCCAATCTATTAGTAAATACATTTCTGAAAAACCAGCCAAAACTACTCTTAAGAAAATCAATCTTAAAAAACAATTAAAGGAATTTTTAATGTCATGATATTAAAACAAAAGATGATGAATAAAGTGCTTTATGCACTTATCCCAATTATTCTCTTTGCTATATTTTTGTACGGATGGCGAATTTTGATGGTTATTTTTATCTCCAATATTTTTGCTTTTCTCACAGAGTATTTGTTCATCCGTAAGAAAAAATTTGGTAAAGTATCAATGGCAGCTTTTGTTACAGGTACATTACTGGCACTCACGCTTCCTCCTACGATTCCTTTCTGGATGGTGGCAGTTGGATCTATAGTTGCTATTAGTTTTGGAAAAATGGTATTCGGTGGATTTGGTATGAACGTTTTTAATCCTGCTATTGTTGGGAGAACATTCATTTATATTTCATTCCCTAATGCTATGACCATGCAATGGTTACAGCCTCTTACAAAATTCCCTGCAGGATTTGCTGTATGGCAGAACACCAGCTTGGTTACAACTGCAACACCCATGATCGAATATAATAATTCAGCAAAACTCACCGAACTTACACAACTATTCTCAGGAACCATTTCAGGAAGTATAGGTGAAACCTCGGCAATACTTATCTTGTTAGTTGGAATTTATTTGGTTATCACAAAAACTGCAAAATGGCAGCCTATGCTTTCCTTATTGATTTCATTTTCTCTTTTTACTTCAATTTTTTACGGAGCAAATCCGCTTCAGTTCATATTTAGTGGCGGCTTGATGTTTGGAACAATTTTCATGATCACCGATCCTGTTTCTATGCCCAAAAACAAAATAGCAATTTGGATCTACGGGTTGCTGGTGGGATTTCTTACCGTTTTTATCAGGAAATTTTCTCTGTTCACAGAAGGCTTTATGTTTGCTCTGCTTTTAGGAAATATATTCATGCCCATTATTGAGTTCGGTTTAAATCAAATGAAGGTAAAGAAAAGTGGCTAATGAAAAGAAACTGTTCAGGGAAACACGGGTTTATCCTATTATTTTTATGCTTATCATCACAGCTATTTTTATTGGGATTTTAGCAACTTTCTATCAATTTTCATTTGCAAAAGTTCAAAAATATCGAAAAACACAACTTAAAAAAATGGTTATGGGAGTGTTTGAAATTCCTACCCAAAATATTGAAAATGATTTTCCCAGATATATCACAATTAGGAAAATGGAAGATCTCATATATTATGAATATAGACAAGATTCTATTTTGATGGGTTATTGTTTTCCCATTTCTGGCAGTGGTCTTTGGGGAACGATTCATGCGCTATTAGCTGTTACCCGTGATTTTGGGAAAATAATAAATATTGAGATCGTAGATCAAAATGAGACTCCTGGACTGGGAGGAAGAATTACGGAAAGTTGGTTCAAAGATCAATTCAAAGGAAAAATATTGATTGATGACAATATCTTAAATAACTTTATGTTGATCTCTGAAAATGAAATCGCTAAGGATAATGAAATAAAGCAGATAACAGGAGCAACTGCTTCTAGTAAAGCTCTGGTAGATATGATATACGAAGATGTAAAAAAATACAATCTGAAATTGAGAGCCGATTTATGAAGAAAAAAGAAATATTTATAACCAGTGCTTTCACCCAAAATTCGGTTTGGAGACAAATCTTAGGTATCTGCTCGGCGTTAGCTGTTACTAATCTAATGCTGAATAGTCTCGTTATGGGACTAGGCGTGATTTTCACTTTGGCTCTATCAGGTTTTACAATTTCTCTCATTCGTGAATATATTCCCAAACGCATTCGAATGATGGTGCAAACACTTATTATTGCTTCGTATGTGATTATTGTGGATTTGTTTTTAAAAACTTTTTACCCCGAGATCAGTAAATCTTTAGGACCATATGTGGGTTTGATTATTACCAATTGTATTATCATGGGAAGGGCAGAAGCTTTCGCAGGTAAAAATTCACCGGTAGATTCTGTTATAGACGGCATTGGAGCAGGAATGGGTTACACTTTGGTTTTACTAATTATTGCTTCTGTAAGAGAATTATTCGGGTTTGGATCATTATTTGGAATTCCAATTCTGGGTGACTGGTGGACGAAATGGTCGATTATGGTGATGGCTCCCAGTGCTTTTTTTATGCTGGCAATTCTTATCTGGATCATTAATACACCAAGACAAAAGAGAGGATAAACTATGGAATTAAATGCTTTTATAATATTTTTTGCTGCCATATTCACCAGTAATATTCTGCTTACAAATTTTTTGGGTATGTGCTCTTTTCTGTCTGTTTCTAAAGAGATAGAATCATCAATAGGATTGGGAATGGCAGTGACCTTTGTGATGACAGTGACTTCAGCTATTAATTATGTAGTCTATCATTTTATTTTGGTTCCGCTGGATATCATCTACTTGCAATATATCATTTTTATTATTGTAATCGCTGCTTTTGTACAGCTAACCGAGATGGTACTGGAAAGATTTTCCCCACTTTTATATTATTCTCTGGGAATTTTTCTACCACTTATTACTGTGAATTGTGCCATTCTTGGAGTTTCACTTTTTATGATCATAAGAGATTATAGTTTTTTGCAGGCTGTAGCTTATGGAGCTGGAAGCGGTTTGGGATGGTTGCTGGCGATTTTAATATTAGCTGGTATTAGAAAGAAGATCAAAGATAAATATGTTCCTACCGGATTAGTGGGAGCAGGTCTCAGTTTAATAATAACTGGTATAATGGCGCTGGCTTTTGTTGGATTTTCAGGAATTGTTGTAATTCAGTAAAAGGTAATTTAATGATAATTACAATATTGAATACAGTTCTAATCGTAGCAGGAATTTCTGGTTTTTTGGCTTTGTTGTTAGTGATTGCGGATTTCTTTTTTGCTAACTATGGTGAATGTAAAATTAACATTAATAAAAAAAAAGAGATAATCGTAAAGGGTGGGGATTCATTGCTTTCAACTTTGAATGAACAAAAAATCTTTCTACCATCTGCCTGTGGGGGGAAGGGAAGCTGTGGATTTTGTAAATGTAAAGTGCAATCCGGTGGAGGACCACTTCTGCCTACAGAAAAGCCTTTTCTATCTGCTGATGATATAGAAAATAATATTCGTCTTTCGTGCCAGGTGAAAGTGAAAGAAGATATTGAGATTCAGATTCCTGAAGATATTTTCAATATTAGAAAATTCAAAACAGAAGTAATTAATATCAAAGATATGACTCACGATATCAAAGAGATTACTTTTAAGCTTTTAGATCCGATAGAGATTAATTTTAAAGCCGGGCAATATGTACAACTTGCTACACCCCGTTATGGCAAAGTACGACAATCGGTATCACGTGCTTATTCTATTTCAAGTTGTCCAGATCATACAGATTTCATTGAACTTATTATCCGTAAGGTTCCTGAAGGAATATGTACTACCTGGGTACACGATTATTTGAAAGTTAGGGATGAGGTTAATTTTACCGGACCTTTTGGTGATTTTTACATTCACGATACAGAAGCAGATATGCTGTTCGTAGCTGGAGGAAGCGGTAAAGCACCAATCAAATCTATGCTGGAATTCCTGATGAAAAAGAACAGTACACGACGAATGGGATATTTCTTTGGTGCGCAACGCAAAAATGAATTATACCACACCGGAATGTTTGAAAATATGGAAAAAGAGATGCATGATTTTAGATATTTTCCTATCCTTTCCCAACCAACCGAATCTTGTGAATGGAAAGGTCGCTGTGGTTATGTGCTACCATTTTTTGATGAATTCATCAAAGATCCTATGAATACAGAAGCATATCTTTGTGGTAGCCCTGGTATGATAGCAGCTGTGGTGAAGGATTTGATCAAACGTGGCATTCCCGAAAAAAAGATCTATTATGACAGCTTTGCTTAAAAATAAAGCAAGTGAATCTTGAAATCGCTTCTTTCAATGAACTTGCATTTAGCAATTTTAAGGTTTGACGGATTTGTAAAAAGTCGATATTTGTCATTCTGAACGGAATCAAAGAATTTTGTAACCTGTTACATGACAGTGTCTTTCGACTTCGCTCAAGATGACAGTTTCAAATTTAAGATGACTTTTTACGAAACCGTTAAGATATAATTTAAGTAAAATAGTGAAAGAAACCTTTAAAGGATTAAAGTGGAAGAAGTGTTGAGAGAAATCCATTCAAGGTTAAGATAAAAGGAGGATATAATATGAAAGAAACATCAAAAGATAAAAAAATACATAAAAATCTATTACCCGGACAAATGAGTATTAAAGGCTTTTTGGGTAAAGATAAACGTAATTTCAATGAAATCATATCTGCAGATCGTAGAGAACTTGATAGGATAATGCTAACAACAAAAATGATTTCTGATAGACTGCTATATTTTACAGATTTAGCTTTTGAAAGCTATGATGATGCAATTATCATCGAAAAGAAATATGAAGTAAAATACCAATCTTTTCGAGGAAAATTGATATGTCCTTTTGGACATGCCGGTGTGTACAGAAAAGGAATTATTACACTGAAAAACCTTGAAAACAAAATAGAAATCAGCTGGACACCACTTAATATTCATATGATAAGTGATCACTGTTTCTTTGAAGGAAAAGGCTCTGCACATCGCATAGAAGCGGCAATTTTGAAAAATGCTATTTTCTAAAAGAATAAAAAAGTAAGTAAAATTGTAAATTTATAATTCCTTTTAACTATTTTTCTTTATTATTTTTAACTCTTTGTCGCAATTAACTTAAATGTAACAATTTTGAAACATCTTCAATATATGCGTTCCGTAAGTCATGATTTCTTCTTTACAGATTTATTTTAAAAACCAATTCAAATATATTATAATTTATTCAATAATTAACAACTTTACAATAATGTAAATTAAAAATCTTATTCGCAAGTTACTGAAAATTCAACCATTCTGTTCTTTCAAGAGGAAAACATTACGAACCAACAACGTGTCCCAAAAACCAGAATGTCCAAAATGTAAAAGGTTAATAACAACAATCCCGAAAATTTTTTCCAATCGTCGGCATCGGAGCATCAGCAGGAGGCTTGGAAGCTCTGGAAGATTTCTTTTCTGCAATGCCTTCCAATGCGGATTTATCGTTCTTAACTCAACGCCTGCAGCTATTAAGTCAAGTCCGATAAGACTTGAGTTAAGGGCACGAAGTGAACTTGACTTAAGGATTGGGACGTCAGCAGCTTTTTCCGCAATCCTCTTATTTAGGAGATTGTTGATAAATAATTCTTATTATTATCTTTACATAATAAACGAAAAATTTAATATATGTGATCGAAAAAGAGAAAGTAGATTAATCTGTTTTTCAGAGAGTGAAGGATGAAAAAAAACATCAGTATAGCTAGGACATTACTTCTTTATATAATAATAGTAGCCATTTTGACTTTATTAATTGGTTAACAGTACAGATTGCTGTATCGTTCTTAACTCAACGCTTGCAGCTGTTAAGTCAAGTCCGACAAAACTTGGCAAGACTTGAGTTAATTCCGATAAAATAGGGAGTAACAAAAATGAAAACACTGAAGATATTAATGCTGGAAGATAACCAGCTCGATGCTGATCTTATTAGAGAAGAATTAACAGAGAATAAATTTGATTTTACTTCTGAATTGGTAGAAACAGAAAAAGATTTTATAAAAGCTATTCACGACTTCAAACCAGATATTATCCTCTCCGATTACACTCTGCCCCAGTTCAACGGCATGGAAGCGATAATACTTACCAAAGAAATTTCACCATTGGTTCCGGTGATCATTGTTACGGGATTGATAAATGAGGAAATCGCTGTAGAATGCATCAAAGCCGGAGCGATGGATTATGTACTCAAAGAAAATCTCATCCGACTTGGTCCGGCTATAACCCAGGTGCTGGAAAAGAAGGCATTGATCAAAGCCAGAATAAAAACGGAAGAAGCATTACGGGAAAGCGAAAAGAGGTTACGTAGTTTCTTCGAGAATTCTATCATGGGTATATATAGGACTACTGCTCAGGGTGATATCCTAAGTGCCAATCCGGCATTATTGAGAATGTTGGGCTATTCTTGTTTTGAGGAATTAAAAACCAGAAACCTGGAAAAAGAAGGCTATGAAACCGGCTATGAGCGTTCAATTTTTAAAAAGAACCTAGAAAAGAATGGAAAAGTAGTCGGATTAGAGTCAGCTTGGACTCGGAAAGATGGTTCCACCATTTTTATACGGGAGAGCTCTATTGCCGTGAAAGACGATGAGAACAATGTACTTCACTATGAAGGTACAGTAGAAGACATAACCGAGCACAAAAAAGCGGAGAAAGTTCAATTAGTTCTTTATAATATCGCTAAAGCAGTAAATACAACTAAAAATCTTGATCAACTTTATCATACAATCCATCATCTTCTCGGTAATATTA
>JAVCCF010000149.1 GCA_030765625.1 Candidatus Tenebribacter burtonii
AAACATTAATCAACATTCCGCTTCGCTCCATGTTGATTAATGGCGGCGTGCCCCTACTAAAAGACTCGCAACCGTATCAAAGCGAAACATCGTTTAACACTACGTCCACGGAAACTCACAAATAAACAACCCTTGACTTTATATTTGCTCGTCTTTTATCATCTTGCTAATCACATCAGGATTTGAAAAACAAATCCAATGCTCATGGCAAGATGACGTGGCACGCCGCCGTTATATTCATTTTATTATTTAAAAGGATTATTTGAATGAGTAAAAAAATCTTTGTTGATGAATCAGGTGGAACAACAATCAATGAGCTTGAAAGATTTTATGTTATAGCAGCCATAATTATTGATTCAGAACAAGAAGATTTAATCTCTTCAAAAGCTAGGATTTTATGGAGAAGATTATCGAGCGGAGGTAATTTAAAATCAAATACCGTTGGCAAAAATGTTAAAAGAAGAATAATGATTCTAAACGAGATAAACCAATTAATGAAAGAGGAGAATTTCAGTTATTACTGCTTCATAATTGATAAAAAAGCAATTCAACCAGGTTCCCCGTTAAAATTTAAAAGAACTTTTTTCAAACAACCACATAAAATATTTTACTCAAAACTATTAATGAATCTAAATGATTTTGATGTTATTATTGATAATCATGGAAGTAAAGAGTTTATGGAAGGCTTTATAGAATATATTCAAAGACATTTAGACTTTTTCAGAACTCATCAATTTGCTTCGGATCAAGAATATAGCCTCTTGCATTTGTCTGATTTTATCGCAGGTTCTTATAGAAGAGTTCTTGAAGGTTTGGATGAAAAAGAAACCATTCATTGCATTGACTATCCAAACGTACCTTATGATATTTGGCCACCTGTTTTTTCTCACCTTTCTAGTGACTTTAAACCTACAGAATTTGATGAAATCATTACCAATATCTCGCTAAAATCTATAAAACAATACATTGAAGAAAATTTTGAAAAAGAAGAAAAAATAATCCAACAACAGATCATTGTACTCGAACATTTACTATACAAATTTTTTATTGATCCAGAAATATATATTTATCGATCTGAATTAGTTTCGATTTTATATGAAAAGGGATTCAACATGAGCGAACAAACATTATCAACAAATATTATTGCACCTCTAAGAACCAAGAGAGTAATATTGATTAGTACAGAAAATGGTATTAAAATTCCTTATAATGCCAAAGACTATTTTGATTGGATAAAACGAGTCGAAAATCAAACAATTCCTTATTTAAAAAAATTACTTATTGCTAGGGACAAAATTCAACTTGAAACTGGAAAAGACATTTTGGATTTTTACAGCAATCCAGAGATAAAGAATGTTCTAAATGCGATTAAAGAAACTGTAATCTATGTTGATGATACAGATTGATAAAATGAATATAACAAGCGTGTCGTCGGTTTGGTCTCACGGTGCTTTTTGCCTGAACCTTTCGGTTCAGGGTTTGGGTTGTTTGTTTTGGGCGTGATCGTTCCGATCCCGCCGCACACGCAGAACATTAGTAGCAACAAAAAAGAGAGGAAATGAATAAAGTTTCTTTCAATACTTATCAATTATATTTCTCTTACTCCAGAAGTAAGAATTATGACCAATGTGTAGAATTAGTGTCAAGATTAGCTTTAAAACATGAAACTATTTACTTGGGAGACACAAAATATTATGAAGTAACTTTCAGTGATGACCAAACAGATTTAATGGCTTTAATGTTTAAATTATCATTTTCAATAATGTATCATAATTCTTTAGATATTTGGAAAAACCACAAAATCTTTTATGAGAAGTTAAACACTGCACACAATAAGGTGATTAAAAAACTATTAGAAAAAGGCTACACTGATCCTCAAAACGTCACAGTATTTATAAAAAAAATAGCAGAGCATATCCCTGAATATATTGAAATAATAGGTTTAATAAAGGAGAAAAATTATCAAGAGGCTGTAAACATATATTATGATTATCTAGGAGATAAACCTTATGGTGTTCTAACACCCGAATTAATCTATCTAAAACATTTAGGAAAAATGAATCTATCAGGAAGGGATTTATTATATTATAAACCTGAGTCAAGTTGGAGTTGGATAATTACTGAGAACCTTAATGATTATATTGTTTCTGTAGATGATGTAATTAAAGAATACAAAAGAAACAAACTTCAACTTCCTTTAGATATTATTTTAGATAATGCTCAAACTATTGAAGATTTTAAGAACAAATTAGATCATGAGATTTTTATTATGGATGACAAGTTTTATAAGAATTGGCCTACTAGCAAAATAAGTAAAAACAAATTCCCTATTATGTTTGCACCTGAAGGTAGATTTTTTGAAAGATATATTGATCAAGTAAAAGAATGTAATGTCTTTGATTGGAAAAATCCTGAGACAAAAATTGTATGGACAAAATGGTCTCCTGAATTTTACGAAAGTAACATTATCATAAAAAATTACGTCTTATTATCTTTTCCTTGTTATATAGAAAAATTCTTTGAATATAATAAAAAACAACAGAAGTTCATGAAATACAAATACGTGAATTCGAAAAAAGTATATCGTGAAATGCGTTTCACGCGTTTAACTAAAATTGATGAAATAGAAGAAATCGATTGTTCTGGAAAAAACATTGAATATACTGGACAAACACACATTATTGAAGGAATTACTTTTTACGAAATTAGAAGCATATCAGAATATAGGAAAAATGATAAATGTGCAGGGAATCCATGCCTTGATCTAGTTGATGAATTATTAAGAGAAGCTGAGAATATACTTCGAGAAAAATTGAACCTACCAAGAATTGGAGAAGGATGGATTTCTGAGATGAAGATGTTCAATTTAATAAAGAAATATTTCCCTGATGCAAAACACCAGGCCCGTCCTGTTTGGCTAAAACCACAGCACCTTGATGTGTTCATTCCATCAAAAAAGATTGCATTCGAATATCAAGGGAAACAGCATTATGAGCCAGTAGATTTTTTTGGAGGGGAAGAATCTTTCAAAAATATGATTAGACTGGATAAAAGGAAAAGAGGTAAATGCAAAAAGAACAAAGTTATTTTGGTAGAATGGAAGTATACGGAGAATATAGATTATGATGAATTAATAAATAAGCTGAGGAATTATGATATTGAACTTAATTGCTACTAACAAGCGTGTCGGCAGTAGGGTTGGTCAGTGGTTTTGTCCTGAATCGTACCGATTCAGGGTTTGGGTTGTTTGTTTTGGGCGTGATCGTTCCGATCCCGCCGCACACGCAGAACATTACAGGCACTTAAGGAAAATTTCGTTCGGTATAAAAGTAACTTTGGTTTGAAATTGATTTCCTAAAAACTGGACAGTTATTGGAAACTGACAAAAGTCGGAAAATAAGTTTATATAACGAAA
>JAVCCF010000012.1 GCA_030765625.1 Candidatus Tenebribacter burtonii
ACGGAAACTCACAAATAAACAACCCTTGACTTTATATTTGCTCGTCTTTTATCATCTTGTTAATCACATCAGGATTTGAAAAACAAATCCAATGCTCATGGCAAGATGACGTGGCACGCCGCCATTATATCGCATCAGAAAATGTTAAAAAGATTGATTTTAAAAGTAATGAGTTATAAGATTGGATACGAAACAAAGATAGATATTTAATTGGAGGTTACAATGAAACCAAGAATAGTTTTAATTATTTTTTCATTATTAATTATTAATTCTTCATTATTAATTGCTCAACCCGGCTGGATACAAAACTACGAACCTTTTCAACGACCACTTTTTAGTTACAGTTATAAAACAGGTAACATACAAGTAACCGATGATGACTGTTTTGTAGTAAATGGCACGTGTACTGAAAGTGATGATGATATTGGCTGGTATAGCAAATTTGGTTTTTTTATCAAATTCGATCCCGAAGGTAATATTATCTGGGCGAGTAAAGATTCGTTAAACTCAGCACCTCCTATGTGGGATTGTGAATCGGAAACATTTGCTATCTTGCCGGATGGTGGATTTGTATCGGCAGGATGTGTAGGTTTGATAAATCCCGATTATCTCGTGTTTCGGAGTAGTGAAGGAAATTTAGAAAATATTATCTACTATAATGATATGAATTACAAAAGTATGTGTGTAGTCGATGATGGAACAGCTCTATTATTTGCTGGCTCAAGTGGTGGAGCGACTTTGCAAAAGACCGATTTATTAGGAAATGAAATATGGAGACAGAATTACTATGAATATAACTCAACATCGATAGTTTCTGTTGTTCAAACAAATGATGGTGGGTATGCATTTCTTTCTTTTACACTAAGTGATTTTGATTATTGCCTTGTAAAAACAGATGCTTCCGGATTAGTTGAATGGTCACAAACTTATGATTACAACTCTCAAAATGAGATTCCTAACTCAATGATCCAAACTTCCGATAATGGTTATCTATTGTGTGGTCATACTGATGATCCTGATAGAGGTGGCTTCATTGTGAAAACCGATGCTCTCGGTGATACTTTGTGGACGAGAAAATATGAATTATCATATTGTGCCCGAATATGGTGTGCAACTTCCACGAATAATGAAATTGTTTTACATGGATATTCGAATAACGGAATTATAATATTATTCAAGATTGATAATTTTGGAAATGAAATCTGGTATGAGGGAATACCCGGTATTGCTTATACAAATGCAGAACAAAATATGCAAGTTTGTGATAGTGGATTTATTATTTATCTTCAAGGTGATATAATTGATGACGATATATTATTGATCAAAACAGATGAAAACGGTAATGTCTCGGTTGAAGAAGAGATAATAATACTATCAAATAATTTGCAATGCTATCCTAATCCATTTAATCCTACAACGAAGATCTCATTTTCAATACCTGATGACAGTAAAGTTAAACTCACAATCTACAACATCAAGGGTCAGAAGATAAAATCTCTTTTAAACGATCAAATGACTGCAGGAGAGCATTCAATTGTTTGGAATGGAGAGGACGACTCAGGGACGAAAGTAAGCTCTGGTGTTTATCTTTACAAACTACATGTAAATGGTAAAACTGAATTAGTTAAGAGATGTTTACTGTTGAAATAAAAGATGCTGCTAACAAGTGTGTCAGTATGCTTACACAGTACACGCGGGACATTCAAAGTCAATCGAAAAAAATACTTCAGTAATATATTAATATAGTAAATTTTTAAGGTGTCCCAACACAAATTTTCTGCTTGCATCAAGTAAGCTCATATCCAAAATATTTTCTACCTTTTGACAATAGTTTTTATGATCTGAATACTAATAGTTACAAGAATTGCTGTGTATTTCTGTTTAAGAAATATAGTGTAACTTATATCAGTTTCACCACAGATTTCACAAAGATTAACTTATTTCAGCTTAATTGCTATTTTTAAAGTGAGAAGAAGTAACAAAAATATTCGCTTTTGACAACATATTTGACAACGTATGATTATTTGACGATTATTTAGAGGGCACTTAAATAATTATTATATAATAACTTAGAAGAATTAAATGGCGGAGACGTAGGGATTTGAACCCTAGATACGTTGCCGCATACACGCTTTCCAAGCGTGCTCCTTAAGCCACTCGGACACGTCTCCACTTTTATTATTAATTGCGAAAAAATTTATTCGTCTTTTTCTGTAAACTCATTTTTATCTGTATTATTTTCTACTACCGGTTCCTTAAGTAATTCCCGCAATATCTCTTTAATATCTTTTTTACTGAGATCGGTTTTTAATATCCTGCTTTTAAAGTTTATAGGAAGAGTACTTTCAATACTTATCTTGATATTTTCCTGATTTTTTAATATAGAATCTTGCCGTTCATGACGACCTTCCAGAATCGATACAATTATTACTCCACTAAGCATGATGATCCAGTTTGTATAGATCCAGATAAGAAAAATGGGAATTGCACCCAGTACACCAAAAATGAGTTCAATATTAGTAAGTTTAGCAATATACCAGTTGAAAAAGGATTTAAAAAGAATCCAAATTATAGCAGAAACTGCAGCTCCGATCACAATAGAACGCTTTTTTACTTTTACAGTTGGAATGTAAAAGAATCCAAGTGTAAAAATAATAAATAATATCAGAAATGGAGTGAAGTAAAGTGAGAGATTTTGCAAAAATGGTAAATTTAGAAATTTGGAAGCAATTGGAAGTGAAATCGCTGAAAGTAGAGCTAAAATGATCACAGATCCAAAGATGGTCATCCCAAAAAATCTAATTATCTCAGTAAAAAAGTTTTTTGATTTTCTTTCTGTAGCATTAAGTATGTTATCAAAAGATGAGTTGATTATTTGGAAAAGAGAATAGGAAGTGAAAAGTAATATGAAAAAGCTGATTAGATTAAAAGGAATTCTTTTGCTGGTTACCTGTTTTATATAATCAAAGATCATTTCAGCCGATTCCGGTACAAAGATAGATAAAGCCAGTTTAGATATCTGTTCTTCCGTATTCATAAAAGATAGATCAGGTAGGAAAAAAAGCAGAAAAATAATAAAGGGTATAAATCCTAGAAGTGTTACATAGGTTAAAGCAGCAGATTCTTTGAATATTTTATTTTCATTGTACTTTTTCCAAAATATCTTTAAAAAGGGGAATATCTTATTTTTTATCATATTTCACCTCAATTATTCATATCTTAATGCTTCAACGGGGTCTAATTTACTTGCAATTATTGCAGGAATAATTCCAGAAATAAAACCTACTCCGGCAGAAACTATTAATGCAACAAAGATCATCCCAACACCTGCGATTAGTTCTATTCCCAAAAAATTACTGACAAGATTCAGTAATGATAATCCTATAATGATCCCAACAATCCCACCGATGGTTGTAACTAATATTGTTTGAACAAGAAATTGTACAAATATATCTCTCCTCCTGGCTCCCACAGTTAATCTTATTCCAATTTCACGAGTTCGTTCCTGAATTGTAGCCAGCATGATATTTGCGATTACGATTGCACCAACCAGCAATGATATCACACTTATTATGTAAAAAATTGTTTGAAACATTTTCTGGTTCTGAGCCATTTCTTCGGCTTCTTCTTTGGCAGATTCTACTTCAAATACAGGCAGACCTCTTCTTAAATTTAAAATAATATTATTTAATTTTTCCCTTAATGCCGGAGCGCTTTCTACATCTTGAGCTTTGAGAGTAAAACTTGAGATTTTATCATTTCCGCTACCTTTGTTTATCATCGTGGTTAGTGGAGTGAAAGAACGTCTGTTCAAATATGAAAATGAATTTTCATTCCCAATTGCACCGCTATTTTTCATATATCGGAAAGCCATTATGCCAATTACTTTCAGCCGTCTATCCTTTACTGTAATAATTTCACCAACTGCCTTTTTGTTGCCGAAGAGTTCATCTTTAATTGTTGTCCCAATTACTACAACATCATTTGATTGTTCAATATCAAAGGAGCTGATAAATCTGCCTTCTTGAACGTCCCATTCCTCGATCTTAGAGAAATCAGGAAGAACTCCATGAATAGAAGTTCTATAATCTTTATCTTTATAGGAATGACGAATCCATTGTCTTTGTTGCGGATTGAAATATTTGGCTTCAGGGATTAGGGAATGAATTAGCTCAAGTTCCTTCCATGTAAAGTAATTTCGTACATAATCGGGTTTGTCATATTGCCAATTCCTGCTAACGGTTATTTTGCTCAATCCACCGCGTTCCATCATCCATTTCATGGTCTGGTTATTTATTCCCTTT
The DNA here is from genome assembly GCA_030765625.1 of Candidatus Tenebribacter burtonii. GTDB lineage: Bacteria > Cloacimonadota > Cloacimonadia > Cloacimonadales > TCS61 > Tenebribacter > Tenebribacter burtonii. The sequence goes on from JAVCCF010000012.1 coordinate 4,305, forward strand.
ACCAAAGCCAGCACAACGATGATAGACATTGTTCCCAAAACGATTCCCATTACGGTAATGATGCTTCTTATCTTCCTAGACCAGAAGTCAGAGAATCCAACTGTAATATTTTCTTTAAGAGATATTGCCATCTTGTATCAGTCCATCAACGATATTTATTACTCTGTTAGCTCGTTTGGCAACAGCTGGATCGTGCGTTACTATTATAATTGTATTTCCCTTATCATTAAGATCTGAGAATATGGAAAGTATGTCGCCACCAGAAGCTGTGTCAAGATTTCCAGTTGGTTCATCAGCCAAAATTATAGTTGGATTATTCACTATCGCTCTGGCAATTGCTACTCTCTGTCTTTGCCCACCGGAAAGTTCGGAAGGTTTATGCTTTAAACGGTTACCAAGCCCAACTTCGATTAATACTTTCTTTGCAGTTTGGGTTCTTTTTTTCTTATTGAAACCGGCATACATCAAAGGTAATTCCACATTCTTAAGAATATTCAAATGGGGAAGAAGATTAAATGTCTGGAATACAAAACCTATTTGTTTATTTCGAATTAGAGCAAGTTTTCCTTTTTTCATTGCGCTCACAAGTTCGGAATTAAGTGTATAATTTCCATCAGTTGGTGTATCTAAACAACCCAGAATGTGCATCAAAGTAGATTTTCCAGATCCAGATGGACCAATGATCGCCACGAATTCACCTGCGTTTATTGTAATATCAACACCATTTAAGGCGGGCACTGTAATTTTGCCCATCCTATATTCTTTCTTCATACTTTTAATGTTTATAATATCAGACATCAATAATCCTCTCTTATCATATTAGGTGAAGAAATGAACTTATACTTTTGTTGTCAAAACAAAAATAAGTAACTTCAATTTTATTTACATTCTAATTCATAATTAAAAAGATACAATAAAATAGTTTGTTGACGTAAAATTATTATCTTCAAAAAATTACTTCATATTTGGAGAACAAATGAGAAATTATTTAGATATCTCAGGGCATATAACATTAGAAGGTTCGAAATCAATTTTGAACCGCGTTCTTATGATTGCAACATATTTGAGAAATCCATTAAAAATATTGAATCCTGCAAGCTGTGCTGATATCACAACAATGTCAAAAAATCTGTTTAAAATGGGACTTAATATTGATAGATCTCAAGAAGCATGGATAGTGAAAACTCCCAAAAAATTAAAGATAAAAGGTAAGCTTTTTATACAAGATTCTGCTACAGCATACAGATTCATTACTACCAGAATTGCAGCTATTAACAAATCAAAGTACAATATTAAAATATCAGATCAATTAAAGAAACGACCTATTAAGCAATTAATGGATATTTTAACCCAAATGGGAGCTACAACTAAGATGCAAGGAAATTCATTACTAATTAATGGATCACAATTAAATGGTGGCATTCTTGATATTCCTGCCGATATTTCAAGCCAGTTCATAAGCTCATTGTTATTGATAGCTCCATCTTATAAGAATGATCTTGAGCTCTTTTTAAAAGGTGATATAGTCTCTCGTTCTTATATTAAAATGACAATTAGGATAATGCAGGATTTTGGTGTTATTATAGATTTTGACGGCAGTAGGATATTTATTGAGGCGGGTCAGGAATATAATGATCTAAGTGAATACTTAATAGAACCAGATTTTTCATCAGCTTGTTATTTTTGGGCTTTGGGAGCGTTGAGCCGATCTTCAGTTTCTACCAATAAAATAAATAAAACATCTTTACAGACGGATTACAATTTTTTATCCATTTTAGAAAAAATTGGAGCGAAGATAGAGAAGTATGAAGATAAAATCAGTATTAGTCGTGGGGAGCTGAAAGGTATTTCTACCGATATGAAAAATATGCCTGATCAAGTGCCGACACTTGCCATACTCGCTCTATTTGCAGATTCTAAAACAACTATCACAAACATTGAACATTTAAAATATAAAGAATCAAATAGAATAGATGCTTTGGTAACTCAATTAACTAAAATTGGCGCAAAGATATTTTATGATAATGGGAAGTTAACGATCAATCCGCTAAGTAGAATTCCTGGATATGAAATACTAAATTCTTACAATGATCATCGTCTTGTAATGGCTTTTCATATTTTAAAACTGGTATTCCCTCAGCTTACAATCACAAATGCTTCATCTGTAGATAAATCATACCCAAAATTCTTAAAAGACATTAAATCTCTTAAAATGCTAAATTCTAATTATTCTTGACATATATTTTTTAGATTTGGATAAAACGTATATGAATAATTTAAATAAAATAATCATTCTATCTGGTGGGTTTTCTTATGAGGCGGAAGTATCGAAAACTACAGCTAAAGAGATTGAGAAAGCACTAAACAACAACGTGAGAGAAATTATCTTAATAGATCCAGTGAAATTTGATTCTTACTCTGAAATGATAATAATGATAAAAGAAATAAAACCTGATATTGTCTTTAACGGCTTACATGGTGCTGAAGGTGAGGATGGTAAGATCCAATCACTTCTCGCTTTGGAAAATATAGCATTCACAGGTTCTACTCAACTGGCTAGTGCGATTTCAATGGATAAATATATTTCAGGAATTCTTGCCGGTTACATAAAAATTAAACTTCCCAAGCGCAGACTAATTTATAAGGATTATAAATATGATTTTAAGTCGATCGTTGAATATGTAGGTTTTCCTATGGTAATAAAACCAAACGATTCCGGTTCATCTGTTGGGATTACTATCATCAATAAAGAAAACGAGTTGGAAGAATCTTTAAAACACGCTTTTAAGTTTAGTGAAAAAGCAATTATTGAACAGTTTATTGCCGGAAGAGAACTTACTGTTACCATATTGGGAAATGAAGCATTGCCGGTTGTAGAGATATTACCAAATGAAGGATGGTATGATTATAAAAACAAATATACAAAAGGTAAAACAACCTACGAAGTTCCTGCAGAACTTACTAGTGAAGAAGTAAAAATAATTCAGAAACAAGCTTTGGATGTTTTTCATCTTTTTGGATGTGAAATCTATGGAAGAGTTGATTTCCGGTACGATGGAAAAGATTTCTATTTTTTAGAAGTTAATACTCTGCCCGGGATGACGCAATTAAGTTTAACTCCAATGGCTGCCAGAGAAGCAGGGATTAGTTTTAAAGAGCTTCTTTATAAGATCATAGAACTTTCTGTAAATCGAAAATAATATTCCAGAGGTGAACATATTTTGACAACAACAAGTTCTTTTATTGTTAATAAAGCCGGTTTAATAATTTATTATAATTCAGATGAACAAAGTTTAAATTATTCATCATTTAGTTTTATAATAGAGATGTTATAGAAATTATAAATATGAAATTAATAAAATATTTTTTTATATCTTTTTTTATCTTCGTCGTTTTGAGGATATTATTCATAACAAATTTCTGGCAAAATATTGAACATAAAGCAAGTGATGTTTTTTTTATAATAAGAGGTGAACGGGAAATCTCCGGTGATATTGTGATCGTTGGAATCGGAGATGATACGTTTAGTACATTAAATGAACGTTGGCCATTTCCAAGAACATATCATGCAAAATTGATTGAAAACTTAGAGAAAGCAGGAGTGAGTCAAATAATCTATGATATTGAATTTACTGAAAGAACTAATATAGACGCAGATTCAAAATTGGCTGCAACTATTGCTAAATATGATAATATAATTCTTTCTGGAAAATTAATTCGTACTCAATATAACGGCTCTATTCGAGAACAATTTCTTTCTCCAATTCCAATCTTAACTCAGACTGATACAAAATGGGGAACGGTGAATATTTCATCTGATATAGATGGGTTTGTGCGACGTTATGATTTATTTCAAAAAAGAGCAAAAGAGATCAAACTTTCGATAGGTACTATTGCGATGGCACAACGTTATCAACTTGATCTAAATTCAGAAGATATACATAATTATTCAAAGTATTTTCAAATTGGAAGTAAATATATTCCTAAAGCAACTTCTCGGAGTGCCTTTATAAATTATTTCGGTCCTACTGGAACATTTACCACTTATGATTTTGCAGATGTAATTGATGATTCTACTTTTACTACAAATTTTGAGAAAGAATTAAACACTGATCTTAATATTTATTATACAATTAAGGACTCTCTTGAAAATAAAATCGTATTTATTGGATTAACAGCACTTGAATTTCACGATATGCATCGAACTCCCTTTTTCACAGGAAGTAACAAGTTAATGCCTGGTGTAGAAATCCATGCAAATTTTATGGAAACCGTTCTAAGAAATAATTATTTAAATGAATACCCGATCTCTCTTTATTTTTTATTCTTTTTTATAGTAACTTTATTGCTATTTATTTTTAATTCATTAATAAGACCATCTATTTCAGTTTTCATTAATTTTATATTTATTATTGTTTATATTTGGTTTTCCTATTACTTATTCAGCACTAAACAGATATTTGTACCAATATTAGAAATTCCAACTGTTATTATTATTATTTATATTTTAGGTCTTGTCTATCAATATATTCAGATTTTAAGAGAACGAAAATTCATCAAACATGCTTTTGGTCATTATATTGCTCCTGAACTTGTTGAAGAACTTATCAAGAATCCTAAAAACTTAGAATATGGTGGAGTTCAGAAAGAGTTAACAATTATTTATGTTGATTTAGTATCTTTTACACCTTATACTGAAAGCCATACTCCTAAAGAGACGGTCAATATTCTTCGTGAATATTTAACTGAGATGATAAATATCATAACTGAGAATAAGGGCACGCTAGATAAATTTGTTGGAGATGAAATCATTGCCTTATTTGGTGCACCGGTCAATCTCGAAGATCATGCATTTTATGCTTGCAAAGCTGCATTAGAAATGAGGCAGAGAATGAATGAGCTTCATAAGAAATGGGTAACAGAGAATAAAGATCCTCTTGAAATGGGAATTGGTATCAACACAGGTTTTGTAACTATTGGAAATTTAGGATCAGAACAGATATTTGATTATACAGCGATAGGTGACAATATGAATATATGTGCAAGAATTGAATCACTCACAAGAGATTATAACACAACAAACAATATTATAATAAACAATAGCACATACGAATATATTAAAGATAAATTTAAAACAAAATTCATAGATGAAGTAACTGTTAAGGGTAAAAAGGTAATGATTAAAATTCATGAACTAATAAGTCATAAATAATGTTGATTTTTCGGAAGTGCTTATTGTTGAAGGATATGCGTTAGAAAAAAATATTTGAAAAAAAATCATTTTTTAAAATATTTTGAATGATAGCCTTCTTAACGTTATATATATGAGTATATTAGCAACTAAATACTCATATTTTTTTGATGTTTTTTATTGAATATATTAATAAAAACCCTTTAAATATGGCTATCTATCGTTTTTTTTATTGACAAGATATTTTCAAATAAGAAAAACTATATACATGTTTGTTAACCCAATAAATAAAGGAGGATATGAATGAACAGACAAGATTTGATTATTAAGATTGCTGAAGAAGCTGGTGTAACAAAAAAAGCCGCTAATCTAGCTTTAAATGCTATGATTGATGGTATTACACTTGCATTAGAGAAAGGTGATAAGGTGTCACTCGTAGGTTTTGGTACTTTTAAAGTAAACCACAGAAATGCTCGTACAGGTGTTAATCCTCAAACAAAAGAAAAAATTCAAATAGCCGCACGAAATGTTCCAGTTTTCAAAGCTGGTAAAAAACTTAAAGACGCAGTTAAGTAAAAGATTGTTTTGAAAATAAAAGCAAGAGTAGAAAAAACTCTTGCTTTTATTTTATCTATTTTTTATTAAGTTAACAAATATAAAAAATACAAAGAGGATAATATGAAATTTTCTATTGAAAAGGTAGATTTACAAGCACAGATTCAACATTTATATAATATTGTACCAAGTAAAAATACTATGCCAATACTAACAAATTACCTAATAGAAGCTGATGAACAGAACAATGTTATTAAATTTACTGCTACAGATCTTGAGATAACAGTAGTTGTGGAATTTGAAGCTAACATTGTTGAAGGTGGTAAAACAGCAATATCTGCAAAAAACCTAAACGAGATCATTAATTTGTTACCTGAAGCAATGATTCATTTTATTTTAGATGAAGATAGATTAAAAATAAATTGTAAAAAATCTAAATTTAATTTACTATGTGCTGAGAGCAGTCAATTCCCGCTTGTTCCACAAAAAGATTTATCAAACGTAATTACTTTAGATGCAAAAATGTTTAAAAAAATGATAGATAATACACAGTTTGCAGTCTCCTCAGAAATAAATCGTCCTATATTTTCAGGAATATTCTGGAAGATGGCTGCAGATTCTCAATTAATGGTAGCCACTGACGGTAAAAAGATAGCTGAGTTTAAACTCAATAAGCAAATAGATCTTCCACAGTCGGTTGAGCAGATTATTCCAACAAAAGGTTTTCTCTTTCTCGATAAAGTAATTACTGATGATCTACCGGAGATTGCCGTACTGATCGAATCAAATCGTGTTATGTTTGCTTATGGGAACTATACAATTTTTACACATATTATAGAAGGGAGATTTCCTGATTATACAAAAGCAATTCCTACAAATAACAATAATGTTCTTGTTATTAATAAAAAAGAATTACGCGAAGCTGTGAAAAGAGTATCACTTCTTGCATCTGAAGAAACTTTTAAGGTAAAACTTGATATTGCTGAAAATACTTTAGTTATTAATAGTATTAAGCGAGAAGAGGGTGATGCAAATGAAAAAATTGAAAATGTTAAGTATTCTGGTGAACCTTTAACAATTGCATTTAATTATAGGTACCTTATCGCAATTCTTGCAGTTGTAGAATCAGATGAAATAGAGATCAGAATGGGGAAATCTAATGAGCCTGCTCTTTTCTTTAATACTGAGATAAAAGAAGATTTCGAAGCAAGATTCTTATTGATGCCACTTCGGTTAGTTTAGGTTGCTGATATCTTCACTCAAAATAAAGAATTTTCGTAATTATTCGGACTTTAAAATAAAATTTAATCCGGAAGGTGCACTGATTCTTGGTGAAAATGGAATTGGTAAAACAAATCTTCTGGAATCAATATCATATTTTGCTTTTGGGAAATCATTTCAGACCAGTAGAGATCTGGAGCTGATAAATTTCTCAAAAGCATTTTTCCGTATTGAAGCAGAATTTATAATACAAAATAAATCATATTCTTTTGAAGCAGCATCAGATAGATCAAAAAAAATAATAAAAATCAACAATCTCAATATAGCACGAATTAGTGAGCTTTACAAACACCTGAAAGTAGTTTATTTCTCTCCCAATGATATTGAAATTATAGCCGGTTCACCTGTTTTCCGAAGAAGTTTTATCGATCAGGCGATTTCACAATATTCTTTTGAATATATCGAAGCTCTAAGAATTTATAAAAGAATTTTAAAACAGCGTAATGCATTATTTAAAGCAAATTATTCAACTAAAGAAAAAAGAGCTTGGGATGAACAATTTGCACAGGTAGGAACTAATATTATTAAACTAAGATTGAAATATCTGGCAACTTTTACTCCACTATTAGAAAAATACTATAAAAAGATAAGTGGTGCCAGAGAAAAATTGAATGCCGATTATAAATATTCTTTTCCAAATGATGATGAAGATATTTACGATAATTTAATGGATCATTTATTACGGATCGAGGAGCAGGAGAAGCATCAGGAGAGAAGTCTTGCTGGACCGCATCTCGATGATTTTGATATTTTCATTGATTCCCATTCAGCCAGGAATTTCAGCTCTCAAGGACAGAAAAGATCTATTGCAATCGCAATGCGACTGGTTCAAACTGAATTAATCAAAGAAAAAGATGATGATACACCCATTTTAATGTTCGATGATGTTCTTGCCGATCTCGATAAGATGAGAACAGAAAGAATAATTGAAATGCTAAAAGGAAAACATCAGATATTTATTGCAACTCCAAATGTTACAAATTATAGATCATTTGGTTTACCTGAAATTGATTTAAAACATGAACTGGGAAAAACGAGTGAAACTTAATAAAAGCATTTTCGGTTGGATGATGTATGATTTTGCAAATTCATCATTTACAACAATTATTGTAACTGTGATTTACAGTGTGTATTTTAAGGATGTCGTTGTAAATCAGGGTGAACTTGGAACAGCTTTGTGGGGAAGAGCTATAAGTATTTCAATGCTTATGGTTGCTATAACCGCACCAATATTCGGAGCAGTTGCAGATTTTTCTAGAGCAAAGAAGAAGTTTCTCTTCTATAACTGCTATTTAACTGTTATCTTTACAGCTCTTTTATTTTTTGTTCAAGCAGGTGATATTTTTAAAGGAATGCTTTTATTCATCATTGCAAATTTTACTTTCAATAGTGGGAATGTGTTTTATAATGCACTTCTTCCCGATATAGCTCCTCGCGAAGAAATTGGAAAGGTTTCAGGTTGGGGATGGGCTGTAGGTTACATTGGAGGTCTTGTTGCACTGATACTCATCCTGCCGCTTGTTCACAATAATTGGATACGTCTTGTATTCCCAACGGTAGCAACATTCTTCGGAATATTTGCAATTCCAACTTTTATTCTTCTAAAAGAAGTTAAGAAGCCTTCTAAGAGAACAAATTATTTTAGAACTGCATTTAAGCGCATAAAGCGGTCTTCTGAAAATATTAAAGATTTCAGAGAACTTATTAAATTTATCATTAGCTATCTTATTTATAATGATGGAATTATAATTGTAATCAGTTTTGGGGCAATTTACGGTGCAACCAAATTTGGAATGGATACAAAGCAATTGATCACTTATTTTGTAATAGCAAATGTAACTTCGATGATCGGAGCTTTTATATTCGGTTATATTTTCGATAAAATCGGAGCTAAAAAAACAATTAGCATAACACTTGTAATCTGGATTGCAGTTATTATTTGGACATTTATGTGTAAAAGTGTAAATGAATTTTATCTCATTGGAATGCTGGCTGGAATTGCGATCGGATCAAGCCAATCCAGCAGTAGAGCAATGTTGGTTCTCCTCACACCTGATGCGAAGATGACGGAATTCTTCGGTTTCTATTCTGTAACCGGTCGTATCGCTTCAATTCTTGGTCCGCTTGTTTATGGTGAGGTTTCCCGGATAACAGGAGATCAAAGATGGGCTATTCTTTCAGTTACTTTGTTCTTCATCGTCGGAGCTATCGTTTTGCAAACTGTTAATGAAGAAAAAGGTAAGCTAACTGCCTTGAATTGGAAAGAAGAAATCGACGAAACCTAAAATTAGTTTACAAAAAATATCAGAACAAAATATTTGAAATTAGTTTTATAGAAAGGAATTTGTATAATAGAGTGTTTTGCCATTCTGACGTATTTCTCTACGTTGTTTTTGGAAGGATCTCCTTTTATAGTGAGATTCTTCATCGAATGACTATGTAGTTTGATCCTCAGAAAGATAATAATGTTTCCATTTTGCAAAACACAAGAATTTTGTAAAATAATTGGAGGATAAATGCAACGAACAATGCTTTTATCAAAAATACATCGCGCAAATATTACAATGCGTGATCTTAATTATGTCGGCAGTATTACAATTGATAAAATATTTTTGGAGAAAACTGGAATATTACCAGGCGAAAAAGTTGATATTTATAATATCAGCAACGGGAATAGATTTGCGACATATGTTTTGGAAGGTGAATCAGGTTCCGGGATTATTGGTATAAATGGTGCTGCTGCACGTTTAGTTAGTATCAACGATAAGGTGATAATTGCATGCTACGGTTTATTAGATGAAGAAGAACTAAAAAACTATTCACAAAAAATACTTGTGGTCGATGATAACGAAAATAAAAAATACCATCTTATATAATGAAGCCAAAACTTATTAATTCTATTGAAGAGATGTCTGTTATTCGTAAGCAGCTAAAGGGAAAGATAGGTTTTGTCCCAACAATGGGATTTTTACATGAAGGGCATCTAAGTCTTGTAAAAGAAGCAAAGAAAAAAACTGATGTTGTAATAGTAAGTATATTTGTAAATCCAACTCAATTTAGTGCAAATGAAGATCTAAGTACCTACCCAAGAAATATTGAACGCGATATTGAATTACTTACAAACCTGGAAGTAGACTACATTTTTTTTCCAACAAATGAACAAATGTACCCTGATGATTTTAAAACTTGGGTGAATGTTGATAAAATTACACAAGTATTATGCGGGAAATCCCGCCCTACACATTTTCGAGGTGTCACAACAATCGTAGCAAAATTGATAAACATTATAGATCCTGATCTTATTTTTATGGGGGAGAAAGACTTCCAACAATTAGTTGTATTAAAACAGATGATTAAAGATCTAAATTTCCGAACTGATATCGTAGGTTGTTCCATTGTAAGAGAGAAAGATGGTCTTGCTTTAAGTTCACGTAACAAGTATTTATCATCTTCTGGAAGAAAGAAGGCATTATGTTTAAATAAATCACTTTTGTTAGCTCAAAAACTATATAATGAGGGATTAACTTCTTCCAATGAGATAATCTCTCAAATGACAAATTTGATAGAAAATAACGAATGTATAATAGATTATATCGAAGTGTTTGATCCGAAAACATTAGAGCATATTCCTGAACTTGTGGGTGGCTGTAGAATTGCACTTGCTGTGATTGTAGAAAATACAAGATTAATAGACAATATAAAAATAGTGTAATTTCCAAATAAGGAAAATTCATGGAACAAGTTAATATTCTCATAATTGGTGCAGGTATAATTGGACTGGCGGTTGCCAAAAATCTTAGTAAAGAATTTGAAGATGTAGTACTGGTTGAAGCAGAAGAAACATTCGGGAGACATACCAGCAGCAGGAACAGCGAAGTAATACATTCAGGAATTTACTATCCTAAAGGTTCATTAAAAGCTCGATTATGTGTAAATGGAAATCAAGCACTTTATCAATATGCAAAAGAAAATAATATTCCTTTTAGAAACTGCGGAAAACTTATTGTTGCCAATAACAAAGATGAATTATCCATATTGAAAGAGATAAAAAACAATGGTGAGAAGAATAGGGTTCCCAATTTGCAGATCATCAATGAAGTTGAGTGTAAAAAATTAGAACCACAAATAATTGCTAAATATGCACTAAAAGTACCATCAACAGGAATTATTGATACACACAAACTTATGCAGAAACTGGAGAATGAAGCTGAGGATAATGGTGCTTTCATCATTTATAATATGAAAGTAATTTCTATAGATGCTTTAGATGAAGGATATATTGTTAATTTTGCAAACGGTGAGGTATTCGAAACAAATATAATTGTTAATTGTGCTGGATTGCATTCTGATAAAATAGCTGAAATGGTAGGAATAAAAACAAAACGTGAAAACCTGCAATTACACTGGTGTAAAGGTGAATATTATAAATCCTCAAAGATCAAAGATATTGATCATCTTATCTATCCACTTCCGGATCCTGATGGAATATTTTTAGGAATTCACCTGACAATTAATTTACATGGTGAAATTCGATTTGGACCTAATGCTTATTATGTTGATAAGCTTAATTACGAAATGAATGAATCATATAAACCTGAATTTTTAAAAGCAATAAAAAACTACATGAAAATTGATGAAGAAAACTTCCATTTTGATGATTGTGGAATACGTGCTAAACTACAGGAAGATGGTGGAGATTTTAGAGATTTTTATATTAAAGAAGAATCTGAGAAAGGCTTTCCTAACTTTATAAATTGCATAGGAATAGAATCACCTGGATTAACCTGCTGTTTGACAATTGCAGAAGAAGTGAAAAAATTAATTATTAGTGAGTAATTTAATATATATTTAGAGAAAATACTCGTTGAAGAATTGAACATATTTTAGGAGAGAGTTAGTTTGAACAATGATTATTATATAGATACAGAAGATAAATTTATTAGTTTTATTAATAAAGCTAAAAAGCAAAAAGCAATTGCTGTTGATACTGAATTTCTCTGGCGAGAAACATATTATCCGATTATAGGTTTAATTCAAGCCGCATTTTCAGGAAATGAGTGTTACTTGATTGATACAATTGCAATTAAGGATATTTCTGCTTTTGGAGAAATATTAACTAATAACAATATTGTAAAGACTCTTCATGATGCTAAGCAGGATTTGCAAATTTTATCTAAGGCTTGTAATTATGTTACTCCTGTAAACATTTTTGATACTCGTCGTGCTGCTGGATTTGCAGGTTTAGATCATACAATATCATTGGTAAAATTAATTGAGAAGCTTATAGGTATTGTTTTGCCAAAAAACGAAACAACTTCAGATTGGACAAAAAGACCTTTAACAGAAAAACAAATTCAATATGCAATTGATGATGTGATTTATATGTGTGAACTGCGTAATATTTTAATCAATAAAAGTAAGCAAAACGGTTTTGAACATTGGTTGATCGATGAGATGAAAATGTATGAGAATAGCGATATTTATAGAAAAATTCAACCAGATGAAAAATATCTAAAATTAAAAGGAATAAAAAGATTATCTCTACATCAACTTAAACTAACAAAGCATTTAGCTGCTTGGCGTGAAATAGAATCAGAAAAAAGAAACATCCCTAAAACTTTTATTTTTAAAGATAATATCTTATTAAAAATAGTTCATACAAACCCTCAAAGTATTCAAGAACTACAAAGATCGCAATATTTTCCACAAGAAAGATTTAGAAGATATGGCACTGAAATTATCAATGTTCTAAAGAGTGCAGAAATTTCTGAAGAAAACTTAAAATATATTCAGGATGATTTTAAAATAGTTATTAATGGTAATGAGTTACAAAAACTAAAACAATTTATAATTGTTAAAGCAAAAGAGTATAATATAGCAGCTGAATTAATTGCTACTCGTGCAGATTTAGTTAAGTTCTTAGAAGATAAAAAAACAAAAAATCTAGAAAATAATCAGCTTCTAAAAACTTGGCGAAAAGATATTTTAGTTAACTTAGATTTATGAAGAATAAAATAGTTAAACGCTTATCTACGTTGGGGATTAAGAAAAACATAAGATATAATGTTGGAATAAAGTGGATAATTTATTGTAAATCTTTTGAATCATATTAAATCATAAATATCATATAAAATCTGCGTTGAATGAAAGGAGTTGATATGCAATTTTCTGAAGAATTTTTATACCATATCTGGGATGCACAACATCTAAAAAATATTCTAACTACAAAATCTGGTAAGAAACTTGTCGTAAAGTTTACAGGACGTTGGAATACTGACTCAGGTGCAGATTTTAAAGATGCAATTATAGAGCTAAGTGGAAAAATTCTAAAAGGTGATATTGAAATTGATCTGACAACTTATAATTGGAAATCTCATTCGCATTATGAAAATCCTGAATTTAATAATGTGCTTTTACACGTTGTTTACGATGATAATGGTAAATATCCGTTTACTATCAGTGAAGATGGTCACAAAATTGAAATCCTTGAAATAAAAAGACAATTAGATAAAGATATAAACAAATTGATCAAACACTACTCAGGAGAACCATATTCTGAGAAAGATAAGACATGCAAATTATTCAATAAAATGAATTCTGAAGAGACAAAACAACTTCTTATTAAATTGGGGATGATGCGCTTTGAGAAAAAAATCATAAGGTTCAATGCAGAACATTTCTTCAGCGATTTTGATCAACTGCTTTACATGGGATTAATGGAAGCTTTGGGCTACAGTAAAAATAAATATCAAATGCTGCAGATTGCCTTGAACAATCATTTCAAAGAACTAAAGCAATTTTATAATAAGAATATGACAAATGACCAATTAGTTGCAATTCTACTTTGTTCTTCGGGACTTATTAATCATCTACCTTCTACAATTTCTAATGATTATAAAAAGAAATGGCAGAAGCTCTATCAAAATCAGAAATTTGTAAATCAATCTTCAGATATCAAATGGAAACTCTTCAGGATAAGACCTGTAAATCATCCGGCAATAAGGATTTTGCAAGTTGCGGATCTACTTTATGATAGTTTGGAAACTTCCTTTTTCTACAATATTCTTAAGTTATTTTCATTTCCTACAGATAATTTTAGTTTAAACAACTTTAAAAAAAAGCTCTATAGCTTATTCCAAACAGATAATAATTATCTTTCTGATTTCTACAAGCTTGGTAAAACCCGCATAGATACAATTCTAATTAATATTATCCTTCCACTTGCTGTCATCTATGCAAGAGAGAAGAAATATAAACAACTGGAAGATGTTGTAATTAGTATTTATCAAAACTATCCGGGATTGCCACCTAATTATCTGACTCAATATATGGAAAAATTCCTAAGTGAGGAACAAAAGAAAGTAATTAGAAGACGTGCAATTTATCAACAGGGATTACTAAAAATATATTACGGAAACTGCCAACATCATTATTGTGAAGATTGTGAAAAAAACAATTATATATTTCAAAAATAATAGTGAAAATTAATAAAAAAATTTGACAAAATACAAACTTAACTACCTTTTCGGAATTGATTTATCCGTTATGTTAAAATTCATAAACTATAATGAGGATTTAAGTGATTAAGGACTATCTTTCAGAAATTAAGGAAACATATTTAGGGTAATGTCAGAGAAGAGAGCTATTACTCATGTTTGGAAAAACTGATCAAAGAATATGCCGAATCAAAGAAAGTAAAAGAACCAGTTCAACAAACATTGATGAAATATATAAAAATATAGAGTGAGGAAAAAATGAAAAGATTAAAAACTGTAACTGTCATTAGTATGTTCTTGATGTTAATATTCAGTATAACATGTAACAGCCAGGAACAATTGGAAAAAGTAGATGGAGAGCAATTAGTAAAACAGGTGTGGAAAGCAATGAAAACCACTGATATGGAATTTATTGAAAACATTCTTGCACCGGGATTTCAATCCATTCATCAGGATGGAGCTCGAAATCGGGATGAACATATCGAATTGATAAAAGGACTGAACATGGGTGAATATGTACTTGATAATTTTAAAATCACACAAAATGAAAACACAGTGAATGTTACTTATTTTGTCTATGTAACAGAAACAATCGACGGAAATTCAATCACAAAAAATGCAGCCCGGCTTTCTGTATTCAGTAAAACAACCAAAGGCTGGAAGTGGTTTTCGCATGCTAATCTTGTAGCATTAAAATAATAAACATATTTCAAATATAAAAAGGGCAGAATTTCTGCCCTTTTTATTTATACAATTTTAGTTATTATTTAAAAATCTTTTAAAACATCAGCAATTGTTGGATGTCCAATTTCCTGAAGTTCATAAGTTACTTGAACTGCAGGTTTATTGATCTTAATGATCCTTCTAAGATCGATTGGAGTAGCAATAACAACAGCATCACATTCTGTTTTGTTTATTGTAGTTTCCAGATCTTTAATTTGTTGTTCACCGTAACCCATTGCTGGAAGAAGAATTCCAATTTCAGGATATTTTTCGAATGTTTCTGAAATAGAACCAACAGCATAAGGGCGTGGATCTATAAGATCTGCAACACCATATTTCTCAGCAGCTACAACTCCTGCACCATATTTCATCTCACCATGAGTAAGAGTTGGTCCATCTTCTACGATAAGTACATTAGCACCTTTCACAATTTCTGGTTTGTCAATGCTTACAGGTGAGGCACCATCAATAACGATAGCTTCAGGATTAAGTTCACGAATATTATCACGCACGATCTGGATTCCTTCCGGATCTGCAGAATCGATCTTGTTAATAACTACAACATCAGCATTGATCAGGTTAGTCTCTCCTGGATAATATGTTCTTTCATGATCTGGTCTGTGTGGGTCTACAACAACAATATTTATCATTTTGTCCGATACATAGAAAGGTGTATCATTATTCCCACCATCCCAAACAATTACATCAGCTTCTTTTTCTGCTTCACGTACAATAGCTTCATAATCAACACCAGAATAAATAATACTACCCATCATGATATGTGGTTCGTATTCTTCCATCTCTTCAATTGTACAATCATGTTTTACTAAGTCTTCGAGTTTTGCAAATCTTTGAACTTTTTGCTTAACAAGATCGCCATAAGGCATTGGATGACGGATAGAAGCAACTTTAAGTCCTTTAGCTTTCAGCGCTTTTACAACTGCTCGTGTTGTTTGACTTTTTCCACAACCTGTTCTGGTAGCACAAACTGTTATCAATGGTTTAGTTGTTTTAACTGTAGAATTTTTCATTCCGATAAGTTTGAAGTCAGCTCCGGCAGCATTTACCAAAGATGCATTGTTCATAACTCTTTCATGAGGAACGTCACTATATGCAAATATAACTTCTTCTACGTTGTGTTCTTTTATCAAGTTTACTATTTCAATTTCTGCGAAGATAGGGATACCTTCAGGATAGAGTTCCCCAGCAAGTTCAGCTGGATATTTTCTTCCATCGATATCAGGGATCTGTGTTGCTGTGAAAGCAACTACATCGTAATTTTCATTGTTTCTGTAGTAACAATTGAAATTATGGAAATCACGCCCTGCAGCACCCATAATGATGATTTTTTTTTTCATCTTTCTCTCCTTTATTCTTTTGAGTAAAATATCAAAGACAGGCTTTAAAATAGGGGTTTGAAGTCAAGAAATTTAATGAAGGATAATAATTGAAAATTAATTTAAAAAATAATAATTTTGACTTTACTAATTATTCCTTATAATATTTTAGGTATAAATAGAAAAGTGGTTTTGCATAATAGTGTTAATTTCTTTATTTGTCATTCCCGTGAAAACGGGAATCCAATAAAATAAAGGATTTCGATTTCGTATCAAGTGCGGAATGACAAGAAAATAGTTTTGCAGAACCTTTTTAAAAAAAATGTAAGGAGAGATTATGTTGAATAAAGTAAAAGTCCAAGAAGTTCTGGATAAAATACGTCCATCACTTCAAGCGGATGGTGGAGATTGTGAACTTATAAATATCACAGAAGAAAATGTGGTAGAAGTGAGATTGCAAGGTGCTTGTGGAAGTTGCCCGATGGCTACCCTTACACTTAAGGCTGGCATCGAACGAGTTCTTAAAGATGAGATTCCTGATGTTAAAGAAGTTATATCAGTTTAGGATCGTGAAATAGTTATGAAATTTGAGGTGTCTTTTAAATAGATACCTCATTTTTATTTAATATTTTTTTAGGAGAAGTTATTTGAGAACTAATATTAAAATCTTATTATATACTATAATTATCATATTTGTTCTTCCTTCTTGCGGACACAAAAAAAATCCTACTGGCGGAAAAAAGGATACAGTTAATCCTGAAATTATTTCTGTACTTCCTGATGAATACAGCAATATATCCAGGTCAAATATCGAAATTATTTTTACTAAACCTATCGAACGCAATACAATATTATCTGGGATTTATATCTATCCTCCAATCTTAAAAAAGAAATATATATGGGATGGGAATATTCTAACTATTAAAATTCTTGAAGAACTGGAGAAAAATACGAATTACTACTTTAATTTTTCAAATAAAATAAAAGGTGAACATGGTAATTTCTTAAATAAAAACAGTACTTATATTTTTTCAAGTGGTAAACTTAATTCAAACAGGATCTCCGGTAATTTTCTTTATGAAGATATTGCTGATAATAATAAACCAATTGAGATGACAATATTAACAGAAGATTCAACTGAAGTATTTTCTTTAATAGCTTTTGGAAAAACATATATATTAGAAGATTTAAACAACGTAGAACATATTATTCGTGCTTATATTGATAAAAATACTAATAAAAAATATGATTATAAAAGTGAACCATATTTCCAAAAATCTATTATCGCAGATAACTCAACAATAATGGATATTTATCTAGCTTATGCAGATACAATAAAACCTCAACTGAAATCTATAAATGTGATTTGTAATAATAGTATTAATATTACATTTTCCGAGCCAGTACACTCATATTCCCAAATTTCTATTTCTACTGCTGATTCATTGGAAACTAATGTGGATATTATTGCCAGTTACTTAAATGAAGATGAATTAACTATTCTTACAACACATTTAGATACGCTTAAATATAAAATTAAAATTAATGAAATTCTAGATTCTAAAGATAACCTGACTTCTAAAGATTCACTTCTGTTTGACGGAACAACATTACAGGATACAATTCCTCCTGAAGTAATAATATCAAATCCACGGACAGGCTCTTCAGTAAATTCCTATCAGCCTAGAATCTCAGTTTTATTTTCTGAGATAATATTGGAAAATGATATTGAAACAGAATTAAATGAAGTTGAAACCGGAAAATTAGAAGATATTGTTGTTCTTAATAAAAATTCAAATCACTATATTTTTAATTCTCAGAATAAGTTAAATAATTATTCATCCTATAAATTTACAGTTCTCGCAAAAGATAACAGCGGAAATATAATGACTAAGCCACTTGAGATAATATTCTTACCAATTGTGAGAAAAGTAGTTAAGATTGAAAAATAATATTAATAGCTAACTTATTGGAATATAAGAATTAAAAAGTATGTTTATAGTATTTGTAAAATGTAACATATTAACATAACTTATTGCTATATAGTTAAATAACAAATATACGATAAAATTTTCTTGACACAATTGTTGAATAAAATTCATTTAGGCATGTTCATTAATATAAGAATAGAATGTGATATTTAGAAAAGTGAATTTTACTATCGTAATTAAGTTAGTTAATTTATTTTAACTATTGTGTGTTAAAAAAAAATCTAGGGAGAAAAAAATGAAAAAAATTATTTTATTAGTAGTTAGTTTAGTTTTCGTAGCAACTCTTTTTGCTGGTGCTTCTGGTGAAGCTTACATGCAGTATCCTATCATTGGATATGCAGATGCATCTGATGAAGATGGAGGATTAGTTCAAGGTTATGTAGGTATTGGATATTGGGGAGCTGATTATGGTTTCCATTTCAATTTTGAAAATACTGCTGGACCTTATGTTCCTGCTTGGAAAATTAATCACATGTTCAAGAAGTTTACACTTCATCCAATGGTTAATCTTCTTGTAGGTAAAACTGCAGTTCCATTTGTAAAAGAATTGAATCCTTCAGGATTTGCTAACATTAATATTATTGAAGGTGCTTGCTGGAACTTTATTAATCCAAGTAACGATTTCATGCTTAAGTTTGATGGAAATGTGAAAGGACTAGGATGGCAGCTTTATACTAAAAACGTTAACAAATCTAATGTTCTTGATTGGGATTATGCAGATTATGGTTTACGTTTAGATTATGCCGTAGCTGGTGTTGATGTTGGTGCGGGTCTTATGATGGTTGGTGTTCCTGAAGGTGATGATGGAATGATGGACTGGGCTTTTGATTTAGGCTATACAGTTGCAGAAATGGTTAAGCTTAATCTTCAACTAATCAACAATGATGATGCTAATGATGACACAAGTGATATGAATTACTATTTCACTCTTAATTATGTTCCTGGATTCAAAGGTGTTACACCTTATTTTGGAATGTTAACTTATACAGAAATGGAAGAAAATGAAATGTTCTTCGGTTTAAACATGAATCCAACAAAAGATTCAGTACTTAAACTAGAATATAAAATGTATTCACTAGAAGATTATGATTTAAATGGTATTACTGTAGAAAACGATCTTAATGCAGATACTTTAACATTACAATTAGGATTCTCATTCTAACAGAAAATAAAAGATAGATTAAACCCCGCAGAAATGCGGGGTTTTTTTTGACCAAAATAAATATATTGACTTATTATTTCAAAAATTAACATATCCTTATAGCAATATTAAATAAAAAATTGAACATTAGTAATATAAATTTGGAAGTTAAGATTAAATAAACACAATAATTTAGATAAAATTTAATTTTAGATTTTGAAAAAATGTTAGTAAAACAAAAGGAGGGAAAAAATGAAAAAAAATGTATTTTTAGTTTTATTAGTATTAAGTGCTTCCGTAGGATTATTTGGACAATATGGTTGGACATTAAATATGTTTGAGCCTGAAATTATTGATGCGAGAGCTGAAGCTTTAGGTAGGACTTCAATTTTGTCATCATCTGGTGCAAATTTTATATTTAACAATCCTGCGATGTTAAGTGATTTATCTCAAAAAAATGTTCAATTTAGTGGTAGATCAGTATTCGGGAAAAACGAAAGAAAACATGAAGCTAATGGAGAAACTAATAAAACGGAACATGAGTATCCACTTCATATGAAATTTAATGGTTTCGCTTTTGGAATGCCTTACAATATGTCAGATAATGAAAATTTGAAATTGGGTTTTGGAGCTGGTTTTCGTACTTATTACGATTTAGGATTTAATATTCACTATGAAAGTGACGAAGAAAATGACAATTATGAATGGGATAAAAAATTCCACGGTGGATTTAATACTCTTGTTTTAGGTAGTGGATTTAACTATAAGGAAAAATTCTTTGGTGGAGTTTCATTCAGTTTCCCATTTTTAAGTAATATTTCTTCTGAAACTAAATATTCAGATGATTATTATGAAGACGATGAAACAGAAGGAACCATGACGGGTTCATTCTTTACTTTAAGTGGCTCATATATTCTAAATGAAAATATTACTATAGGTGCAAGATTACGAACTAGTTTTGAACTTGAGTGGGAAATGGAATATGATGATGAGGATGATTGGGAGAATGACATTACAATTCCTTCAGAATTTGGATTAGCAATAGAAATGAAACCTAATAGAAACTTAAAGCTTTACGCTGAGTATTTAACTCGAAATTTTGGGGATTTTGAAATTGAAAATTATTATTTTGATCAGGATCTTTATGGAGATTCAGATAATGGATATTCTTTAAGAGCTGGTTTTGAAGTTGGTACAAATAATGTATTCCGAGGTGGTTTATTTATACAAAGTGTTCCCATTTATGAAATGGAATCATATTACAACGAAAACTGGGAAGAATGGGAATTAAGAAACGATGAGAAACCACAAACGGAAATTGGTTTTACAACTGGCTTTGGGATGAAGATAAATCAGAATCTTTCATTTGATATCTTTGGTGCATATTCATTCTTGGACTTTGATGAGAGTTATGTTTATTATTATGATGACGAGCAAGTTTCAAATGAATATTCCTTTTATAAAATAAAGATAGGTTGTTCAATGGGTTATAGTTTCTAAATAAAGTTCTAGATTTCTGTTTTACAAGAAAAACTAACCCTGCAGAAATGCAGGGTTTTTAGTTTAGATATTTTTAATTCATTTGACACTCAATCCATTTTTCACAAAAGTCTTTTAAGGAAATAATTATGTTAAACGAAAATATTAGATTTATTAGAAAAAGTTTCAGGATAAGACGATTACTAAATGCTGTATTAGTTTATCTTTCATATTATATTTCATTAATTACCAGAAAAGCAGTATTCTGGGGTTCGCCACCAGTAGTAATGATAGAACCAACTAACATATGTAATTTGAAGTGTCCGCTTTGTCCAACCGGTAATGGTACACTAAAGCGAAAGAAAGGTTACATGTCATTTGAAGTTTTTCAAAAAATAATAAATGATATAGAAAAAACAGCTTTCATGGTTGTGCTGTGGAATCAAGGGGAACCATATTTAAATAAAGATTTTTCAAAAATGGTAAAATATGCCTCTGACAGGGGATTGTTTACGCTTGTATCTACAAATGGGAATATTGATTATAATGCGGAAGAAGTAGTTAAATCCGGATTAGATTCAATGATAGTATCCTTAGATGGTACAGAGCAGGAAACATATAATAAATACCGTATAAACGGTAAATTGGATAAAGTGCTGGATGGAGTACAGCAAATCGTTGAAGCAAGAAAAAAACTAAACAGAAAAAACCCATTATTACGATGGCAGTTTTTGGTAATGAAGCATAACGAACATGAAATAGCAGAAATAAAACAACTTTCCAAAGAACTAGAAGTAGATAATCTTGAATTTAAGAGTGTTCAAATATATTCCAAAGAGGATATTAAGAAATATCTTCCAACAAATCCGAAATATAGAAGATATAAAGTGAATGGTGATAATTTCGAATTGAAATTTGGTATAAAAAATCGTTGCCGTCGTATTTGGACCAATGCTGTGATTAATTGGGATGGAGAAGTTGCAATCTGCTGTTTTGATAAAGATGGAGATTTCAAAGTAGGAAATGTGATAGAATCTAAATTAAGCGAACTTTGGAAAAACAAGAAGATTATAAAAGTCAGGAATCAGATACTAACAGATAGGAAGCAGATTCCTATTTGCAGGAATTGTCTGGAAGGCGTAAAGATAAAAATTGAAGAAACAAAGGTATAATCTAAAACCTTGCGAATGGTTTCAATCCTTCGCAATGGTTGAATTAAGATTAATTTTATTCCAACCATTACAGAGGTCGAAGGAAAAATTAAAGAGATTCGTTAACCATTTGTAAGGTTTGATAACGAATAATTCCTATGAGGAGAGGGAGAAAAGAAATTATTTAGGTTTCAATTTTTATTGATTTCTTTTTCCTAAGAAGTAAAACCATTCCAACAATTGCCGGTAACACGGAGTTGAAAAGGAAGATCGTTAAAGTTACAGTTACTGCAATCTCAGCGGAAATTGTATATTTTGAAAATACCTCAATTGCAAATTTCTCACGTAATCCTAAACCTGCATAAGTAATTGGGATTAAATTAGAAATTAAAATTAGAGGTATTGAGACAACTGCAGAGAAGAAGTGAAAACTAATAAAATTATTTAATAAGATAAAATACTGAAAAATCGTTATGAACATATACAAGATTTGCATAACAAATATTCTGGGTATGATCTTCCAGTATTGTTTAAAATATACTGCAAAATTATTTTTTTTATCAAAATGCTTAAGAAGACATATGATAAATGGTAGAAAAATTATAAGGATAAAAGCTAAAATTGTAGGTAAAATAAATTTACTTCTGAAATAAAAAATTGCAGCAAAGCTGGCAAAAAGTAAATTGATCCAAACCTGGAAGAACTTTTCTACTCCAATTGATATAAAAGTATTGGTTTTTGAATTTTCGATAAAAAAAACTTTTCCCATCACACCAATACCGCCCGGGATCAATAGATTGAGAGAATGTCCTATCATGTGAGATTTAAAAATTTCTGATGGTTTTGGCTTATAGTCAGGGTTGATCGCGAGATAATGTCCCCAGTTCTTATATTCTATATAAATCTTAATTGCAGTTGTAATTAACATCACGATTATTACCGAAACTTTAATTTGGCAGAAGGAATGAAAAAGTACTTGAAAATCAATTTTCCTGAAAATGAAATACAATATTATTAAGGTTATAATAATTTTTATAAAATAAAAATAACGATTTCTAATTAATTTTTCCATATTAATAAGATGCCTGATAGCTTATACTGAGTTGATGCTGAAGGTTGGTGTTGTTTATTTTAGTAGCGGAATGACCAAATAGTATTTTGTGGTGAGTTAATGGCTGCCATTTTAGAATTGTTTTTATCACGATCTTTTCGGTTTTCTCACCTTCCAACCATGTTGCAGTATCATCGGGTCTGGTTTTATAATTAATCGTGAAATCATTACCCAAACTTCCTTGTCTTGTATATGAACTATGAATATTTCCGGTTAAATTCTTTAATAATTTATAATTGAATTCTCCTGCAACTTGAATCAGATTACTCCCCTCCGGGAATCCAAGTCCTATCCCATCATGCGAGTATTTATTGTGAAGGATCTTATGAGTATACATCCAAGGGCGAACAGCAGTGAATTCTAATGTTAAGCGAATATTATTTTTTTTGTCGATCCAATATGAATTTCCTAATTGAATTGCATATTTATTTCCCCACCAATTGGTGAAAACTTTACTTTTACTCAGCTCATCGAAGATAAAGTTCATATAAAAAGTATTTTTAGCAGAAGGTTTCAAGTTCATCCCACTAAAAATTAGAACATTATCTCTATCTCGCAGATTATGCTCAGTAGCGCGCAAAAAAGTTTGTGGTAAAAGATAACTTGGTTCGATGTTTCTTCCGCCATAGATAACTTCTTCCCCTACGAAGAAATGAACCTTTTCAGTTGGTTCCCAATCTAATTTTTTAACTACGAGATATTTATCATTATAATCTTTATATATTGGTTCGCCAGCATCTGTCACATTGGTACTGTCAGGAATCAAAGTTCCATGCATTATAGAAATAGAGAATTTTTTAAAATCCAATTTGCCGCTAAAATATCCGTAATCATTACAGTCATCATTCAATGTCACACTGCCGCCGATATTATTTCCAATAACGTGTGTTCCTCTTCCAACAGTAATAGAACCATATTTCTTCTTGTAAGCAATTTTACCGCTGACATTATCTATCGAGGTTTGTAAATAATCGTTAGAGTTTTGAGACCAGCTATCAAATATGGGAGACGTTATAATTAAATTTTCATCACCTGTAAAATGTCCTGCCCACCAATATCCATCAATAAAAATAGTATTTTCAATATTTGCAAATAACTTTGATCCATAATAAATAAAAGAATAAAAATTCTCTTCGGTAATATTTGAAATGTAGTCGGTTCCGGTAAACAGATCAAAGTATAAAAAAGAATCCGAAGGTAGAAAATCATGTTGAATATTGTAGTCTAATAATTTTATTTTTAACTTGTTTTGAGTATGGATTTGCAGAAAATGTGATGGATCATGTTCATTGGAAAAAAAGTTTATGATAGATTTTTTAAAATGTGCTATAGATGAAATAGCCAAATCAGATCGTGTGTAATTATCTGGTTTTTTTCTTAGATGTAAGTAAGCATCATCATTGAATTTTTCTTCCAGGAAAGAGAAATGATTCTGAGAAGTTATCTCAGTTGTATTCCAGTCAATTTCTGATGCTGCTAAATTGATGGAATTAAATGCGATTAAAATTAACAATATTTTTTTCATAAATCCTCTTTTTTGATTAATAATATTTAATGTTAAAATTGAGATATGATGTCAAGAAAAAGGTAATTAGGAATATAGGAACAAATATATTAATATTAAAATTGTGATAATTAATCTAATTAATGACTTGACTGGACTTTAAAAGAAAAACCGTTTAACGAAAAAACTGAGGTTGAAGATGGATTTGAAAGAACTGAACTATTATTATAATAAATTTAAATTTGGAGAAGATAATTTCCATGAACTTATGAAGAAAAAAGTAAATGAAATCTTGCTTGTTTCTACATTTTATGATGCTTATATTTTTGAACAAGATGGAAGACTTTCGGAACAGATACATGGTGAATATATGCAGCTTAACTTAAGTACAGCACCGAGAATAACCAGTGTACCTACCGGTATTCAAGCACTTGAACTCCTTAAAAATAAAAGGTTTGATCTTGTTATAACAATGATGCGGATAGGTGAGATCAGTCCATTCAAATTAAGCAAGAAGATAAAGAAAAAATATCCTGATCTTCCAATACTACTTCTCATTAATGTTCCTAATGATGTTGGCTTGATAGATAAAGAAAGCGAAGAGATGAAATATATTGATAATGTTTTCAGTTGGAATGGTGATAGTAAAATATTTCTTACGATGATCAAATATGTAGAAGACAAATGGAATGTTAAAAATGATACCGAAATCGGACAAGTTCGGGTTGTATTGCTGGTTGAAGATTCTATTTATTATTACTCAATGTTCCATCCATTACTATATTCAGAAATACTTAAGCAAACTCAACGACTTATTAATGAAGAAATTGTTGATATTAATAAAAGAAACCGAATGCGAGGGCGTCCTAAAGTGCTGCTTTGTCACTCATTTGAAGAAGCAATAAACATATATGAACAATATAAGGAATATGTAATTGCGATTATATCTGATATTAGATATAAATACAGAGGAAAGATACACCCTAAAGCCGGTATTAAATTGATAAAACATATGCAGATGCATAATGTTGAGTGTCCAATATTGTTGCAATCTTCAGAATCAGAAAATGAAAAAGATGCGAAAGAACTCGGGGTTAGCTTCCTCAACAAAAATTCTAAAACTCTTCTCCGTGATCTACAAAAATTTATTTTGGAAAACTTAGGTTTCGGTGATTTCGTCTTCAGGGATAAAAATGGGAATGAGCTTGATCGTGCAGATTCTCTAGAATCATTTGGGGAAAAATTAAAAACCATAAAAGATGAATCTTTGATCTTTCACAGCAATCATGATCAATTTTCTACTTGGTTGACGGCTCATAGCGAATTTATTTTTTCTAAGCGAGTAAAAAATATTAATGTTGAAGATTTTAATAATATCAGAGATTTCAGGAAAACTCTTATTGCTTTGTTTAAAGAAGTTCAACATGTAAGAACACGAGGGAAAATTCTACAGTTCGATAAAAATGCTTTAAACATAGAGGGAGGAATCATCAGGCTTGCAGAAGGTTCATTCGGTGGGAAAGGACGTGGACTAGCTTTTTTGAATTCTCTTTTTGTTTCAATGGATATTGAAACAAAATTCGAAGATGTTAGTATAAAAATTCCTAAAACATTTATGATAGGAACAAGTGAATATGACAGGTTTTTAGAGAGAAATAATATTGGATCGTGGTTAGTAGATAAAAGTGACCATGAAATAAACACAATTTTTGCTGAAGGAGATATTTCTCCAGAGTTGAGTGATATTCTAGTTGATTTTGTAGAAAAAGTGGATTACCCGATTGCGGTTCGTTCATCAGGACTGTTGGAAGATTCTCAATCTCAACCATTTGCAGGTGTATACAATACCTTTATGCTTCCCAATAATAACGAAGATAGATCTATCAGGGTAAAGCAAATTGAGACCGCTATTAAGCTGGTTTTTGCTTCAGTTTATTTAAAGACTGCCAGGAATTATCTGGAGAGCATTAATTATAAACTTGAAGAAGAAAAAATGGCAGTGATCATTCAAGAATGTGTTGGTGATGAAGTTGAGGGTTATTACTATCCACATTTTTCAGGAGTTGGTCAATCTTATAATTTCTATCCAACCTCATACTTAAAAAATAGTGATGGAATAGTTTCTCTGTCAGCTGGTTTAGGTAAAGCGATAGTTGAAGGTGACAGAACTTTTAGATTCTCACCAAAATATCCTAAAATGGAACTTCTTTCTCAAGATGAACTTTTAAGAGAATCTCAGAAAGAACTTTATGCGATAGATCTGAGTAATCAGGATTATTGCTCAATTGATTATGAAAAGGAAACAATTAAAACATTAAAGATCAAAGAAGTTGTTAAACACAAGACTTTAGATCATATTGTCTCAACCTGGGATTTTGAGTACAATAGATTAGTGGATGGGGCAGATACACCAGGACCTAAAATAGTTACTTTTGCTGATATTGTGAAAAGTAACTATTTCCCGCTGGCAGAGATCTGTGATAATATCCTAGAAATCGGTGAAAATGCGATGGGAGTTCCAATTGAGATTGAGTTTGCCGTTAACCTGAACAGTGATATTAAAAATGGAATTAAGCCTACTTTCTATGTACTTCAGATCAGACCACTTACGATTAATAAAGATGAGATATATATAGATTCTGATAATCTAGATATGAAACAATTATGCCTTTATACGACAAGTGGAATGGGAAATGGAGTGATATCCAATATCAATGATATAATTTTTATTGATCCCGATAAATTCGATAGATTAAAAACACTGCAAATGCAAGAAGAGATTGCTTATCTTAACAAAAAGATGAAAGATCTAAATAGACAGTATATCCTTATTGGTGCAGGCAGATGGGGTTCTCGTGATAGATTTTTAGGTATTCCTGTAAAATGGCACGAAATAAACAAAGCAAAAATAATTGTCGAGGCTGGTATGGAAGACTTTATTGTTGATGCTTCGCAGGGAACACACTTCTTCCATAATCTCATTTCAATGAATACAGGTTATTTTACAGTACCTTATGATTCCAAAACAGATTTCATTGATTGGGAATGGCTGAAAAAACAGCCTGTTGAAGAAAAAACAGATCATTTTATCCATATTAAAACTGATGACCCTACTGTTATAAAAATGGATGGGATAAATGGTATTTCCTTTATTTATAAAAATTAGTACCATGTGGAGCACAATTGAAATTAGAAGAACTAAATAAATATTATAATAAATTCAAATTTGGTGAAGATATTTTTCACCATTTAATTTTACAATCTTTACAGAAGAAGATAAAATAATTCAACTGGCAAATGGTTCATTAGGTGGAAAGGGAAGAAGTTGATGAAAGACTTCATAACATTATGATCGTCATTTATGAACAGTGTGTGAAGTGTGGAGAAGAAGGTGATTTCATTAACTACGTTAAGGGTGCAAATATTGCCGGATTTATCAAAATTGCGGACTCAATGTTAGAATCACGGAATAGTATAAACACATCTTATAAATGAAGATAAGTCCTCAAGAAATTGAAGGCTTTTTTATTGCCTTAACTTCTTGCTTAGTATAACACTACCATAACTCAAAAAAAAAATTACAAATATTGACAATAAAAAAGCTATTATCTTTTTGACGTCATAATCATAATAAAAATGGAGGTCAAAATGACGATCAAAGAATTTATGGCTTACGTTGAAGCCAAAAATCCAGGGCAACCTGAGTTCATCCAGGCTGTTGAAGAAGTTGTAGAATCAATTTGGGATGTTTATCAAGCAAATCCTAAATATCAAGCTGCAAAGATCTTAGAAAGAATTGTAGAACCGGAAAGATCAATTACATTTAGAGTTGAATGGGTTGATGATAAAGGTGAAGTAAATGTTAACAGAGGTTATAGATTCCAATTCAATAGTGCTATGGGTCCTTATAAAGGCGGCATTCGCTTACATCCTAGTGTAAATCCTTCCATTCTTAAATTCCTCGGATTCGAACAAGTCTTTAAAAACGCTTTAACAACTCTGCCAATGGGTGGAGCTAAAGGTGGTTCTGATTTTGATGGACGTGGTAAATCTGATAATGAAATCATGCGTTTCTGCCAATCTTTCATGTGTGAATTATACAGACATATTGGTCCTGATACAGATGTACCTGCTGGTGATATCGGTACTGGTGGAAGAGAAATTGGTTACATGTTTGGAATGTATAAAAAATTAACTAATCAATTTACTGGAGTTCTTACAGGAAAAGGACGTAATTGGGGCGGAAGTCTCATAAGACCTGAAGCTACAGGTTTTGGTGGTACATACTTTACCCAAAATATGCTGGCTACAAAAAAAGATTCATTCAAAGGTAAAACTGTAACTCTTTCAGGCTTTGGTAATGTTGCCT